>JBGSWJ010000056.1:0-34964 GCA_041752495.1 Rhodobacterales bacterium
CAGGAACGCATTCCAGCGGCTCTGGGTGCGCGGAACATGCCTTGATCGAGGGGAAGGCCACGCCGACCGGTGGGGCCTCGTGCGCGAATTGAGCGAAGACGCGATGGTTCAGATCTTCGAGCGGGCGTCGATCTCGGGCGAACATCGCCTTGCACGGAGCATTGCGGAGGCTTGGGTTTCCACAGCCGCCCAGATCGGTCGTGGCCGCATGGAAGACGTGATGCGACGCGCAACGAAGTACATCCGTGTCCGTAATGAAATTTACGATCTGGCCAGCCTTGAGGACGACGCATTGCAAACCGAAATCAACCGTGCGTTCGGCAAGGTGATCGAACTGGACGAGAGGATTCAACTGGTCTCGGCGGCGCAGTAAACTTTTCTTGCCGACGCGAAGGCTCAGGATGGCTCGCGAACGATCTCGGCTGCAGACAACGCCAGAGACTTCGGGAGTTCACGACATGCGGCGATTGGTTCGGTCTCTGATCCGTTCGGAGAGCAGTTGAAAACTCGAAACAGCAATGTTGTTCGTTTGGAAAGAAACTATTTAAAACATACACTTATGGCTGAACCTCGAAACGAGGGCAGTCGTCAGCCTTGGAGAATATCGGCTCTTGGAGAACACTTCCGGGCCTCGTGACGCAAGAACCAGTGCTCAGCCACTCCCGCATAACCCCTGAAAACAACGGAAAAATCTGGCCACAGCCGGATCGGGAGAACGCTTTCGCGAGGGCCAGTGGCGGAGCGGGAGTCCGCCTGCTTGAGTTCCAGCACGTTCCACAATACTCCAAAATATCGCAATAAATAAAATAGGTTAGAAAGCAAATCTTTCCGGTTTGTTCCGCACAATACCCGTGATATCCAATGCTAAGTGGGGGATATATCGGGGGACAAGAGATGGCCACGACTGGACTGCGCAAACCGGAAAAGGCCCTGACCGCCAAGAAGGTGGAAAGCGACCTCGCCCCCGGCAAATACTTTGACGGGCATGGGCTGTTTCTGAGGGTGCAGCCGAACGGGCAACGCCAGTGGGTGCAGCGCATCACCATTCGCGGCAAGCGGTGCGAAATGGGGCTGGGCAACCCGGCGCTGGTCTCACTGGCCAAGGCGCGGGAAACCGCACTGGCGAACCGCAAGCTGGCGCAGGCGGGGGGCGACCCCATTCAAGCCAAGCGCGAGGCCATGGCCATCCTGACATTCGAGGAAGCGGCAAAGAAGGTTCACGCCATCCACCTGCCCACTTGGCGCAACGCCAAGCATGGGGCGCAGTTCCTTTCCACGCTCAAGACATATGCCTTCCCCCGCATGGGCAGACTAATGGTCAGCCAAGTGAACACATCTGATGTGCTGGCAGTCCTGACCCCGATCTGGACGGACAAGCCGGAAACTGCGGCGCGGGTGAAACAGCGCATCGGGACCGTGATGAAATGGGCCATCGCCCAAGGCTGGCGGCAGGACAACCCCGCTGAAAATATCGACATGGCCCTGCCCAAGCGGGACAAGAGCCTCAAGGGCCAGCGCAAGGCCCTGACCTATGCAGAGGTTCCCGCTTGCCTTAAGACCGTCCGTGCATCAGGTGCGGGTCTGTCCACCAAGTTGGCGCTTGAGTTTCTGGTCCTGACCGCAACCCGGTCGGGTGAGACACGGGGGGCAACATGGGACGAAATCGACTTTGGACGCAAGGCGACCGCTGCCACTCACGCTATTCTCGCCACTTGGACCATTCCCGCCAGCCGGATGAAGGCCAAGAAGGAACACCGTATCCCGCTATCCGCGCGGGCTGTGGCAATCCTGCGCGAGGCCAAGGGGCTAGGCGATGGCACGGGCCTTGTGTTCCCCGGCACCAAGGCGGGCAAGGCGCTGTCTGACATGACGCTGTCCAAACTGGTCAAGGAATTGGGGTTCGTCGCGGACATTCATGGATTCCGCACATCGTTCCGCACTTGGGCGCAGGAAAAAACCAACTACCCCCGTGAGGTGGCAGAGGCGGCACTGGCCCATTCCATCAAGGACAAGGCAGAGGCGGCTTATGCCCGGTCGGACGTGTTCGACAAACGGCGGAAGATGATGGAAGCTTGGTCCGGTTATTTAACCCAAGAGGCAGGCAAAGTGGTGAAAATCGGGTGAGGCGATCCAAATTACAATTTCTAGCCCATTGAAAATTTTGAACAATCGGATCTTAGTTTAGGTGTCCAGTAGACAGATTTGAATTGCCGATTTTCTGGCGCTCGCCTGATGAACTAAATGCTAAGAATCCATTGATATCCATGTGGCACATTATAGCACACAGAGGAATATCAAATATGACCCAACGCTTGCTTCGCCGTGGCGATGTCGAGACCGCAACCGGTCTTTCTCGGTCAACGCTGTATTTGCTCCTTCAACGTGGAGAGTTTCCCCGCCCTGTGAAGATCACGGGCAAGGCTGTTGCTTGGCATCAAAGTGAAATCGACGATTGGATTACCACCCGAGCAAAAGCATAAAAGGACGACCCGGACGAAAAAGGTCCAGGCCGCAATCCAGAAAATTCAATTCTTTAGGTGGAAAAATGGCAACTAATGTCCTATTCAAGCTATATAATGCGGAAGAACTAAAGGCTAAATGGGGCAATGGTGTCTGGGAATGGACTCCATCAACAATGATAGCTTTGCCTTTTCAGGGAAAGGTCCTGTTCGGCGCGGAAGAACCACATAACCGCCAGCGTGTCAGTTTCATCCTCTTTCCCGATGATGCAATGACCTTCGGTCAAATGCTGATGGACGCCGGGAAACAGGCGGGTGCAAAATGAATATCGTGCTGCCTTGGAAAAACAGATTCTTGAATTGGCGCATGGAATCCGACCCGTTGACGGGCAAGGACCGCAAGGTTCCTTGCCTGCCTGACGGGACGAAATGCGATGCCCACGATCCCAAGAACCACACGACATTTGAGGTGGCGTCAGCCGCGCCTTACGGGGTCGCCTTTGACATCAGGGCAGAGGATGGGCTGTTTTTTTTCGATCTGGATAAATGCCGCTTGCCCGACGGGTCATGGAAGCCCGAGGCAGAGGCGATCTTTACCGCCTTTGCCGGGGCATGGGGCGAGGTGTCACAGTCGGGCACCGGCCTTCACATCATCGGGCGCTGCGACCCGTCGCGCCTCACAGACAGAAGGAATAAGTGGGCCGGTTGGCTCGAAATGTACACCGATCAGCGTTTCGTGGCGTTCGGATCGACCGGATGGGCACCCATTGGCGACCTCGCGCCCGAACGTGATTTCACCGACCTGTTGCTTAAGGTGGTCCCGCAGCGCGAGACCCTTGGCGATCTGCCCGAGGGCGTTGATCCGCGCTACACGGGCACGCAGGACGACGACACCATGATCGACATGATGCTGCGATCTGGTAGCGCCGGGTCCGCGTTCGGACAAAAGGCGTCATTTGCCGACCTGTGGAACGCTGACGCCACCAAGCTGGCAAAGCACTATCACATGGATGGCAGGGATTTTGATCATTCGGCGGCTGACTCGGCGCTGATGACGTTGCTTGCGTTCTGGACGGGCAAGGACATGCCCCGGATGGACCGCCTGTTTCGTCGGTCGGCGCTGATGCGCGAGAAGTATGAGAAGCGCGAGGACTATCGACGCGACACAATCCAGAAGGCGGCACGGTTGTGCAAGAACGTTTATGACCGCCCTGCCCCGGTCGTCACGGCCACGGTGGGTGGTGCGCCCGAGGTGTATTTGTCGATTGCCGAAATGCACGAGCATTTTATCGGCTGTGTGTACATCCGCGACATGCACCGCGTGCTTGTGCCCGATGGGTCATTGCTCAAGCCCGAGCAATTCAACGCCACCTATGGCGGTCATTCGTTTCAGATGATGCCTGACGGCACCAAGCCAACCGACGAGGCGTTCAAGGCGCTGACACAGAACAAGGCAACCCGGTTCCCGCAGGCCGTCACAACGTGTTTTCGCCCTGACCTGCCGGGTGGGACGATCCTGCCTGACGGTTCGGTCAACGTCTATGTCCCGCCGAATGTGCCGGTGGTTGAAGGCGACGTGACGCGGTTCCTTGATCTGCTGCACAAGCTGTTGCCGGTTGAACGTGACCGCCAGATACTGCTCGCTTGGATGGCTGCGGTGGTTCAGAATCCCGGCGTCAAATTTCAGTGGGCACCTGTCCTGCAGGGGTGTGAAGGCAACGGCAAGACGGCGCTGTTTTCGTGCGTGTCCTATGCGGTTGGTCGGCACAACACACATGAAGCCAGAGCCAAAGGACTCGGTGGCCAATTCAACGGATACAATGAGAACAAGGTTTTCATCCTCGTTGAAGAAGTTCATATGGGAGGGCGACGCGAAATGCTCGACGACCTCAAGCCGATGATCACAAACCAGTGGATTGAGGTTGAACGTAAAGGCGTCGATTCTCGCATGGTTCGAAACACAGCCAATTGGGCATTCTGCACCAACTATAAGGATGCCGTGGTAAAGTCACGGAACGACCGGCGCTATGCGATCTTTTTCACCGCGCAACAGTCTGCCGATGATTTGGTTCGGGACGGCATGAACGGACGTTACTTTCCTGACCTTTATGGGTGGTTTAGGACCGGGGGCGGGTATTCCGCAGTGGCGTGGTATCTCAAGCACTATGACATTCCAGCAGAATTCGACCCAAATGGCGCTTGTCACCGCGCACCGGTAACATCCAGCACAGAGGAATCGATTGCCGAGTCAATGGGCGTGATTGAGCAGGAAATTGATGAAGCAAAGAAAGACAATACCCCCGGTTTCAGGAACGGATGGGTGTCAGCTTGGGCGCTGGATAAATTATTGCGTGACCGTGGCCTTCGCATTGGGCGCAACAAATACGCTAGAATTCTGGAAAGTCTGGGTTACAAACGCGCTGGTCAAGCCATCACTCCGATAATGCAAGAGGATGGCAAACGACCTGTGCTATATTGCCTCAAGACAATGCATGGGGCGGTCACAGACTATTCGAGGGCGCAGCATTATCCTGCATAACTCGCCAAGCAACGCCTAAACAGCATCGCCACATAGTTACTGGTGCTGTTTTCATTTCATGGTCACAGTGTGGTAGAAGTGATATGCAGAATTACTCTATGATTGCAGGTACTTGCTGCCACTTTACGGATCAACTACGATTCTGATACTTCATCGGGTGGCGTGCCAGCATGTCCCGCTCATTGACCCGTAACGTCTATTCCATATCTATCTCTAACATAAACTAAGTAGTAGAATTCATAGAGTGATAGGAAGTATTCGGAATCACTGGAAAATTTCTGCAATCGCTCTGATACAACTCTATCGGTTTCTGGGGTTTCGGCCCCGCTCACCCTGTGATTATCACGGTGCAGTCGTAGGAGTTAAATCACTGCGAAAATTTTGACGCTAGAAATTAGTCGAGGTCGCGCGTTACCCGCAGCTTTTTTGGTCCTGACAGGACCCGTGCTATCGACATTCATTCTGTGTAAGTCATCGGCAGACCCTGCTGCACTATACCGAATGTAATGACTCAAACGCTCACGCGGGCGGATACTGCGCCAAATCTTACCGATGCCCAGCGCAATATAGGTCAGACAATGGCTGTCTCTGCCAATCTGGTGCAAACCTTACTGAACGTAAATCAGACAGAGACTCCACGGCGGAAGATCACAGGCGGCGCTGGGCGGCGTGGCGCAAAATCACCCAGACAGCGCAGACGAACACGCAAGACCTAGCCATCCTGTCATTTTCCGCCATGGTAGCACCTGTGAAGCAGACACGGTGCGCAACTTGAACGCTGATGATTTTATCGCACGCTGGAAGGCGTCCGGGGGCAGCGAACGGGCTAACTTCCAGCAATTTGCCATTGAACTGACCCAGCTTTTGGGCGTTCCGGCCCCAAACCCCGCAACCGCCGATGCGCAGAATGATGACTACCGCTTTGAACGCCCTGTGACCTTCATTCACACGGGCACACAGTCACGCGGCTTTATCGACCTGTATCTGTCTGGCAAGTTTGTGATGGAAGCGAAACAGGGCACAGGACAAGCCGACGACACAGACGATGCCCAGCTTGCCCTGTTACACGATCTGCCCCCCAAACAGCGTCAAGGGCACGGCAAACGAGGGTCGCGGCGCTGGGATGACACGATGCTTCGCGCCCGCAATCAGGCCGATGGATACGCCCGCGCCGTGGCCCGCAATGACGGATGGCCCCCGTTCCTTCTGATCGTGGACGTCGGCCACGTGATCGAAGTTTACGCGGACTTTTCCGGCCAAGGCCAAGGCTACACACAACATCCCGACGGTGCCCGCTATCGTATCGCCCTTGACGATCTGCGCGACGAAAAGACTCGTGACCGCTTGCGCACGATCTGGACCGACCCGCTATCTTTGGACCCGGCCAAGATCAGCGCACAGGTAACGCGCGAGGTGGCTGACCGTCTTGCCGCCCTTGGCCGTTCGTTTGAAGGCCAAGGGCATGACCCCCAGGACGTGGCCCGTTTTCTGATGCGATGCCTGTTCACGATGTTTGCCGAGGATGTGGACCTGATCCCACACAACAGCTTTTCCGGCCTACTGAAAAAGCTGCGCGGCCACCCGGAACACGCCGCCCCGTCCCTCAAGGGCCTTTGGGAAACCATGAACACAGGCGGGTTTTCCCAAGCCCTGATGACCGACCTGAAAAGGTTCAACGGTGGCCTGTTCAAGGACGCCAGTGCCCTGCCCCTGAACGAGGTGCAGTTGTCTCTGCTGATCGACGCTTCGGGGCGGGATTGGAAAGAGGTTGAACCCGCCATTTTCGGCACCCTACTGGAACGCGCACTCGACAAACGGCAACGGCACAAACTGGGGGCGCATTACACGCCCCGTGCCTATGTGGAACGGCTTGTCGTGCCCACGATCATGGAACCTTTGCGGGCCGATTGGCGCGATGTGCAGGCGGCGGCGGTGGCACTGGCCGCACTGGGGCGCGAGGATGAAGCCCGCGATACCGTCCGCGCCTTCCATGCCAAGCTGTGCGAGGTGCGGGTGCTGGACCCGGCCTGCGGTTCGGGCAACTTCCTCTATGTCGCCCTTGAACTGATGAAGCGGCTAGAGGGCGAGGTGACCGCCCTTCTGGCCGATCTGGGCGAGAATCAGGCCGCGCTGTCCTTGGCAGGCCATACCGTGGACCCGCACCAGTTTCTGGGGCTGGAACTGAACCCTTGGGCGGCGGCGGTGGCCGAACTGGTGTTGTGGATCGGCTATCTGCAATGGCATTTCCGCACCCATGGCAAGGCCAGCCCCGCCGAACCCGTACTACGCGATTTCAAGAATATCGAAAACCGCGATGCGGTGCTGACATGGGCCAGCACGAAACCCCGGCTGGACGCAACGGGCAAACCCGTCACCCGTTGGGACGGGCAAACCACAATCACCCACCCCGTGACCGGCGAACAGGTGCCTGACCCGGATGCACGGGTGCAGGTGCTGGATTACCTGAAACCCAAGCCCGCGATCTGGCCCGAGGCCGATTTCATCGTCGGCAACCCGCCCTTTATCGGGGCCAGCCGGATGCGCGACGCGCTGGGCGATGGCTATGCCGAGGCGCTGTGGGCCGCTTACCCCAAGATGCCGCAAAGCGCTGATTTCGTAATGTTCTGGTGGGAAAAGGCTGCTTTGGCCGCGCGGGGATGGAAACCGGCAACGGACAAGGCCCGCGCCAAAGGCACAAGGCGCTTTGGGTTCATTACCACAAACTCCCTGCGCCAGACCTTTAACCGCAAGGTGCTGGAACCCCACCTGTCCGACCCCAAATCGCCGCTGTCCCTGACCTTTGCCATCCCCGATCACCCATGGGTGGACGCGGGCGACGGGGCCGCCGTGCGCATTGCCATGACCGTGGCCGAGGCGGGCAAGGCAGCGGGGCGGCTGGGCACCGTAACTGATGAACGCAAAGGCGAGTATGAAGCCGAGGGGCGGCCTGTTCGGTTCGAGATTGAGAAGGGTAAGATTTTTGCCGATCTGCGGATTGGGGCTGATGTGGCGGGGGCGTTGCCGTTGAAGGCAAACGAAGGGCTTGCCCATCGCGGCATGCAACTTATTGGCGCAGGGTTCCTCGTCACCCCTGCCGAGGCACGTGCTTTAGGGCTGGGCACTGTGCCGGGGCTGGAAAACCATATCCGCGAATATCGCCACGGGCGCGATCTGACCACGATATCACGCGGGTTGATGGCCATTGATCTCTTGGGGCTTTCAGAGGCCGAAGTGCGCAGCCACTTTCCCGCTGTCTATCAACATGTTCTGGACAATGTGAAACCTGAACGCGACCAAAACAACCGCGATAGCTACAAGCGCATTTGGTGGGTTCACGGTGAACCCCGAAAAGATTTACGCCCTGCGCTGGTAGGTTTACCACGCTACATCGCGACTGTGGAAACGGCCAAGTATCGGACATTTCAGTTCCTTGATGCCGTGGTGTTGCCCGACAACAAGCTAATAGTGCTTTGTTTGGACCGTGCCGAGGACTTCGCAATTCTATCCTCGCGCTTGCATGAGGTCTGGTCGCTTGCAGCAGGCAGTTGGATAGGATTCGGCAATGACCCGGTTTACGCCAAATCTAAATGTTTCGACCCCTTCCCTTTCCCTGCCCCCACCGACGCCCAGAAAATCCGTCTGCGCCACCTTGGCGAACAACTTGACGCCCACCGCAAGGCGCAACAGGCCGCCCACCCCAGGCTGACCCTGACCGCCATGTATAACGTGCTCGAAAAACTCCGGGCCAAGGAACGGATCGAAGGCAAGGACCGCGAGATTTATGACCAAGGGCTGATCGGCATCCTGCGCGACCTGCATGACCAGATTGATACGGCGGTGGCCGACGCCTATGGCTGGCCTGCCGATCTGTCCGACGATGAAATCCTGCATCGTCTGGTGGACCTGAACTGCGAACGCGCAGCCGAGGAAGCACGCGGCCTGATCCGCTGGCTGCGCCCCGAATACCAGAACCCCGCAGGCCATGCCGCAACGGTCAAAGCCGAACAGGGTGCAATGGACCTTGGCCCCGCCGTCAGCACCGCCAAAACCCCATGGCCCAAAACCCTGCCCGAACAAATCGCCGCCGTCCGCAACGCGCTGACCGACCTTGGCACCGCCACCCCCGAACAAGTCGCCCGCCAATTCGCCCGCGCCCGCGCGTCCAGCGTTCAACCCCTACTGGAAAGCCTGACCGCTCTTGGCCAAGCCCAAATCATCGAAGGGGGTCGGTTCGCCGTGTGACCATCCCCCCATGTTCCGAAAATGGCCACAGTCACAGAACGAATCCGCTTCGATATTCCCGCAAAGTCCAGCCCGTTCCCGCGCCAAGTGGGGGATAAAAGGGGGGATTAGAATCCGAAGATTCCGCCAACTACCTGATCAATATGGATTATTTTCAAGGTAATGGCGGAGCGGGAGGGATTCGAACCCTCGAGACGGTTTCCCGCCTACACACTTTCCAGGCGTGCGCCTTCGACCACTCGGCCACCGCTCCGTGAGGCGCTGTCTATCCTTGGGGCGGACGGAAATGCAAGGGGCGTTGGACGCGGGAACCGGGATAAGTGCCGTTCATCGTGGATGGGCGGGAAAGTGGCGGCAACGGACCCTATTGTGAACTTCCACGAGATTGGTCAACGCCGAGAGAGACGGTCATCCGCGTGATCCATCGCAGATGCACGATCGGCGCGACCGTCAAAGTGGGTAGCGTTCCCGCAAAGCGGGTCCAGGCATTGACACGGTTTGAAGGCGTCGCTCAGCCTCCCGAACGGAAACGGAAAGCACATCGGCGCACAGTGCAGACCGCAACGGAAAGGGCCGCCTCCACCTCAACTGCGTCATGGCCCGCAGCGACACGTAAGACAATCTGTTCTCAACCATGCAGCATCAGGTTCGCAGTCTGATAAGGTTTGTTCATTCCTGTGGTTCTTTGAACGAAGTTTGGTGATTGCGGCCCAGCCCCGAACCAAGGAAACAACTTCCCGATAATGCAAAACAAACGGGGCCGAAACATTCGTGGCGCTGGGCCCCCGTCCAGCACAGACCGGCGCCAAAGCCCACTTTCCCCGGCCTTGCCCGCCTACTCCTGCGGCAGCGGATAGGCGAAGGTGATGTCTTCGGCGTAGTACTGATAGCTGTCCGCATTGTCGATTGCGGCAGCGATGTCGGTGCGGGCCATGTCGCTGCAAACTTCGCGACCGTAGCAATTGTCATCGGTCCCTCCGACCACCTCGAAATGGCTTACTTCGTGGATGATCGTGCCTTCCCGCGTGCCCGAGTCGAAAGCGGATGAGGTGCGGACCACGCCGATCATGCTGGGCATCCGGAAAAACGAGGGGCAGAGGTTCACGACATAGGGTGAATCCGGCCAGACATTCGCATAGGTGCTGACCGAGCAGTCCTCCTCGCCGATCCGGGGGCAGACGGCCTTCAGCTGGTCCGACCGCAGGGCTGCCCCGATCGACTTGAGCGTGCGCCGGACATGTTCGGCGTTGGCTTTGGAATAAACGCCGAACCAGGTGGCATATTCCGGCGTATCCCCGACCAGGGCCGCCGCGCGGACGACGATGGCCTCGGCCCCATCAAGGGCCTCGGTTGCATAGGCGATCTGGGTCTTGTTGCAGTTTTCAAAGCTTTGCGCAGCGGCAGGAAGTGCCTGAAGCAGCAACCACAGAAAACCAAGAAACAAAAACCGCATCTGCATGCCTCTTCGACCAATATGGACCAAGTCTAGGGACGCAGATAGCCTCAGGTCAACAGAAGGGTGACCCGACGGTTGATCCTGCCCTTCTTCTCGATCTTGCCGATGCTGACCTGGCCGATTTCTGCGGTCCTGCTGACATGGGTGCCGCCGCAGGGCTGCAGATCGACTGTGGATTTCTCCGCGCCGATCCGTATCAGGCGGATCCGCCCTGCCCCGCGCGGCGGCTGGACGCTCAGCGTCTTGACGAGGCCGGGATTGGCATCAAGCTCCTCCTCGGTGATCCATTCCTCGCTGACCTTGTGGTCGGCCATGATCATTTCGTTCAACTCCGCCTCGAGCGCAGGAAGGTCGCCGGGCAGGTCGGGCATGTCGAAATCAAGTCGGCCTTTGTCCGCGCCGATAGCCCCCCCTGTCACCGGAAAGGGCATCACAACCGACAGAAGGTGCAGGGCGGTGTGCACGCGCATATGGCGGTGGCGGCGTTCCCAGTCGATTTCCTGGGTGATCGCCTGACCCACCGCTGGAACCGCACTTGGCTCAGCAGGGATCAGGACAATGGCGTCGCCCGGGCCCTTTACAGCGGTGGCTATGGTCAGCCGCCCTTCCGGCCAGACAAGGGCACCGCTGTCACCCGGCTGTCCGCCCCCGGTCGGGTAAAAGATCGTACGGTCAAGGATGATCCCCCCCTCCTCCGTCAGGCCCGTGACTGTCCCCGGGGCCTCGCGCAGATAGGTCAGCGACCGGAAGAGCGGGATGGTCATGTGGGGAACGCCTCCTCAAGGCCGGCATCGTCGCCGGAGGATGGCTTCGCCGGGGCGACAATTGTCAGGGCAGTACGGCCCGGCGTCGCATTGGGGCGCGCCGCACCGGCAAGCTCGATCCCTTCCTCAAAAAAGCGCCGGGCAATCGACTGGTTCATCTCGGACCTGACCGACAGGCCAAAGTTCACGTCACGGATGATCGCACGGATTTCAAAGTTCAGCGCATCTGCCCCGAACCCGGCCAGCACGACAGACGGCGGCGGCTGCATCAGCACCAGAGGATGAGCCTCGGCCACGTCCTGCAGGATGGCATGGACCTTGTCCACATCCGCCCCAAAGGCGACCGACACCGGCACGATCACCCGGCCGACCGAATTGCCCCGCGTCCAGTTGACCACCTGCCCCGACACAAGATCGGCATTCGGCACGATAACATCGGTGCGGTCAAAGGTCTCGATCCGGGTCGAGCGGACCGAGATATCGCGGACATAGCCCATGCGGCCCCCAACCTCGATCCAGTCGCCTTCACTGATCGGGCGTTCGATCAACAGGATGATACCCGACACAAAGTTCGACACGATGTTCTGAAGCCCGAAACCGATACCAACCGACAGGGCACCGGCGACGATGGCCAGGTTGGACAGATCAAGCCCCGTGCTCGTAATGGCCAGCAGCGCGGACAGGAATATCCCGACATAACCTAATCCCGAGATGATCGCATTCTGCCCGCCGATATCCAGCTTGGTCTTGGGCAGGACGGAGGTCCTGAGCATGCCCTGCACCCCGCGCGTCACGGCAAAGCCCACGGCAAAGATCACTGCGAATGTCACGAAATCCTCGGGCGAAACCCGGGTCTCTCCAAAGGTATAGCCACTCCGGAACCGGGTCCAGAGTTCCAGCAGATCTTCGACCCGCGCCCCCCAGATCAGCGACAGGATCGGCAGGGCGATCAGGGCCAGAACAAAGCTGATCAGGACAGGAACCAGCGCCTCGTTCCGCGAATTCTTGTCCCTGACAATCAGTTCATAGATGTCATAGACCAGCCATTGCAGCAGCAGGACCAGCCCGATCAGAACCAGCGTCATGATCGCGGGATAAAGGATCGCCCGGCCTGCGAAACTGAACCCGATCAGCGACAGGACCGGGGCCGCGACGGCCGCCGCCATGGCCAGCCTGCCCCCCACCATGATCAGTCGCCGCCCCAGATGAAGCGGATCGGTCTGGACCGAGGAGTCGATATTCGCAGCCGGTTGCCGGACCAGGTTATGTCCAAAGCGGAACAGGACCACACCGGCTGCAATCTCGAACGGCAGCATGACGATGTTGCGGACGATCGGATCGACATCGCCGGTATTGATGAAGGTCATAAAGAACTCGGCGACGGCAAGAATTACGCCCATACGCATGACGAGCGCGCGGGCCACCTGCTTCATCCCTTCGTCGAAATCGAAGGGGGGCGGGTTGCTGCGGTCAGCGCCAAAAAAGCGCCTGGCCATCCAGCGCGCCGAAAGCAGGTAAAGCCCGGCCAGCGGGATCGTGTCGATCATTCTTGTGGCACGGTAGCCGAACAGACCCGTCGCATTCAGCGCGGCAGCAATCGCGGTCAGGCCCAGCAAGGGGACCACCATCCGCGTCAGGGAAATGAAGAACTCCCAGACCCCTTCGCCCCGTGACAGTCTTTGCCGCACGACCTCGTCCACGGTATTGATCCAGGCCTTGCCGCGCAGCAACAGGACAAAGGCCACAAGGAAATAGAAAACGACTGTCGGCCAGTTGTCATAGAAAGCTTCGCGCCGGACGTCGCTGCGCAGCGACGTCATCAGCTCTTTTGATCCACCAACGAGTCGTGCGGATACCGCCTGCATCACCTCGGGCCAGGCGGCTGGACTAAGTGGCGAAGGTCCGCGCGACAGGATCATCTGTGCCTGTTGCGCCCGAAGCAGCTTGTCAATCTCGCCGATCAAGCCGTTGGCCTGCGTATAGGCCTCGTTAGCCAGAATGCCGGGTGCCCGCAGATCTGCAAGTTGCGTCTCAAGCTCTGTCCGACGGGCCGAGATCGCCTGATTCTCCGGCGGCGCCCCATCGCCGGGCTTTGGTCCGATGATTTCAAGCTGGGATTGTACCGTCGCAACACGGTCACTGTTGTCAGACTGCGCGAGCATGAACTGATCGCGCCAACCGACAAGCTCGTTGCGCAGGCGCTCCAATGCGAATGTCGACCCGCGCCCGTTAAGGACAATGGTTTCAGCGCGTGTTGCGGTATCAATCCACTGCTGATGGTTCACACCGGCAGGATGAAGAACGGCATCATTACCAGCATCGGGGATAGCCGCGGCATCGGGGCCCGGTGCCTCGGTTCCCGGATCCGCAGCCGGAGCGCCGTCAGCGCCGGTTGCGCTGGCCGGGGCATCACCTGTCTGGGCCGGTGCAGTCTGATCTGCCGTCACCGGCTCCTGAGCCGTTTGCTCCTGTGCCAGAACCACCCCGACCGGACAGGCCGCAAGTACCGCGCAAAGAAGCAGCCTGCGGATCATGCGTCCTCGAACACACCGGGAATCGACGACGGGCCGCTTGCCATCCAGTCCGGATAAGGCAGCCCCTTGGCCTTGAGGAAATCAGGGTTGAACAGCTTCGACTGATACCGCGTGCCATAGTCGCACAGGATCGTCACGATGGTATGCCCCGGCCCCATGTCACGGGCCATGCGGATCGCGCCCGCGACATTGATCCCGGACGATCCGCCCAGGCACAGTCCCTCGTGTGACAGCAGATCGAATACGATGGGCAAGGCCTCGGCATCGGAAATGTTATAGCTGAAATCCGGCGTGAACCCTTCGAGGTTCGCCGTGATCCGCCCTTGCCCGATCCCCTCGGTGATGGAGTCCCCCTGCGCCTTCAGCACCCCATCGGTATAGAACGAATGCAGCGCCGCCCCGTCAGGATCAGCCAGCCCGATCTTGACGCCCTTGGGCTGCAAAGCCATCGCCACCCCCGCAATCGTCCCGCCCGACCCTACGGCACAGATGAACCCGTCGACCTTGCCGCCCGTCTGATCCCAGATTTCCGGTCCCGTCGTTTCAATGTGCGCCTGCCGGTTAGCAACGTTGTCGAACTGGTTCGCCCAGATCACCCCGTTGGGATCGGTCTTGGCAAGTTCCTCGGCCAGCCGCCCCGAATAACGGACATAGTTGTTGGGGTTCTTGTAAGGCGCCGCCGGAACCTGAACAAGGTCGGCCCCCGCCAGCCGCAGCATGTCCTTCTTTTCCTGACTCTGCGTCTCGGGGATGACGATGACCGTCTTGAACCCCATCGAAGCGCCGACCAGTGCCAGCCCGATCCCCGTATTCCCCGCCGTCCCCTCGACAATCGTACCGCCGGGTTTCAGCACGCCCCGCGCCACTGCATCCTTGATGATGTAAAGGGCGGCGCGGTCCTTGACCGACTGGCCGGGATTCATGAACTCGGCCTTGCCCATAATCTCGCATCCGGTCGCCTCGGACGCGGCCTTAAGCCGGATCAGAGGCGTGTTGCCAATGGCAGCGGCAAGGTCGGTCTTGATGGGCGAAGGGATGGTCATGACAAAGGGCCTTTCCTGTTGCCGACCTGTCTAGGGGGCGGCACGGGTGAACTCAAGATGCGAGCGTTCCGGCGCGTCAACCGGCGGCAAGTCGCGCCCGGTTCCGGTCCAGCCACAACAGCATCGCCACAAGCGGCCCCGCCGTGATCTCGCCCGTCTCGATCAGACGCAGTGCATCCGCGCGGTTGACCAGATGCAGGCGGATATCCTCCCCCTCCACATCCAGACCGCCGAATTGCGCATGGTCATCGGGCAGGTCGGCCAGCCCCAGAAAACAATGAAAATAGTCGGTATTCGATCCCGGCGAGGCGTAGAAGGCGAACATCTTCTCCATGCCCTTCAATGCCAGCCCCGCCTCTTCTTCGGTCTCGCGCCGCGCCGCATCCTCCGGTGTCTCACCCGCGTCCACGATCCCGGCCACTGGTTCCAGCGTCCACGGATTGTTGTCCCCCCGCCGCGCCGGGGCCGTGCGGAACTGTTCAATCATCAGAACCCGATCCCGCGCCGCATCATAGGGCAACAGCAGCGCCGCATCGACACCCACCAGAACCTCTCGCGGCAGATCGCGGTTGAATCCGCCATCAAACCGCCGGTGCGTCATCTTCATCGCCGCCAGTTTGAAGAAACCGCCCGCCAAAGGGTGCACATGCGACCACTCCTGATCCCCCGGCTTGGGATCGTGCCGAAGGGTCGCAGGCGTCACTGTCCGTCGCGCCCGCAATCGCGAATGGGCCCGTGCTGCGATCATGTTCCACTGCCGTGCCAGTTCCGGCGCGGACAAAGGCGGTTCATGCTGATCCAGTTCCTCGGCCGTCATCATGGTGACTTCGGACGACCGTTCCCGCCAGCGATCAATCGACCACGCCGCACCCGACGATACCGCCGCGACGGGCGGGAAATAGGCCAGAGCCTTCAGCAGCCCCTGCCCTTCCACCTCAACCTCGACCGGCACCAGCACATAGTCGAACGCCAATTCATAGATATCCAGCCGTTCCCGCTGCGCTTCGGTGAGCCCCCTCCAGACTGCCCCGCGCGCCATATCACCCGCCCGGGTCAGCAACATCGGCAGTTCCGATCCCTCCATCCGGTCCACCGCGTGCCCCTGCAAAGTTGCGCCAGCCTTCGCCGCCGTCCCGTCTCCGTGACCGGCGACCAGCGCAAACAACGGATCATGCAGCAGCGTGCCGTACAGAAAGAGAGGTTCAGTTGTCATTCAGGGAAATCTGCGTCCGACCCATTCGGTGACGAAACCACCCAGGATCCCCCCGCCGATCAGCGTCGCCGCGACCTGCGGATTCAAAAGCATCTTTCCGTGATCCACCATAAGAGCGAACACTCCGATCAACGCCTCAACCGGCCCGTCATAAAGCTTGCGCAGCGAATAACCGATCATCTCGTTGAAGGAATGCAGGAACAGGCACCAGAACACCAGCGCAACCGTGGCAGTGATCCCGTAACTGACCGCCCCTGACCATGATGTCCGCGCGCGGCTTCCTGCGACGATCCAGCCGCATAACAGGCCGATCGCTGCATTGAACTCGGCAAACCAGCCCAGATCGGTCCCTTCCGGGAAAAGCGGGCCCATCAGTTTCGATACATACCACGCCAGCGCCCCCCAAAAGAGGCCGGCGGTCAGTTTTGCTGCGGTCGGCATGGGACTGCTCCTCTTCCCCTGCGTCGGCGCCCTGCTTCTATGGCACGCCCGGGATCAGCCGGGCCGGGTCACCGTGATCTGCGTTACATCGCAGTTTCCGCTATGGAATGTAGCCGCGCAAGAGGTGAGGTAAAAGTTCCACATCCGCCGGAACCGCTCATCAAACCCCAGACCCGCAACATGGTCCCATTTGTCGTTGAACGTCTCGTGCCAACGTCGCAGCGTCTGGCTGTAGCTTTCGCCGAACTCCACTGACCGCGCGACGCTCATCCCCGCTTTTTCGACCTCGGCCCGCAGGACCGAAGGGCTGGGCAACATGCCACCCGGAAAGATGTACTTCTGGATGAAATCGACGCCACGCTTGTAAACGTCCCAGCGCCGATCAGCGACCGTGATGATCTGCAAGGTCGCGTTCTTGCCGGGCTTCAGACGGTTCTTCACCGTCTCGAAATAGATGGGCCAATACTTCTCGCCCACGGCCTCGAACATCTCGATACTGGCGATCCCGTCATAGACGCCCTTCTCGTCGCGGTAATCCTGCAGCTTGAAGGTCACCTTATCGGAAAGACCTGCCTTTTCAATCCGTTCCACGGCATACTTGAACTGCTCCTTGCTGATGGTCAGGCATGTGACCTTCAGCCCGCGTTCACCAGCCGCGTATTCTGCAAACCCGCCCCAGCCGCAGCCGATTTCCAGCACATGATCCCCGGGCTGCGCGCCCATCTCGTCCACGATGCTCTTGTATTTCAGGATCTGCGCCCGCTCCAGGCTCTCCTGCCCCGTCTCGAACTTGGCCGAGGAATAGGTCATCGTCTCGTCAAGCCAGAGGCTGTAGAATTCATTCCCCAGATCATAGTGGTAGCTGATGTTCTTGCGCGCCTGTGCCTTGGAA
This sequence comes from Rhodobacterales bacterium, assembly GCA_041752495.1. Classification (GTDB taxonomy): domain Bacteria; phylum Pseudomonadota; class Alphaproteobacteria; order Rhodobacterales; family Rhodobacteraceae; genus JAPLPE01. Next base: position 17,584 of record JBGSWJ010000056.1, read on the forward strand.
TTGGACTGCCACCAAAACCGCAGCTTTTCATAAGCCCGGACAAGCCGCTGCCCCGGGAAACCGTCATACATTTCCTCTGCGTCGTCATGGACCAGATCCATGAATGTCATCAGATCGGGAGTTGACCACCAGCCCTCCAGATAGGCATCGCAGAATCCCAGATCCCCTTCGCGGATCAGGCGGGCAAAGACATCGGGATTATGAATCCGCATTTCGGCAACATAGCCCGGGTCCCGTCCTTCCACCCTGAATTGCCGCCCGTCCGGCATTACAATGTCCAGACGACCCCGCGGGATCGACTTCACCTTCTCATAGGCGGCCGCAAAATAACGGGGCAGGTCTTTCTGCCCGGTTGTCGATGTCAGGATCATCGCAACTCTCCGAAACTGTTTCTTATTGACCGGCCAAGACACGCCGTTACCGTCCCCACGCCGGAAAGATTAACGCAAGTCACGCGGAAGTCACGGATTTCGTGGCGGAAAGCCCAAGATCTCGGGCGACCCTGTCAAAAAGACCGCGCCCCATAGGCCTCCAGCGCCCGCGCCCGCCCCTCTTCTAGCCCAACAATCGGTGCAGGATATGGGTCTGACGGCGAAAGCCCCCAACTGCGCGGAATGGCGTCGAAAAAGGACAAGGCGGTCTCTGAAGGCCTGCGCTGCCCCTCGGCAATCCAGCGGCGCGGATAGGCCAGATCGGGGTCAAACTTCACCAGCTGGCTTTCCGGGTTGAAAATGCGGAAATAGGGTGCCGCATCCGGCCCCGACCCCGCCGTCCATTGCCATCCCATCGCATTGCTGGCGGGATCCCAGTCCGTCAGGCAATCCGCAAACCAGTAAAGCCCGATCTTCCAATGCGTCATCAGATGCTTGGTCAGATAGGACGCAACAATCATCCGCCCCCGGTTGTGCATCGTCCCCGTCACATACATCTGCCGCATTGCTGCATCGACAAACGGCACCCCCGTCCGCCCCTGCTGCCAGGCCCGAACTTTGGGCGTCCCATCCGTATTCCACGGGAACGCATCCCAGTCAGGCTTCCAGTTGGCCGATGTGATCGCGGGCGTATGATGCACCAGATGATGCGCAAACTCGCGCCAGACCAGTTCCTTGAGGAAATGCTCCGCCCCCGCCTGCCCTTCGTCATGTGCCTTCCATCCCGCATGCCAGCAGGTCCGCGCCGAAATCTCGCCATAGGTCAGGTTCTCGGACAGACCCGATGTCGCATCAACCGACGGGAAATCCCGCTCGGCCTTGTAGGCCCCGATCCGCCGCGCCACAAAGCCATCCAGCCGCGCGCGCGCCGCCGCTTCACCCACGGACTGGTGCGCGGCCGCCACCGCCGCCCCCCGGTTCATCGCGGCTTCCATGCGCCAATCCGCAAGGGCCTCACTCGCGGGCCAAACATCCGGCCCTGCAATTCGCCCGGGTTCCGGCAGACACGCCTCCACATCCCTGTCCCGCACAGCATTCCACATCGGCGTGTAGACGCGATAGAACCCGCCCGTCCCGGTCTCGACCTCCCAAGGCTCAAACAGCACAAGCCCCGGAAAGCTCCGCGCATCCAGCCCATTTGCCTTCAGCGCGGCTTTGACGCCGGTATCCCGCGCCTTGGCGTCCGGATCATAGGCCCGCGTCCACCAGACCGCTCCAGCCCCGGTCTCGGCCACCAGCCGCTCCAGCACCTCAAGCGCCCGCCCACGCCGCAGGATCAACCGGCTTCCCTTGGCCGCCAGCGCCTTGCCAAAAGCCTCCACGGCCAGCCCTGTCCGGAACCGTGGCGCCGCGCCGAACCTTACGACCACCTCGTCATGAATCCAGACCGGGATCACTGGCCGCCCGGTTACTGCGGCAGCGGCGAGCGCCGGATGGTCGGCCAACCGCAGATCCCGCCGGAACCACAGCAGGATCGGTCGCATATCCCCGGTCATCAAACGCTCCTTGCCCCTTTTGGTCAGGGGCCGGAACTTAGCCCGTCACAGCACCCGGTCCAGCGCCCCGATCAGCTTTTCCACCTCGGCGGCTGACGTGTAGTGGACAAAGCTCAGCCGCAGCACGCCCTTGTCGGTATCAATTCCCATGCCCTGCAACGGCCGCTGACCATAGAAATTGCCGCCCCCCGCCATGATCCCATAGGGGGCAAGTGCCACCGCCGCATCAATTCCCGGCCCGGCCAGTTCCACGGCCACCGTCGGCGCCCGCTTTTCTGCCTCACGTGGCCCGATCAGCCGCACGGAATTGCGTTCCGCCAGATAGTCGAGCAGCGGCTGCAGCACCGCCACCTCTTGCCCGCGCATCAGATCATGTGACAAGCGCGCCGCCCCGGCCCCCGTCGGCCCGCCATGTTGCACTGACATGGCGTCAAAGTAATCCGCCATCCCGGCGCTTGCTGCCACCTGTGCATGATCAGGCCCCGCCGGAGTGAACCGCTTGTATAGCGTCCCGGCATTGAAATGGTGCCCCTGATTGGGCAGATCAAAGCCCCAGCCTTCGCGGATCACCATGATCCCCTGATGCGGGCCATAGGTCTTGTAGGCCGAAAACACATAGGCATCACAGCCCAATGCTCCCACATCCGGGAACCCGTGGGGCGCATAGCTCACCCCGTCGACACAGACCTTGGTCCCCGCCGCGTGGGCCATCGCTGTGATCGCCTCCACATCATTGATCTCGGCCACAACGTTGGAACAATGCGGAAAACAGACCAGCGCCACATTGCCATCCAACATTTCGGCCAGCACGGCGGGATCAAGGCTCCCGGTCTCGCGGTCCACCTTCCATTCGCGCACCGTCACGCCTTCTTCGGCCAGCCGCCGCCACGGACCGGAATTTGCCTCGTGATCCTGATTGGTCACGATGATCGACTGCCCGGGCCGGATCCACCTCCGCACGGCCTGCGCCAACACATAAGTGTTCTGCGACGTTGACGGCCCGAATGACACTTCGTGCGTCGCCACGCCCAGCATCTCTGCCAGCCGTCGCCGCGCCTCGTCCATCTCCTCGCCGCCCAGTCGGGACGCCTCGTAGGGCGCATAGGGCTGCACCTTGCGGTCATGATAGAACCGCGTCAGCCGGTCGATCACCTGACGGCAAGTATACGACCCACCCGCATTCTCAAAGAACGCCTCCCCCGCCAGTGCCGCAGACGAAAACGCAGGGAATTGCGCCCGCACCCAGTCCAGATCAAGCGTCTGCATTCCCGGTCCCCTCTTGCCTCATGATGATGACGTCCGGCGGCATGCATCAACCCTCCCGCCTTGTCCACCCTCGCGACCCGGGTTCGCCAAAACTGTTTTCGCCCCAATCACAGGCAGTTGTCCCTTCATCGCGCAATAGTCAGCCTTTCTTTACGTCAAAGTCGCCCGTTTTTTCCCCATTCCTGCTTGAAGTAACCCCATGGCACCCCTAGCCACTTTACCACCCACCACTCAATTCAAGAAACAACGACGGGAGAGAAGCCAATGAAGATCGCGACCATTCTGGGCGCCGCTTCGCTTTGCGCCATCGCGGCAGCCGCGTCGGCGCAGGACGCCGAGCTGCTGGTGCTGGATTATCCGGGGTTCGAAATCCCTGCCTTCCACACGACCTATACTGCCAAACACAACATGGAGCCGACCTTCTCCTTCTTCGGCGACGAAGAGGAAGCATTCCAGAAACTCCGCTCCGGTTTCCGCGCCGATGTCACCCACATTTGCGGCGGCTCGGTCGCCAAATGGATCGAAAGCGGGATCATCGAACCCTGGGATACCTCGCGCATCCCCGAATACGCCAACCTCGACACCAACCTGACCGGGGTCAACATTGGCGATACCGACGCGGTCTATTTCATCCCGACCGACTGGGGTTCGACAGCCATCGCCTACAACCCCGAAAAGGTGCCCGAGGCTGATGTCGCCTCCCTCCAGATCTTCACCAACCCGGCCTATGCCGGCCGGCTGTCGATCCCCGATAACGTCGATGACGCCTGGGCGCTGGCCTATCTCGCAACCGGCGTGTCGGACTGGTCCACGGCCACCGATGAGCAGTTCGAAGCGGCGGCTGCCTGGCTGCGGTCCGTCCACCCGAACCTGCGCACCTATTGGACCGATCCTGCGGAACTGGCGCAACTCATGTCCACGGGTGAGGTGCTGGCGTCCTGGGCCTGGAACGAAACCTATCCGACGATGAAGGCCGAAGGCCGCCCCCTCGGGTTCCAGCGTGAGGCGACCGAAGGCTCGTCGGTCTGGCTCTGCGGTCTGGTCAACATGGTCGAAAGCCAGGGGTCAGAAGACAAGGTCTATGACTACGTCAACGCCTTCCTTGACCCTTCAACCACTGTTCCGCTCGTCGAAACCGGCTGGGGCCATTCCAACGCCGCCGCCATGGCCGCGCAGATCACCGCCGAAGACCTCGTCGCATCGGGTCTTGGCCCGATTTCGGTTCCGGTGTTCGCACAGGTCGCTGTCTCCAACGCCCAGCGCGAAAAGCACGCTGAGACGTTTGAAATGATCAAGGCCGGGTTCTGATCTCGCCCGCCGATTGACGCTTCGATGTCAGTTCATGGCAGTCCGATTCCGGACTGCCATGAACGCTTCAATTCCTACTGGTTGTAGTTGAACACAAAGCTGTTGCCATAGCTCCCCCACGAGCTCGTCGATACCTCGTTGAAATTCGACGCGCTATACGACGGCAGTCCCATCACCTGAAGTGCAGTAATCGTTCCGCCCTCCGGGCCGATCATCCCGCCATGTCGCGCCGCGGTGCACAGGTCGCTGTCTGCGGTATAGGGGCTCGACCCCCAAACTGATCGAATCGGTGCATTTTCCGGGCAACCGCACGTATAGCTTGGCTCGCCAACCGGGTAGCGTCCGCATTCCGCAATCGTATCGGCAAAGACGAAACTTAACGGATAGCTGCCCCATTCCCGCGTCGTGATTCCGTTGGCCTGCGACCCTTGGTAGGCCGCCAGACCTTCCGAATTGTAGGCTGTGACTGACCCTCCCTCCAGGCCGATGACACCTGCATGTTGGGCCGCGGCGCAGATGTTGCTGTCCGCGGTATAAGGGCCGATACCCCAGACCGAACCTGACGCGGGACCGGCGGGACAAACGCAGGCATAGCTCTGCTGATCTCGCGGAAAGGCTGCACATGCTTCACCACTCGTTTGTGCCAGCACCGCAGATCCAAACATCATTGTCGACGTCGACACAATCGCAGCAAATATGGCTTCTGGTTTATTGAGCTTTATCAAAGTGACCTCCTTCAATGATAGACGGCTGCCTTAAGGAAGCCATTCGAAAGCCTAGCAATCGCTTTGCAGTCTTGGCAAACCCTTTCATACCCCTTGATCCGCAGCACCTTTTGCCTGCCCGGCCTATGCCGGCCGGCTGTCGATCCCCGACAACGTCGATGACGCCTGGGCGCTGGCCTATCTCGCAACCGGCGTGTCGGACTGGTCCACGGCCACCGATGAGCAGTTCGAAGCGGCGGCTGCCTGGCTGCGGTCCGTCCACCCGAACTTGCGCACCTACTGGACCGATCCTGCTGAACTGGCGCAACTCATGTCCACGGGTGACGTGCTGGCGTCCTGGGCCTGGAACGAAACCTATCCGACGATGAAGGCCGAAGGCCGCCCCATCGGGTTCCAGCGTGAGGCGACCGAAGGCTCGTCGGTCTGGCTCTGCGGTCTGGTGATCATGGTCGAAAGCCAGGGGTCATGAAATGATCAAGGCCGGCTTCTAGGCTCGTAGGTTGAGGAGAAAAGAGGGGTGGTCCACAGAGACCGCCCCTTTTTTCATTCGCCCAGAATGTCGAAAATGAAACTGGACCCGTAGGCCCCCCAGGATTCGGTCTGGACAAAATTGGCCTCAGACCCTTGATAACTTGATTGCCCCTCGGTCCGCACGACCAGAACAATCCCGCCGTCGGGGCCGATCATCCCGGCATGAAGCGCGGCCCTGCAAATGTTGCTGTCTGCCGTATAGGGCCATGACCCCCAGACCTTGCCGCTTTCGGTCGAGATGGGATCACAGCCGCACTGATAGACCTGCGCGTCATCGGGCAGCGGCCCGCAAATTTTCACGTCCCCCGCAGCGGCCGCCGGAACCGGCGAGTCAAAGATGAAACTGTTGGGATAGGCCCCCCAGTCGCCCGAAACCACTCCATTCGATTCCGAGCCGAAAAACACATCCTGCGGCCCCGTCTCAAAGGCCAGGACCGATCCGCCATCCAGCCCGATCACACCCGCATGATAGGCCGCCGTGCAGAAATTGCTGTCGGCCGTATAGGGCCCGCTGCCCCAGACGCTGCCGACGGCCGCATCCGGCGTGCAGGTGCAGGCATAAGACGGCTGACCAACCGGATACTGACCGCAAAGACCATCTTGGGCCTGCGCAGCTGTCGCGCCGAAAAGACTGGCGCCGACCACAGCGGACAGAGCCGAAAGATGAAGCGATTTGGGCAAGATAACTCCTTGGATTGCGGCCAGGCTCAAGCAATGGCCCACTCTGAATGCCCCGCCAGCACGATCAAGACAAGTGCGCAGTTCCCCCTTGTGACAAGCCGCCCATCCGCCTATCTATGGTCTGTCCTTCGGGACTATGGGCATAAACGCGCTCGGAATAAGCGGATCGGACCCGGGGGCGGTACCCGGCGACTCCACCAATCACCCGGTCGTTGCGGGCGGAGGGGGTCGAAACAGGATCGACGAACGTGTAAAGGGGATTGCTTTGTCCCGGTGAGGTACCACCGTTATCGGTCCAAATTGTACAGTTGCCAACGACAACCGTGCTCCGGCAATGGCTCTGGCTGCGTAAGCAGTTCGAGTCGCCGAAACTAAGTCCTTAGGCTTAGCCGCTTAAGGCGGGGTCCGCAGGCACCTGGCAACAGAAGCCTGCACTTTCATTTTCCGCTGAGGGCCTTCATTGGTCTCGAAACCTTAACCGGTTTCGGCCATGCTTGCGTTGACAGGGGCCGATTGCCGGGCCCCGATAAGGTGGCAACGTCTGCTCAGATTGGACGCACATGAAATCCCTCTTGTTGCTTGTTCTCATCATCACGGGGATCGGTTCCGCGCCTGCGGTCCGGGCCGATACGGATGATGTCGTGGCCGGTGCCCTGATCCTGCTGGGGGCTGCCGCAATCTACAACCGCATCAAGGATGGCAACGACAGCCCCCCGCAATCCCCCGACGAAAGAGGAGAGTTTCAGCGCGGCTATCGTGATGGCCTGAACTACGCGGTCTATGACGTGCGCGGATCGACCAACAATTACCACGACGGCTACATGACCGGGATCGACGAACGCAACAAACGGGTCGACAGCCACCGCGACTACCAGACGCCCCGGCTTCCCCCGGAATTCAGCAGGGCCTGCCGCGTCCGCGCGGCCGAGGTGTTTGGCGCACCTTTTGCAGATCTCCAGACAGTCCGCACAGAAATCCCCTCTGCCGCCCGCTTCTTTGTCGAGGTGCGCAACGCCCGGCAGTTCGGAAACTGCCAGTTGAACCGCCAGGGCGAAGTCGTCCGCTTCCGCGACGGTCGCCTCTGATCTGTTGCATCGGGCGCGCCTCCTCTGCAGGATCGCCCCATGCGGTTCCTGCCCTTCCTGACCGGCTGTCTCGTCGCACTCGCCGCGCCCCTCCCGGCCTGCGAAACTGCCCTCATCCTTGCCATCGACGTCTCGAACTCGGTGGACGAAGGCGAATACCGCCTTCAGGTCGATGGCCTGGCCGATGCGCTCTCAGACCCCGAGATCATAGATATCATCGTCGACACACAGGCAGCGCTTCTCGTCATGCAATGGTCCGGCACCGACAGGCAGGAAATCTCGCTCCCCTGGACGCAGCTCACCAGCCGCACGGCAGTCGCCGATTTCGCCCTTTCCGCCCGACTCGTCCCCCGTGCTTTCCGCCTCTCCGACACCGCCCCGGCCGAGGCGATCCGTTTCGGCCTTCGGCAGTTTGCCTACGCCCCCGACTGCAAACGCCATGTCATTGACGTCTCGGGCGACGGCACGCCGAACGCGGGCAACGATACCCGCGCCGTCCGGACCGAGGCTGAACGGCAAGGTGTCACGATCAACGGAATCGCCATCGAATCCATGGGCCTGGCCATCACCGGTTTCTACCAGCGCGGGATCATCACCACCGACGGCTTTGTCATCACCGCGCGCGGCCACCGCGAATACCCCCGCGCGATCCGCGAAAAACTGATCCGCGAACTCGCCCGCGTCATCGGCTAGAACGGCCACACCGCCCCCTCTTCCCTCCCCCGCCAAATTCCTTATGCTGCCCTTACCCAGCCGGAGGATCCGACCCGTGACCCGTGCCATCGACTACGGAAACCTGATGCACAAGGCCATGCGGGGCCTCATTCAAGAGGTGCTCGCCAGCGTCGCCAAAGACGGCCTGCCCGGCCAGCACCACTTCTTCATCACCTTCGACACGATGCATCCCGATGTCGAAATCGCCGACTGGCTGTCCGACCGTTACCCCGGTGAAATGACGATCGTGCTCCAGCACTGGTTCGACAATCTCGACGTCACCGACGAAGGTTTCGCAGTCACGCTCAACTTCGGCGATAATCCCGAACCGCTTTACATCCCCTACGATGCGATCAAGACATTCGTGGACCCCTCCGTCGAATTCGGCCTTCGCTTCGAAACCCAGCCCGAAAAGGCTGAAGAAGAAGACGCACCCATGGCCGAAATGGCCGAGCCCGAGCCCAAGCCCGCCCGTGGCGCCGCCGAAGTGGTCAGCCTCGACAAGTTCCGCAAGTAACCGCCGAGGCTGGTTGCAGGCGCGCCGTCCGCGCGGTAAATGGCATACAACGGTATACCGCAGGAGCGTGACATGGCAGATATTCGCATCGAAACCGACAGCTTCGGCCCCATTGACGTGCCCGCTGACCGCTATTGGGGCGCCCAGACCCAACGGTCCATCCTTAACTTCCCGATCGGCTGGGAAAAACAGCCTGTGGCCATTGTCCGCGCCCTTGGCATCATTAAACTCGCTTGTGCCGAAGCGAACAAGGAACGCGGCAAGCTAGACCCCGCCATCGCGGACGCGATGATCGCCGCCGCAAAAGAAGTCGTGGGGGGGAAACTCGACGATCATTTCCCCCTCGTGGTCTGGCAGACCGGATCGGGCACCCAATCCAACATGAATGCGAACGAGGTCATCTCGAACCGCGCAATTGAAATCCTTGGTGGCGTGATGGGGTCCAAGAAACCCGTCCACCCCAATGACCATGTCAACATGGGGCAGTCGTCCAACGACACCTTTCCCACCGCCATGCACATCGCCGCCGCCATGACGGCCCGCGACGTAACGATCCCGGGGCTCGAAAAACTCCATGCCGCCCTGTCCTTCAAGGTCGCCGAGTTCAACGACATCATCAAGATCGGCCGCACCCACACGATGGACGCGACCCCCCTGACTCTGGGGCAAGAGTTTTCGGGCTATGCCCATCAGGTCGCGATGGGCATCCGCCGGATCAAGGCCGCCCTGCCCGCGATCTATGAACTGGCCCAGGGCGGCACTGCCGTCGGCACCGGCCTCAACGCCCCCGTGGGCTGGGGCGAAACCATCGCTGCAGGTGTGGCAGGTATCACCGGCATCCCCTTCGTCACCGCCCCGAACAAGTTCGAGGCGCTGGCCGCCCATGACGGCATGGTCGAACTGTCAGGCGCGCTGCGCACCGTGGCCGTTTCTCTTTACAAGATCGCCTGCGACATCCGGATGCTGGGTTCCGGCCCCCGTTGCGGCCTTGGCGAACTGATCCTGCCGGAAAACGAACCCGGCTCCTCCATCATGCCCGGCAAGGTCAACCCGACCCAGGTCGAGGCGATCACCCAGGTCTGCGCCCATGTCATGGGCAATGACGCCGCCGTCGGTTTCGCTGGCTCCCAAGGCCATTTCGAACTGAACGTGATGAAGCCGATGATCGCCTACAATGTCCTGCAATCGCTGCAACTGATCGGCGACGCCTGCTCGGCCTTTACCGACAACTGCGTCGTGGGCATTCAGGCCGACCGCACCCGGATCGAGAAACTGATGCGGGAATCGCTGATGTTGGTCACGGCACTTGCCCCAACCATCGGCTACGACAATGCGACCACCGTGGCCAAGACCGCGCATAAGAACGGCACGACACTCAAGGAAGAGGCGATCCGCCTTGGCTTTGTCGATGCTGAAACCTTTGAACGCGTCGTCCGCCCCGAGGATATGATCCACCCGAAATGAGCGGTCCCGAAAACATTGTGAACCTGAACAAGGCGCGCAAGACCCGCGACCGGGCCGCCGAAAAGGCCCGGGCCGACGCCAATGCGGTCAAGCACGGCCGCACCAAGGCCCAGCGCCTGCTGGAAACGGCTCAGGCCGAACAGGCCCGCAAAACGCTCGACCAGGCCCGGTTCGAAACCGAATGACGGGTGCTCCCCTTTCCGGACGCCCCGTCAAACACTCCCTGACCCTGCACGGCCACCGGACTTCGGTCTCTTTGGAAGAGGCGTTCTGGACCGCCTTCCGCGCCATTGCCGCCCGTCAGGGCAAGACGCTGAACACCCTTGCCGCCGAAATCGACGATGCACGGGGCGACATCGGCCTCGCCTCAGCCATCCGCGTCCATATCCTCGCCGACGCCCTGTCGCAATCGTAGGGTGCGCGCTCGCACGCACCGCTCACAAAAAGCAAAAGGGTACGCCCCAAGCGCACCCTCGCACGTTTCAGTAGGGTGGGTGAAACCCACCTCCCCGACCAACCTCTACCCCTTCGGGAACAGATAGGTCACGACCGCCCGCGCACCCCAATCCTGCGGGCCACCCTCGGGTGAATCCGCCCAATACCGTACACCTGCCGTAAACGACACAGGCCGCCCGCCCACTTTGACCAGTTGCGCCACGGTCAGGTTGATCGGAACGGACCATTCTTCGGTCAGCCAGTTGTAAGTTGACTCTGTGTTCAAGCCAAAGGTCGTTGCCTTCGGCGTGGTATAGCTGATGAAGGGTTGCAGGTAGCTCTGAGAAAATTCCTGCCCCTCCGCAGCCCCGACTGACCAGACATGGTTCCCAAGGAACCCGATGGTCCAGCCATTTGACTGCTTCAGCCCGACGACGGTGGCACCGACGCCCCAGTCGTCCGCACCCAGACCTTCTTCAAGCGAAGGCGTCGTGATGACCGGCCCCGCACCCCAGACCAGCCCGCCGGATGTTGGCGCCTTTGGCGAAAAGAAGAAGCTCTGCGTAATCGTCCCGAACCCCTGCTGATGCCCGGCCCCGGGCACCACCCCATCCTGATCTATCCACGGCACGATCGTCCGCGAAATGACGTTCCAGTCCTCGCTGATCGAAAACGGAATGACGGGCTGGATGTTCAGCAGGTTCTGATACCCGTCTCCATCCAGATAACCGCTGTTGGTATTGAATTGCAGCGGCACAGAAATCAGGTTCGCCACCGGGTTCGACAGTTGCTTGGCCAGATCGGCATCCCCACCCGAAGATTGCGCCACGACCGCATCGGCTGCCAGGACGCCGCAAACAACCGCAACAAATCCTAAACGCGGGCCCATTCCATGATTCCTTTTCTGCGCCATATTCCCCATCCGCTTAGCACAAAACGAAACCGGGACCGCACCTAAAAGAGAGCGATCCCGACTTGTCCTTGTAAAATCAGAGCGTGCCCTTCGGGTGCGGTTACCGCGCCCTGTTAGCGTAAAGCGCTCCACGCAGCGCTTTCAGCGACCCATGCTCTTCTTTCTCCGTAGCAGTTGGCGGCGGTGCCACCGCTGAACTTGCAATGTCGGAATCGCCCGGCATCACACGCGGCGTTTCCCGTTCCTGCATCAGCACCGACAGGCTTTCAAGCTTGGCCATCTTGATGCGTTCGACCTTACGGCCCACCGCACGCACAACGCTCTCGGTCACTGGTCCGTATTCCACAATCGCCACAACATTCCCCCGGTCACTCAAACCATGGTCCTGTCATACCTCAAAATTGCCGCAATTCAGCCCCGGAACGCGCAACACGCCACGGTTGCAGGACCAAGGATAGTGGTTAATGCATTGTAAAAAAAGGTTTTATGCCGATAACGGCTGCCCAGACTTTGCCATAATTGACAAAATTGCGTTAACGTCGCGGGTCAAAGGGTTTCGAAACCGAAACCAGTCCACGGCGGAACCGGAAATTGTCCTCAGACCGTCGACACAGCCTCTCGGCGGACGATTCGCAGCCAGATTCCATCCCGCGACCGGACCGTCAGATGCGCCACCGGAACGGGCACCCGCCCCTCCACCACCTCGAACCGGAACCGCCGCAGCAAAAGCGCGATCAGCAACACGCCTTCGGCCATCGCAAACCCCGCCCCCGTGCAAACACGCGGCCCAGAGGAGAAAGGCATATAGGCATCCCGCGCACTCTGGCGCCCGGCTTCCGTTCCCCAGCGCGCCGGATCAAACGCATCGGGATCGGCCCACAGCCTTTCATGCCGGTGCAGATGCCAGGGCGACAGAACGATCTGCGATCCCACACGTACCGCCCTGTTCCGGAACGTCTCGGGCACCGTCGTTTCGCGTACCATCATCGGCACCGGTGGATAAAGCCGCAGCGTCTCGCGAAACACATCCCGCGTGACCTTGAGCCGGGACAGCGTTCCGAATTCGGGCACGATCCCCTGTGCTTCGGCCGCGACCTTTTCCTGCCACTCGGGATAAAGCGCCAGCAGATAAAGTGCCCAACTCAGCGCCGAAGCGCTTGTCTCATGGCCCGCAAGGAAAAAGATCGCAACCTGATCCACCATCTCGTCCAGTGCGAACTTTTCGCCCGTCACCGGATCGACCGTTGTCATGATCTTGGTCGCCAGATCATCCGGCGCGCCCCCCGCCGCAATCGCGACAAGCCGCTCTTCCGTCAGCCCACCGATCAACGTCCGGATTGTCTCCGCCGTCCGCCGCGTCTCCGCCTTGAAAAAACGCGGCATCCAGCGCGGCCCCCGCACAAAGGCCGCAAGGTTCAGGATCGGCTGACTCCGCTGATGCGCCTTGAACTCACTGAACACCCGCCCCGCCGTCTCGTTCTCGATCGGGATCGAAAACAACGTGCGAAAGATCACATCTGCCGCCGCATGGCTCGTCTCGGCCTCGATCTCGACCGGGCTGCCATCCGCCAGCCCGTCCAGACGCGCTGCCGCTGCCTCGCCCGCCGCCCACATGGCCGGAAACGTATCCCGCAGCCGCCCGCCTTCGAACGCCGGATCAATGATCCGCCGCTGCCGTTTCCAGATCGCCCCATTCGTCAGGAAAACCGAATTCCCCAGCAAGGGCCGCAACCCCGCCCCGATCCGCTCGGACTTGGGAAAACTGTCGGGCCGTTCATCCAGCACCTGTCGGATGACGCCCGGATCGTTGACCAGATAGCTGCGAAAGAACGGCGTCCGGAACTCGGCCATCCACGCCTTATAAAGCCGCGCTGGCTGCGCCGACAAGATATCGGCCCGGAACAGCTTCAGATACCGCCACAGCGATACCTTGTCAGGCCGTGACGCAGGCTTTGGCGGGAGGGTCACGCGGCCATCGAAGTATATTTCGACGCAGGCACATCAATCCGCGATTTCGACGGCGCCCGCCCCGCATAGCGATCCGCAAGCGACAGCGGCCCAGCCGTGATCCGGAAATAGTCATAATCCTTAGGTTGATCAAAGGCACACAGATACTGGAAATGCAGTCGGAAAAACTGCCAGCGCAATTCCTTCCACCGCTCCTTGCTCAGCGACTGGGTAAAGGCCGCCGAAAACACCAAAGGCCATTTCTGTCCCTCGGGCGCGACACCCGACACCGCCACCGGATCGCACAGCGCAAAGGCACAGCCGTCGCCGGGTGCGGTCACATCAATCCATGTCAACTCGTCCCGCATTGACAGATAGGCCAGATCGGCCCGCAACCGCCTTGCCTCGGGCAGGAACGATACCATCGGGATAACCTCGCCCACCGACAGGAACGACAGCGCAGGCCCGCCCTCCCGCACCCGTCCCGCCCGGATCAAATCGGACAGGACATTGACCCCCAGATGCGCGCCCACCGAATGGCCGACGACCAGCACCTCGTCAAAATCCTGTTCCAGCGCGGCCGCGATAGCCTCGCCAAAGGCCGCGATCCGCTGATCCACCTCGGGCGGATTGGCCCCGCGCTGCCACGCCCAATAGGCGAAATCATGCATCAGGTAATAGGCAAGGAACCACTTGTCCTTTTTCTTGAACCAGGCCAGCGCCTTATCCGTCACCGTCAGAATGATGCCCCAGCGCAGCACTGGCGTCACCACGCCCAAAGACCAGCCCGCCAGCCCCAGAACCCAGTTGATCCCCCAGATCACCCAAGCGGCCAACACAGCCCCCGCCGTCACCGACAGCGCCAGTTGCAACAGCAACATCCCGACCGGATACAGCGCCGCAATCACCGGCCCCTTGCGCAGCCACATCAGCCGCCGCAGCGCGCCCGATGAAATGTAAATCCACGCCGTATAGACAAGCTGCCCGTAACTCGCCCAGACCGACTTCGCCATCGACGTCTCAACCAGATCCGACCAGACGAGCACCTCGACATCCGCCTCGGTCACCGTCCCGTCCATCCGCCCCGTGACATGCCAGCCATAAGGCCCGCCGCCGCGTTTGGGTGCGAGATCAATCTGATAGCCCGAAACAGCCGCCTGCGCCGCCGCCTCCTTTCGATACAATTCGCGGTATCGGCGCGGATGAAACGGGTCATAGCCGGGGATGTAGAACACCCGCCGCCGCCTGACCGGATTTGCGCCCGTCTCAGTTCCCGTCTCTGTCATCTGCTCCGCTCCTGACCTGCAGCCTAGCGGATAACTTGGGCCAAATTAAGCCATCACCCCAAGGTGGCGAGTACCGGAAACTTCTCCAAGAGCCAGAAGCTGAAATCCGTGAACTGCCCCGTCAGCATCATCAGCCCCACGGTCCACAGCAGCAGCCCCGAAATCCGCTCGATCCGCTCCATATGGGCATGCATGAACCGCATCAGCCCATGCAGCCGGGGAAAGAACGCCGCGACCAGCAGGAAGGGTATCCCCAGCCCCAGCGCATAGAACGCCAGAAGCGTCGTCCCCCGCGCCAGATCACCCTCTGACGCGGCCAACCCCAAAATCGTCCCCAGAATCGGCCCAAGGCAGGGCGTCCAGCCAAAGGCAAAGGCGAGGCCCAGCACATAGGCCCCCAGTGCCGACCCACCGCGATCCCCCGCATCCATCCGCGCCTCGCGCATCAGGAACGGGATGCGAATGACGCCCAGAAAATGGGCGCCAAAGACCATGATCGTGATCCCGGCGAAAATGATGAACCAGTCCTGAAATTGCAGGAACACCCGCCCCATCGCCGAAAAGGCAAAGCCCAGCAGCAGAAACACCGTCGACAGACCCAGCACAAAGAAACAGGCCGACAGCAATACCCGCCGCCGTGCCGCACGTTCTTCGTGCATGTCCGACACCGTCACCCCGCCCATATAGGCAAGGTAGGGCGGCACAATCGGCAGCACACAGGGGCTCAGGAATGACAAAAGCCCCGCCAGCATCGCAATCATCATCGCTGGCAGCAGCGTGGCATCCAGCAGCATTTCGGCAGAAAGCATTGGTCCGTCCCCTTCAGACATTCGTCTTAGGGCCGAAGGCCACCTTCGTCACGGCGCAATCCGTCACATCTTGGGCATCATCTGCAACAGGCGTGGCCCCTTTCCCACGGCCCGGGATCGGACTAGGCAGAAGGGGCGCAAAGCCGGGATGCCCAGATGACCGATGCCATGACCCTGTCCACCCTCCTCCCGATCATCGGTTTCCTGATTGTTGCGGGCGGGGTCATCGGCCTTCTGGCGGGCCTCTTCGGCATCGGCGGTGGCGCGATCTCGGTCCCGATCTTCTATGAGGTCTTCCGCATCCTCGACATTCCCTACGACGTGCGCATGCCTCTCGCCGTTGGCACCTCGCTGGCCGTAATCATCCCGACTTCGATCCTCTCGGCACGCGGGCATTACGCCAAGGGCACAATGGACACGGCGCTCATCCGCCTCTGGGCCGTGCCCGTGGTCCTCGGTGTCCTCGTCGGCTCCTTCATCGCCCGCTATGCCGATCCTTTCGTCTTCAAGCTCGTCTTCGTCGCCGTGGCAAGCGTCAATGCCGCCAAGCTGCTTCTCGGTGGCGAAGGCTGGCGGGTCGCCGACAGCCTGCCCGGCAAGGGCCTGATGCGTGTCTATGGCAGCATCGTGGGCCTCCTCTCGGCCCTGATGGGGATTGGCGGCGGGGCCATCACCAACCTCCTCCTCACGCTTCATGGCGTACCCATCCGCAACGCGATCTCAACCGCCGCAGGCGTGGGCGTCCTCATCGCGCTCCCCGGCACGCTCGGCTACATCTACGCCGGTTGGGGCCGCGAAGGTCTGCCGCCCGATGCGACGGGCTTTGTCAGCTGGCTCACCTTCGCCGCGATCATCCCGACCTCGATGCTTACCACCCGCTTTGGCGTGGCGCTGGCCCACAAACTTCCCAAACGCACGCTCGAAACCGCCTTCGGCTGCTTCCTCGTCGTGGTCTCGGCGCGTTTTCTGATCGACTTATTCTAGACCCTGACGTCGCAGGGGGGCGCTGCCCCCCGGCTTCGCCTCCCCCCGGGATATTTGGGACCAGAAGAAGACCAAGACAGGCTTAGCCCGCGACAGGCACCATCGGGCCGGTCATGCCGCGCTTTGCGTCCCGCATGTAGCGGGCAAAGCCCAGATCGGTCGCGTCGATATCCGTACGCGCGCCGCTGATGATATCCGCCAACAGCTTCCCCGACCCTGCCGCCATGGTCCAGCCCAGCGTCCCGTGGCCCGTGTTGAGGTAAAGGTTCGCAATCGGCGTCTTGCCGACGACCGGCGTTCCGTCCGGCGTCATCGGCCGCAGGCCGCACCAGAAGGACGCCTTGCTCTGATCGCCCGCGCCGCCGAACAGGTCCTCGACCGAATGTTCCAGCGTCGCCCGCCGCTTGGGCGACAGCGACATGTCAAACCCGGCCAATTCCGCCATCCCGCCCACGCGGATACGGTCGCCCAGACGGGTGATCGCAATCTTGTGCGTCTCGTCCATGACAGTCGACACAGGCGCACGCCCCTCGTCCACGATCGGCACCGTGATCGAATACCCCTTCACCGGATAGACCGGCAGGTTCATCCCCAAGGGCTTGACCATCATGGGCGAAAACGACCCCAGTGCCACGACGAACCCGTCCGCCGTCACCGGCCCGTCTGCCGTATCAACGGCGACAACGCGGCCCCCGGCAACCTGCAGCCCGCGAATATCCACACCATACCGAAAGGTCACGCCCGCCGCCGCCGCACGGTCGGCCAGCCCGTTGGTGAACTTGAAGCAAT
>JBGSWJ010000057.1:0-3837 GCA_041752495.1 Rhodobacterales bacterium
GTCATGCCCGACCATGCGGCGATGTCGCCTCCGGCGCAGAAGGACCGGTTGCCTTCGCCGGTCAGGATGGCGACCTTTGCGTCGGACTGTTCGATCTGGCGGCAAAGGGGCTGAAGCGCCGCGACCATCGCGGCATCCAGCGCGTTCAGTTTGTCCGCGCGGCGGATTGTCAGGCGGGCGATGCCACCGGTGATTTCAAGATGCAGGCGCGGGTCGGTCACAGCGTGAGCCCCAGCAGTCCGGGCTGAAAGAGGCGCGGGTCCATCGGTTTGAGATCGGGCGCGACGCGGAGGGTGGCCGTCGCCTGATCCAGAACATCGCGCTGGAGGTCGAGGCCGGGGGCCAGTTCGGTCACGGTCAGGCCGTCGTCCAGCAGGCGGATCACGCAGCGTTCGGTGACATAGGTGATGTGCTGGCCCTGCATCCGGGCGCGGCGGCCGGAAAAGCTGACCTGATCGACCTTTGGCACGATCTTGGCAATCTTGCCTTCCTTGTCGATAACAAGCCTGCCGTCCTCGATATGCATTTTCGCCCCGGCGTTGAAATTGCCGGAAAACACGATCTTGCGGGCGCGAGAGGTGATATCGACAAAGCCCCCTGCCCCGGCGGTGCGGTGCGGCGTGCCCGAAAGGCGGCTGACGTTGACCGATCCTTCGGCGTCGATTTCAAGGAAGGAGAGCAGCGAGCAGTCGAACCCGCCCGCCTGAAAGTAGATGAATTGGTGTGGCGAGGCGACAAAGGCTTCGGCGTTCGACGCACAGCCGAATTTGAAATCAAGAAGGGGAACACCGCCCACAGCGCCCTGTTCGATGACCCATGTGACCTTGCCGTGCTGGCCTTCCTCCAAGAGGATGCGGGGCACGTTGGCGGAAATGCCAAAGCCGATGTTGACGGCCCAGCCTGATTGCAGTTCGGCCGCGACACGGCGGGCGATGACCTTGGCGATGCCGAAATCGGGGATGCTGAAGCTGTCAAGCGGGCGGAAGAGTTCACCGGAGATGGCCGGATCATAGGGGGTGGAGGTGGTCTGGAGCGCATCCGGCGCCTCGACCACCAGATCGACAAGGATGCCGGGGACGCGCACGTCATGGGGGCGGAGGGTGCCCTGGGCCGCCACGCGGCGGACCTGTGCGATCACGAGGCCGCCGTTGTTGCGGGCGGCCAAGGCCATTTCCATCGCGCCAAGGGTGGCGCCTTCCTGTTCAAAGGTCAGGTTGCCGTTTTCGTCGGCGGTGGTGGCGCGGATGATGGCCACGTCGGGCCGGATCGCGGGGAAGTGCAGCCAGGTATCTCCGTCAAAGGCCACGCGCCGGACCAGCGGCAGGGCGCGGGCGGCGGCGTTCATGGCGCAACCTTCCTGATCGGGGTCGACGAAGGTATCCATGCCGACCTTGGTCAGCACGCCGGGGCGTTTGGCGGCGCCTTCACGGAGCATGTCGAAGACGATGCCGGACGGCACGTTCCAGGCGGCGAGATCCTCTGCAAGGATGCGCTGCCAGATCAGCGGCGGTTCGGCATTGGTGGGGCCCGAGGGGAAAGATCCGGCGATGACCCGGGCAATCATGCCCTTGTGGGCGATGTGATCGATGCCCTTGGTGCCAAACATGTCGCCTGCCGCAATCGGGTGGATTGTGGTCAGGTTGCCGGGTGCGCCTTCGGCAAGGAAACGTTCACCCAGCGCCTGCAGCACCGCATCGGGGCAGAGCAGGCCCGAGGACGAGTTTACCGCCACGGTCGCCCCGTCCCGGATCTGGCGCACGGCCTGTGCTGCGGTGGTAAGTTTCGACATGGCAGACCCTTTTGCGGCGCTTCTGGTGGCGGGCCTGACCGGTTCCGGTGGCCCCGTCAGCCCGACCGAAGCGTCAGAGCAGTTAAGGCGGAAACGCCACAGGACGCAATCGGCGTGGCTGGGAATTCGGGGCGGGGCGGGAACGCCTGTTTCCGTGGCGGGCCGGTGCGATTGTTGACAGGTGTTCCGACTGCGTCGTTGATTTTGATGTGAACCTGACAAAGAATGCCGCATGGTGTCTGAGCTTGCAGGGCAAGTGTTGGGTAGGGGGAAAGCGCAGATGGCGGTCAGTCCGGAAGACCTCAAGCAGATCGAAGCGATGATGACCGCTGCAAAGCGGGAGCCGATCGATATGGTCATCTGTTACGGGACCAAAGCCGACGGATCTGATGCTGTCGTCAAGATCAGCAAGACCAAGGGGCTGGCCAACCTGGTGCAGACGGCCAAGAAGGAAGGGGCGACGAACAAGATCGGCATTGGCACACTGAGCGTCGAGGGCCCTGCGGGCACGTTCAAATGCCTTGAAAAGCCGCCTTCGGGCCTTGCCAAGCAGCTGAAGGGTTTTTTCAAGATCAACAAGCTTGGTCTGAAGATGAAGGTTGTTGGCCTGGACGGGGCCGAGATCCCGGAAGAGGAGACCGGGGCCAAAGGTCAGACGGAGGGACAGGGTCAGGCCGCGATCCAATCGGAAACGTCAGAGCCGACCGGATCGGATAGCGGGCCGCAGGCGCGGTGGGATGCGGCCTGGGCCGAGGTTGTGCCCAAGATCGATGCCGCGCTGCGCGCAGGCAAGGTGGATGTGGGCAAGCTCCGTGCGGTCAGGGATTTTGCGCAGGGCAAGGCCATGACGCTTGATTTCGAAGCGGCGCACAAGTCACTGGCGACGCTGCTGAAACTGATCGGGGAAGCTCCGGCGACCGGGACGGATACCGGGGCGGGCACGACCAAATCCGAGGAGAAGGCCGGGGCCGATCCGAAGGCTGTGGCCGCGCGGATTGTGGCGTTGAAGCCGCGACTGGCCGAGATTCAGGGGCCGTTGGCGGACAAGCTGAACGAGATCTTTCAACAGGCTGTTGCGATTCTCAAGGCGGCGGGACCCGGGGCGGCCGATGCGGCCCAGGCTGAGCTGGGCAAGATCGATGCGGCGCTGGCGCGGCTTGACAGTGCCAAGACTTTGACCGGCGAAGGCAAGAAGGACGCCGGAGATAAGGGCGACGGGACTGCGGCCGATCCGAAATTCGCCAAGATCGGCGCGGCCGAGGCGCAGCTGCGCAAGCAGGTCGACGGGCTTCCGGCGGGGGATGCGCGGGATGGGCTGACGGCGGTGCTGGAATCGGTGCTGGCTGCGGTGCAGAAGGGCGAGGCAGAAAGCGCCTTGTCGGGCATGAAGAAGGTGCAGGACGGGCTTAAGCTTGTCGCTGAGGTTGACAGGCTGGCGCCGCTTGTGGCGCAGGCCGCGTCTTCGGGCATGGTCGATGATGTGAACCGGCTGACGCTGCTGTTCAACACGATTGCCGACAGGATCCCCGCGCCGGATCATGCCAAGGCGATGACCGGGCTGGCCCGGATCGAACAGATGATCGCGGACGGGGCCAAGCGCGAGAAATCGACCATCGCGGAAGATGCCGAAATGGCGCCGGACGTGAAGCCCTTTGTCGTGTCGCGGATCAACTGGGCCAAGACGCGCGAGGGCCTGCGGTCCGAAATCCAGCGGCTGCGGGATGCAATCGCTGACAAGCTTTCGGCGGACCCCGATCTGGTGGGCGCGACGGACAGCCTGAACCAGCTGTTTTCGCCGCTGGAACGGCTGGACCAGAAGCTTGAGGCCAAGCTGGCCGAGATCGTGAATGCCGAGTCCCCCGAGGAGCGGGAGGCGATGAAGGCGCAGGCGCGGACGATCTTGACAAGCTATCGCAGCGAGTTGAACACGCCGTTTTTCAAGTCGATTGACGCCAACAACGGGTTTATCAGCCTGTCGGTGGCGTCATCGGCGGGCGCGGCGCTGGACGAGCTTTCGCGGGTCCTTACGCCGGCCTGACGATGGGGCG
>JBGSWJ010000058.1:0-4661 GCA_041752495.1 Rhodobacterales bacterium
TCCGATCTCATCCCGTCCGCCTCGGCCCGCACCCCCGGCGGCGTCGCCGGAATCTCGGCCAGCCCCCCGGTCAGCTCGCTGAAGTAAAGCCCGGTCCCCCCCACGATGATCGGCCGCACCGCCCCGGCAAGATACGGCTGCACATCCCGCAGCCAGTGTCCCACCGAATAGGCCCCGTCCACCGGCACATGCCCGTAAAGCGCATGGGGCAGCCGTGCCTCTTCCTCTGCCGTGGGCTGCGCCGTCAGGATCCGCCAGCCGTCAAACACCTGCAACGCATCCGCGTTGACAATCACCCCGCCCTGTTCCGCCGCAATCGCAGCAGCCAAAGCCGATTTCCCCGACGCCGTCGGCCCCGCGATCAGCAACGGGTGATCCGCGGGAATCGGGGGCAGGGCGCTCAGCATGAAACCGGCGTCTCCGTGATTGCCAAATCTCCGCCCATCCTCGTCACCTGCCATTGAACCCCGCCCCCTTTTCGCGCATTTTGCGCCCTGACGTAAGACACACACCAGATAGGCGGGAACAGATCATGGCAGCGGGCGAAAAAACGACGTTCAAACGGGTCATGCTCAAGATCTCGGGCGAGGCGCTGATGGGCGACCGGGGCTATGGCCTTGATCCCAAGACCGTCGAACGCATCGCAGCCGAGGTGAAGTCGGTCCACGAGCTTGGCGTCGAAATCTGCATGGTGATCGGCGGCGGCAATATCTTCCGGGGCCTCCAGGGGTCGGCCCAAGGCATGGAACGCACGACCGCCGACTATATGGGCATGCTCGCCACCGTGATGAACGCGCTCGCCATGCAGTCCGCGCTTGAGGCGCTGGGTGTCTTTACCCGCGTCATCTCGGCCATCCCGATGGATCAGGTCTGCGAACCCTACATCCGCCGCCGCGCCGTTCGCCACCTCGAGAAGAAGCGCGTCTGCATCTTCGCCGCCGGCACCGGCAACCCCTATTTCACCACCGACACCGCCGCCACCCTCCGCGCCAACGAGATGAGCTGTGAGGCCGTGTTCAAAGGCACCAAGGTCGACGGCGTCTATGACAAGGACCCCAAGAAGTTCCCCGACGCCAAGCGCTACGACCGCGTCAGCTATGACGAGGTGCTGGAAAAGAACCTTGGCGTGATGGACGCCACCGCCATCGCACTCGCCCGCGACAATCGCCTGCCGATCATCGTCTTTTCCCTCGACGAACCCGGCGGCTTCCGGGGGATTCTGGCGGGGCAGGGGACCTACACCACCGTCCACGGATAGAAACTTCTGCTCCCGGCCCAAAACGTATCAACCCAAGGCCCTTCTTCTTCCTTGCCCGGAATCAAGGCGCGGCATGCGCCGCCGGGCCGCGCCCGACCTCCCCCCGGGAGGGCGCGTTTGGAACCTCAGCCTGCGGGAACACCCTCTCAGTCTGTTTCACCATAAAGCGCTGACAGTCACGGTTGCGGCGCCCACCCGAGGTCGGGCGCGGCCCTTTGTCGTGCGATCTGATCGCGGCCAAAAGGCCAACGCGACCAGGGCTGCGGCACCGATACCGACGGCCTGCCGCGTCAGATGATCTCCAGATCGTTCGACAGGATATTCTTGTTCGTCACATTCTCCACGATCAGCTGCGACCCGTCGCTCAGCTTCAGCACGGCATCCCCGTCCACAATCGTGAACATGCTCACAAGCTTTGACACCGACACTGACGACAGCGAATCCCGCGCCTTGATCTGGATCGTGTCCACATTGTCGGTGAAATCAGTGATCTTGTCCTTTCCGGTGGCAAACACGAACAGATCCTTGCCGCCCCCGCCGGTCAGCGTATTCGAACCGCTCTGGCCGTAAAGCCTGTCATCCCCCGAATCGCCGCGCAGCTTGTCGTTCCCGTTCCCGCCCCACAGGTTGTCGGCATTGCTCCCGCCATACAGCGTGTCATTCCCGTTGTTCCCCGTCAGGTCATTCTTGCCGACATTCCCGTAAAGGATGTTGCTCGACGTGTTCCCCGTCAGATCCAGATCCGCCCGCCCCAACAGCGTCGCATTGACAAACCCGGTAAGAAGCGTGGCCGAGGCCGACACCGTCAGCGACGGCGTTCCCGAAGAAGAGGTCAGAACGTCGATCTTGGCATTGTCCGATCCCACGGCAAGGCTGATCGTCCCATAGGTGACCGACCCCTTGCCCAGCGTCACCGTGATCGCCCCGCCCGACAGGTCCGACGGCGAAAGCTCCAGCGAATAGCCCCCCGCCGTCTCGCTTGTCACCTTGGACCCGCCACCCGAAATCCAGTAACCGCCCAGCCCCTCGCCGATGTCATAGAACTTGTCGCCATCCTTGTCTTTGATGACCACGCCCGTCACAAAGACCGATGTTCCCGACGCCGCAAAGGCTTCGGTCAGCATCGACGCATTATAGCTTCGCCCGCCTGAAACGAATGTCCCCTGTTCCTGGGCAACCCCGATCTCGCTGAAATCGGGGTCAAGCGTGTTTTCCCGGTGCCCGGGGCTCAGGAACAGGCTTTCATACAGCTGTTCGATCGCCTCATTGGGGTCCACGGCCGTATTGGTGCCGACCCAGCCGATGTTCTCGCCCCAGGTCCACGTGCCCTCGAACACATAGCCCGCACTGGCCATCCGGTCGCCCGGGGTTGTGCCGTTGACGCCCGTATGGCTGAACACATCCTCTTTCAGCATCCACTTGGAATGGTTGATCGCCGCCGTCTCAAGCTCGTGATTGGGTGCCAGAACCTGCTTGGCGGATGTGCTGATCGTGCCCGAAGCCAGGCCGTCATTCAGGTTGATGCCCAGCCGCGTCGCCTCGGCCACGGGGTCAAGCCTTGCGCGGTTGATCAGCTCGATCAGTAGTTGTTCGGCGGCACTCAATGACATCGTGTTCTGCTCCTGCGGTGGACGGGGGGCGGGAAAAACGCAACAAGAACATCACAGACAATGCGGGCGGCATGAGGGCATCACCTTGTCCGGCTTCGGGCCTGTTCGTGATGCCTGTTCCGCCCACAGGAATGGCCTGCCCAAGGCCTATCCCAACGCCTCTGCATCCGGGCACAGAACCCGCGGCCCCGCCTTGATCCTGCGCAAATCCGCCCAAACCCGACGCCACGTCACGCGGCTTTCCGCCGGGGCGCTGGCGTCACCGGCTGTTAAGACGATTCTGGTCAACTCAGCGCGCAATCCGCCAAATCATCACCAGAACCCTAACGATCCGTGCAAAAAATACCGACGTAATACCGACGTGATACCGACGTGTTACAGACAATCCACCGCACGGAATCTATGAATAAAAACATTGACTTGCAGGGCAGTTTCAGAGTCACCCCCCGCAAAGCCGCCACCAGACTGCAAACGTCAACAAAGGATGAACATCAGTTCATCGGCGCCCCGCCTTCGGCCTTCCTCCGCGCGACATAAGCGTCCAGCGCGTCGACCACGCCCGCGTCAATCGGCGGGTCCTCATGTTCGGCCAACATCTGTTTCCAGATCACATTCGCCCGCTCCCGCGCGTCAACCGATCCCCGTTCCAGCCAGGTCGGATGATTGTCCCAGTTCGACAAAAGCGGTGCATAGAACGCCGTCTCATAACGCGCCATCGTATGATCCGCGCCAAAGAAATGCCCACCTGCGCCGACCGCCGCAATCGCCTCGGTCGCCAGACTCTCGGCATCCGTGAGCAACGGCGTAAAATAGCTTTCCATCATCTGCAGCATCTCGGCATCCAGAATCAGCTTCTCGAAACTCGCCGTCAGCCCGCCATGCATCCAGCCCGCCGCATGTTCCACCAGATGCGCCCCACCCATGAGCGACCCCCAAAGCGCCATCTGCGATTCATAGGCCGCCTGCGCATCCACCTCATTCGCCGCCGTCACATTCGACGACCGGTAAGGCACCCCGATCCGTCGGGCGAGTTGCCCGCCCGCCTGCGCCGCCTTGGTATATTCCGGCGTCCCGAACGCAGGCCCGCCCGACCGCATGTCCACATTCGACGTGAACCAGCCATACATCACCGGCACGCCCGGCCGCACGATCTGCGTCAGCACAATCCCCGCCAGCGCCTCGGCATGCTGCAACACCAGCGCCCCCGCCATCGTCACCGGCGCCATCGCCCCCGCCAAAGTAAACGGCGTGATGACATTGACCTGCCCATGCTCGGCCAGCGTCACCAGCCCTTCGGCCATCGGAATATCCAGTTGCAACGGCGAATTGGTGTTGATGATCCCCAGCACAACAGGCCGCCCCACCAGCCCCTCCGCCGTCGTCCCCAGCGAAATCGCCGCCATTTCAAGGTTGTCGAGCGTTCGCACCCGCCCCAAAGTCTGCCCCTGCCAGCTCTTGTCCAGCAGCGTGATCTGCGCCCGCGCGATATCCAGATGCCGTGTCGCGGCAGGCAAATCCATCGGCTCGAACGGCCCGCCGCCCTCCTGATGGATCACGTTCAACGCCTGAATCAGCCGCAGATAATCGCACATCTCGGCAAAGCTGCCATCCCGCCGCCCCCGGTCATTGTCCATGACATAGGCCGGGCCCCCCACCGCCGCGAACACATTATCCGCTCCGCCAAACCGCAAACTCCGCGCCCTGTTCCGCGCCTCAAGCGTGAACCGCCCCGGCACCGTCACCAACCGCTCCGCCACCAGCCCCCGTTCCAGCCGCACAGTCTCGCCGTCCAC
>JBGSWJ010000059.1:0-5921 GCA_041752495.1 Rhodobacterales bacterium
GCAGCCGATCCGGTCCAGCACCATCTGCCCCACCGGTTGGATCACCAGCCCCGATCCCACC
The DNA here is from genome assembly GCA_041752495.1 of Rhodobacterales bacterium. Classification (GTDB taxonomy): domain Bacteria; phylum Pseudomonadota; class Alphaproteobacteria; order Rhodobacterales; family Rhodobacteraceae; genus JAPLPE01. The sequence goes on from JBGSWJ010000059.1 coordinate 62, forward strand.
GGGCGCGGCGCGTCGAACTGGTCAAAGACCGTGACATCCGCCCCCTGATCGGCCAGCAGGGCCGCCGTGGCCAGCCCGCCGATCCCCGCCCCCGCAATCCCGATCCGCATGACCCACTGCCCCACTTTACCCCACGGGCGCACGGGCCTATAAGCCCGCCACCATGTTCCTGACCCGTGTCATCCGCCGAATTACGCCCCCGGCGCTCTGAGGACCAGAGCCGCCGGGCCAATGGTGTCTGAGTTCATCGCACCGCCCTCATGCCCCCCCTTCAAAATTCCGCAAAGGACGCCCCTGATGAGCGCCGACACGACCCATGACTACAAGGACACGCTGAACCTTCCCAAGACCGAGTTTCCCATGCGCGCAGGCCTGCCCCAGCGCGAACCCGAATGGCTGAAACGCTGGGAAGAGATCGGAATCTACGACCGCCTCCGGGCCAAGACCGGACGGCAAAGCTTCACGCTCCATGACGGCCCTCCCTATGCCAACGGGCACCTTCACATCGGCCATGCGCTGAACAAGGTGCTGAAAGACATGGTAGTCCGCTCCCAGCAGATGATGGGCAAGGATGCCCGCTATATCCCCGGCTGGGATTGCCACGGCCTGCCCATCGAGTGGAAGATCGAGGAACAGTACCGCGCCAAGGGCCAGGACAAGGATCAGGTTCCCGTCGTCGATTTCCGTCAGGAATGCCGCAAGTTCGCCGAAGGCTGGATCGACGTGCAGCGGGCCGAGTTCAAGCGTCTGGGCGTGACCGGGTCATGGGACCGGCCCTACCTGACGATGGATTTCCACGCCGAACGCGTCATCGCCGAGGAGTTCATGAAGTTCCTGATGAACGGGGTGCTTTATCAGGGGTCCAAGCCCGTGATGTGGTCCCCGGTCGAGCAGACTGCACTGGCCGAGGCAGAGGTCGAGTATCATGACAAGGAAAGCTTTACTGTTTGGGTGAAGTTTCCGGTGGCGACAGCGGGCGACCTGCAAGGTGCCAAGGTGGTCATCTGGACCACGACGCCATGGACGATCCCGTCCAACAGGGCGGTGGTCTATGGCGCGGGCTTTGCCTATGGCCTTTACGAGGTGCTTGATACGCCGGCGGAATGTTGGGCCAGCAAAGGAGAGCGGTTCATCCTTGCCGACAAACTGGCCGCTGGTGTGATGGCCAAGGCCCGGCTGGCCGAGGGCATGTGGCGGCGTGTGCGCGATGTGTCGGCCAACGAGTTGGAAAGCCTGAGGTTGCTCCACCCTCTGGCCGGGGCCGAGGGCAGCAAGGGCGAGTGGGACGGGCTGCGCGACTTCCGCGCGGCTGACTTTGTCACCGACGAGGAGGGCACCGGCTTTGTCCACTGTGCGCCGAGCCACGGGATGGAAGAGTTCGAGCTTTACCGCGATCTGGGGATGCTGGATCAGGTTCTGACCTATAACGTCATGGAAGATGGGCGTTTCCGCGACGATCTGCCATTCTTTGGTGGCACAGCGATCCTGCGCGACAAGCTCAACCCCAAGAACAAGGCCAACCCGTGGGAGGGCGACGCCAACACCGCCGTCATCGCCAAACTGGTCGAAGTCGGCGGTTTGCTGGCAAGGGGCACGATCAAGCACAGCTATCCCCATTCGTGGCGCTCCAAGGCTCCTGTGATCTTTCGCAACACGCCGCAATGGTTCGCCGCCATCGACAGGCCCGTGGGCGACGGGCAGGACACCTATGGCACCACCATCCGCCAACGCGCCCTGACCTCCATCGACCAGCTTGTCACCTGGACGCCGCAGACCGGCCGCAACCGCCTCTATTCCATGATCGAGGCGCGGCCTGACTGGGTTCTGTCCCGCCAGCGCGCCTGGGGCGTGCCGCTGACCTGCTTTACCAAGGTGGGCGCCAAGCCGACCGATCCCGACTTCCTCCTCCAAGACCAACGCGTCAACGACCGCATCCTTGCGGCGTTCGAGGCGGAGGGGGCCGATGCATGGTATGTGCAAGGGTTCAAGGAAAAGGTCCTTGCGGGGCTGCATGATCCCGAAGCCTATGCGCAGGTTTTTGACATTCTCGATGTCTGGTTCGATAGCGGCTCGACCCATTCCTTCGTGCTCCGCGACCGTGAGGACGGCTCGGCCGACGGTCTGGCCGACCTCTACCTTGAAGGGACCGACCAACACCGGGGATGGTTTCATTCCTCGATGCTGCAGGCCTGCGGTACCATCGGCCGCGCCCCCTATCGGGGGGTGCTGACGCATGGCTTCACGCTCGACGAAAAGGGCATGAAGATGTCCAAATCGCTGGGCAATACCGTCGCGCCCGAAAAGGTCATCCAGGAATACGGCGCCGATATCCTGCGCCTCTGGGTTGCGCAGTCGGACTATACTGTCGACCTGCGGATCGGGCCTGAAATCCTGAAAGGCACCGCCGACAGCTATCGCCGCCTGCGCAACACGATGCGCTTCCTGCTCGGCTCGCTCGGTGACTTCGCCGAGGCCGACCGCGTGGCCGTGGCTGAAATGCCGGAACTGGAACAGTGGGTGCTCCACCGTCTCTCCGAACTCGATGAGATCGTGCGCAAGGGCTATGCCGCCTATGATTTCCAGGGCGTGTTTCAGGCGATCTTCACTTTCGCCACGGTCGACCTGTCGGCCTTCTACTTCGACATCCGCAAAGACACGCTCTATTGCGACGGCAAGACGCTTCGCCGCCGCGCCGCGTTGACCGTGCTTGATGCGCTGTTCCACCGGCTGACGACATGGCTCGCCCCGATCCTCGTCTTCACGATGGAAGAGGTCTGGCTCGAACGTTACCCGGGCGAGGAGTCGTCGGTTCACCTCGTCGACATCCCCGAAACCCCCGCCGCCTGGCGCAACGACGTGCTGGCCGCCAAATGGGCCAGCATCCGCCGCACGCGCCGCGTCGTCACCGGCGCGCTCGAGGTTGAACGGACTGCCAAGGTCATCGGCGCCTCGCTCGAAGCGGCGCCCGTCGTGCATGTCACGGCGGAAACGGCGGCGCTCCTGGGGACGGTGGATTTAGCCGATCTCTGCATCACCAGCGGGATCACTGTCACCACAGATGCGGCCCCCGAGGGCGCCTTCCGGCTGGATGATGTGGCAGATGTCGCGGTCATCTTTGCCCCAGCCCCCGGTGACAAATGCGAACGCTGCTGGAAAATCCTGCCCGACGTCGGCCACCACGCCCACCCGGGCGTCTGCGAACGCTGCGATCAGGCGCTGGCGTAAGGCGCGGGGTCAACCCCGCTCAAAAGGCAAAGGGCGGGGTTCCCCCCGCCCCCGTCGCCACAGGACGATCAGATCGCTTCCAGCAGCATCTCGCCCGTCGACATGTTGCAGACACCGGGCTCGTCGATGTTAACCTGCGTGACCACACCGTCCTCGATCACCAGCGCATAACGGTTCGACCGTCCGATCAGCCCGATGGCCGGCGCCGTGAAATCCATGCCCAGCGCCTTGGTCAGGGCCCCGTCAGCATCCCCGACCAGGCTGATGCCAGCCGCCGTCGCACCCGTCGTATCGCCCCAGACCTTGAGCACGAAGGGATCGTTGACCGACAGGCAGATGATGTCATCAATGCCCTTGGCGCGGAACGCATCGGCCGTACGGATAAAGCTGGGCAGATGGATCGTGCTGCACGTCCCGGTAAAGGCGCCGGGCAGGGCAAAAAGCACGACCTTGCGCCCCTTGAGAAGGGCGGAAAGCGCGACCGATTCGGGCCCCTTGTCGCCCATGCGGACAAGGGTGGCTTCGGGAAGGGTCTGGCCGGCGGAAATCGTCATGGGTACACCTTTCGGGAATTGCGTCTGACGGGTGGGGATATAGTCTGGACCTCCGGAATTGACCACGCAAAGAGGCGGAAAAATCAATGACCCATGTCGTCGTGATCGGGGCGGGACAGGCGGGCTGTGCACTTGTGGCCAAACTGCGGGCCGAAGGCTTTGACGGGGATATCACGCTGGTCGGATCGGAACCCGTGCCGCCCTATCAGCGGCCCCCCCTGTCCAAGGCCTATCTTCTTGGAGAGATGGAGGAAGAGCGGCTCTACCTGCGCCCTGAATCCTTTTATGCCGAACACCGGATCGAACTGAAACTCGGCGTCAGCGCAACCGCCATCGACAGGGCGGCGCGGACGGTGACGCTCAGCGACGGTTTTGTGCTGACCTATGATAATCTCGCCCTCACGCCCGGCTCAACCCCCCGCCGCCTGCCCGCCGCCATTGGCGGGGCGCTCGATGGTGTGCTGGTGATGCGCGATCTGGCCGATGCCGACAGCATGGCGCCGGAACTGGTGGCCGAGCGGCGTGTCCTGATCATTGGCGGCGGCTACATCGGGCTCGAGGCGGCGGCGGTCTGCGCCAAGAAGGGGCTTCAGGTCACATTGGTCGAAATGGCCCCTCGCATTCTGCAGCGCGTCGCAGCACCTCAGACATCGGACTACTTCCGCGCGCTCCACAAGGCGCATGGAGTAGACATCCGCGAAGGCGTGGGCCTTGACCGCCTTCTTGGCCAAAGCCGGGTCACAGGCGCGCGGCTGTCGGATGGCACAGAACTGGCCGTCGATTTCGTGCTGGTTGGCGTGGGCATCGTCCCCAACACCGCGTTGGCCCAATCCGCAGGGATCGCCTGCGAAAACGGGATCACAACCGATATCCACGGCCGCACCTCGGACCCCCATGTCTGGGCCGCAGGCGATTGCGCGACGCTTCTTTTCAAGGACAATCGCATCCGGTTGGAAAGCGTGGGGAATGCCATCGACCAGGCCGAAGTGGTGGCGGTCAACATCATGGGCACGCCGATGCATTACCACCCTGCACCTTGGTTCTGGTCGGATCAGTATGACTGCAAGCTGCAGATCGCCGGGCTGAACATGGGCTATGACGCCGTCCACGTCCGCCAGGGCGAAGGCGCGGCGCGGTCGCACTGGTACTATCAGGCTGACAGGCTGATCGCCGTGGACGCAATGAACGACAGCCGCGCCTACATGATCGGCAAACGCCTGATCGAGATGGGCAAATCCCCCGCGCCTGCCGTGATTACCGATCCAGCGACCGACCTGAAGCCACTTCTCAAGGCGTGAGGATCATCGGCGGCACACACCGGGGCCTGACCCTTGCCAATGTCGGCAAGGGGGACGACGGCGCACATCTCCGCCCCACCGCCGACCGCGTGCGCGAGGCGGTGTTCAACGTCCTTCTTGGCGGCCGGCTGGGCGATCCCGTAACCGACGCGCAGGTCCTCGATCTCTTTGCCGGGACAGGCGCGTTGGGGCTCGAGGCCTTGTCGCGCGGCGCCGATGCGGCGACCTTTGTCGACGACGGCCGGGTGGCGGGGCGGCTCATCCGGGACAATATTTCGAGGATGAAGGCCAATGCCGTCCTCCTGCCCTTGGACGCCCGGCGTCTGCCGGTGAACACAGGTGCGTCCTGCAATCTGGTGTTTCTTGACCCGCCCTATGGGAAGGGCCTGGGGCTTGCGGCGCTGGAACAGGCGGCCAAGGCCGGCTGGATCGCGCCCGGGGCGGTGGTCGTCTGGGAAGAAAGCACCGGTCAGGCCGCGCCGCCGGGCTTCACCCTCATCGAACAGCGCAAATATGGCGAGGCGGTCGTGACCTTCCTCGAAGCAGAAGGGTAGGGGGCCTTCGTGCGCTAAATCCACCCAACGGCAAAGCCACGTAGTGTGGGTTAAACCCACCATTCCCCACCCATCAGGCCGCAAACAACGGAAACGTGACCCCGAGCGCCCAGGCCAGGAACGCGCCCAACCCCAGCCCCGCCGCCGCAGGCCGCCATGTGGCGCGGCCAACCCATCCCCCCGCCGTCCCGAAAAGCAGAAAGAAAAGCAGGATCACCGGCAGGATCAT
>JBGSWJ010000060.1:0-1572 GCA_041752495.1 Rhodobacterales bacterium
CTCCCGCGCCGCCACCTGATCGCTGGCCAGCGCCTGATCAATCCGGTTCACCTGCCCCACCGGCACCCCCGCCGCCTCCATCACCGCAATCACCTCGGCCATCGGCCGCACCCGGAACAATGGCGTCAGCGTGGCCAGCAACGCCTCCCGGTTCGCAGCCCGCGCCGGGTTCGTCGCATAGTCCGGCACATCTGCCAGTCCGCCCACCCCCAGCGCCTCGCAGCAGCGCCGGAACTGCCCGTCATTGCCGACCGCGACGATCACATGCCCGTCCGACGCCGCAAACACCTGATAGGGCACGATATTGGGATGCCCGTTCCCCCGCCGCACCGGCACTTTGCCTGATGCAAGGTAATTCGCCCCCTCATTGATCAGCCACGCAATCTGCGTATCGACCAGTGCCACGTCGATGTGCTGCCCCTCGCCGGTCCGCTCCCGATGCCGCAATGCCGCAAGGATACCGACCGTCGCATACATCCCGCAGACCACATCCGCGACCGCGACCCCCACTTTCATCGGCATCCCTTCCGGCTCTCCGGTCAGGGACATGATCCCCCCGAACCCCTGCGCCATCAGATCATAACCCGGCTTGGCCGCATGTGGCCCGGTCTGCCCGAACCCTGAAATCGAACAATAAACCAGCCCCGGAAAGTCCCGCAGCATCGTCTCATGGTCCAGCCCGTACTTGGCCAACCCCCCGGGCTTGAAATTCTCGATGACCACATCCGCACTTGCCGCCAGCGCCCGGATCACCGCTTGCCCCTCGGCCGATGCGATATCCACTGCAACCGACCGCTTGTTCCGGTTGGACGACATGAAATAGGCCGAAAGGTCTGTGGGCTGCCCGTCCGCCCCCATCGCATAGGGCGGCCCCCAGGCCCGCGTATCGTCACCACCCCCCGCCGGATTCTCGATCTTGATGACATCAGCGCCCAGATCGCCGAGCAACTGCGTGCAGGTCGGCCCCGCCAGAATCCGCGTCAGATCAAGAATGGTGATCCCGTCAAGTGCGCCCGCCACGTCCATCGTCCTGTCCTGCCCTCAGCCGCGCCACCCTATCCGCCGCTCCTACCCCCCGCAATCGCGTAGGGTGGGTGCAACCCACCACCCAAAGCGAGTCCGCGCGTCCGCGCGGAACGAGCGCGCCACGCAACGCCCGCCCCCGCAACCCCCCATAAACCTCCGCCCTCTATAAACCCCTGAACAACCCGTTACCGGACCGCGCAAAAAATACCGACGTAATACCGACGTGATACCGACGCATTACAGACAGTCTACAGACGACAAAAATCCAATAAATCCATAAAGATGCACCCAATCCCCCGGCACACCCCCCGTCGCCTTGGAAAACTTAACCTTTGGTTGACGTCGCCCCGCGCATCGCCGCCCCGATCAGTGCCACCCCTTCCGCGATCCGCCCCGCCGGGATCGAGGAATAGCCCAGCCGGAAATACTCGACCGGCGGCACCTCGGCGGCAAAGAACGGCGCGCCCGGCTCGATCAGCACGCCCTGTTCGCGCAGCCCCGCCGCGACCCGCTCCATATCCATCCCGTCCGGTGCCCGCATCCACA
>JBGSWJ010000061.1:0-5409 GCA_041752495.1 Rhodobacterales bacterium
CCGTGATCGGTGACCAAAGCCCGCATCAGGTCCAGCGTCTGCGCCTGCACCGTCACATCCAGCGCAGTCCCCGGCTCGTCCGCGAGCAACAGCGCCGGACGGTTGGCCAGAGCCATCGCGATCATCACCCGCTGGTTCATACCGCCCGAAAGCTGGAACGGATATGAGTCGAGCACGCGGCCGGGTTCGGTGATGGCCACTTCACGTAACAGGTCCGAGGCGCGGACCCGTGTGGCCTCCATGCTGATCCCCGGGGTAGCGCGGGCCAGCACCTCCTGGAATTGAGGAGCGATGCGGAACACGGGGTTCAGCGATGACGTCGGGTCCTGAAAGATCATCGACATCGCCGTGCCCCGCAGCGCCCGCCGCTCCACCGCCCTCATGGCACCCAGATCACGCCCCTGAAACGCCACCTGCCCGCTGATCCGGACGCCCTTTATCTCCTGCAAGAGACCCAGCACGATCCGCGCCGTCACCGACTTGCCCGACCCGCTTTCACCAACCAGAGCAACCCGCTCGCCCTTGCCGATGGTCAGGCTGATGCCATGCAACACCTCGGACGTGCCCGACCAGTTCCTGAAGGCCAGCCGCAGGTCGCGGATGTCGAGGACTGCCGTCATGTTGCAGTCCTTGTGGCCGGCCGCAGAGCGGGGGTTTCACACCCCCGCACCCCCGTGGGATATTTGGGACCAGAAGAACGGGGGAAGAAAGCAGGAGTCATCGGTCGGCCCCCAGAATATCTCTCAGGCCATCGCCGATCAGGTTGAAGCCGAAGACCGCGATCAGAATGGCAAGACCGGGGAAGACGGAAAGCCACCAGCTGTCGGGCAGGTATTTGGCGCCTTCCGCCACCATGGAGCCCAGGTCGGGCGTGGGCGGCTGGACGCCAAGGCCAAGGAACGACAGGGACGACACGATCAGGATGACGAAGCCGAAATCGAGCGTCATTTTGGTCACGATCGCCGGCACGCAGTTGGGCAGGATCTCGCGGAACATGATATGCGCCCGGGACGCCCCGATCACCTCGGCGGCCAGCACATAACCTTCAACCTTTTCGCCCCGCGTGATGTTGTAGACAAGCCGCGTATACCACGGCCACCACATCGCCGTGACGGCCAGCATCCCGTTCATCAGCGTGGGCTCGAGCACGCCCATGATCGAGATCGCCAGCACCAGCGGCGGGATCGACAGGAACACGTCCGTCAGCCGCATCAGCCCGTATTCCCACCAGCCGCCCAGATAGCCCGCCATCAGGCCGAGCGTGACGCCGATGGGCACCGTGATGGTCAGCACGACCACGCCAAGGATCAGTGAAATGCGATAGGCATAAAGGATGCGGCTGAACAGGTCGCGGCCCACCACATCCGTGCCCATGATGTAGGGCCAGCCGGGAGGTTTGTTGAAATTGGCGAAATCCACCACCGCGCCGCGATGATCCGGAAAAGGCGCGATCAGCGGCGCAAAGACTGCCGCGATGACGACCAGCGCCACAAGGAAGACGCCCAGAAGTGACAGCGGATTGGCCAGAAGGATGGCAGCCACACGTCTCATCGCGCCTCCGCCTTGCGGATGCGGGGGTTCAGGACGACCGTCAGCAGATCGACGATGATGTTCACCAGAATGAACATGGCCGAGATGATCAGCACCGTCCCCACGATGGCGTTCAGGTCCTTGCGCAGGATCACATTGACGCCATAGCGCGACAGGCCGGGCCAGCCGAACACCGCCTCGACCAGAAAGGCGTTGCCCAGAAGGGCCGCGAAATCCAGCCCGATGATCGTCAGAGACGGGATCAGCGATGGCTTGAACGCATAGCGGTTGGCGATCCGCCGTTCGGGCCAGCCATAGGCCTGGGCCATCTCGATATAGGGCTTCTCGTAGGTTTCGATCATGTTGGCCCGCGTCAGCCGCGCCGCCTGCCCGATCCCCGACAGGGACAGCGCAAAGGCCGGCAGCGCCAGATGCCGCCAGGCATCGCCAAAGGCGGCCCAGTTCCCGGCCAGCAGGGTATCGACCGTCAGGAACCCGGTCACACGCGGAATGTCGAAACTGTCGTTCAGCCGCCCCGCAATGGGAAACAGCGGCAGGTAGAAGGCGAAAAGCAGCATCAGCACCACCGCCCAGACAAAGGCCGGGGCCGAAACCGTCAGAAGGGCAAAGACCCGCACCACATGATCCGGCCAGCGGCCCCGGTAGCGGGCCGACAGGATGCCCAAAGGCAGGCCCAGCCCGATCATCATCAGGCCCGAGACGAAGACAAGCTCGAGCGTCGCGGGCAGGAATTCGGCAATATCCGTCATCACCGGACGGTTGGTGTAAAGCGATATCCCCAGATCACCCCGCGCCAGCCCCGCCAGGAAATGCCCGTATTGCGCGACCACGGGTTCGTCCAGAAACATCGCCGCGCGCAGTTGATCGACCTGCTCCGGCGTTGCGTTCGGCCCCAGGGCCACGCGCGCCGGATCGCCGGGGATCACCCGGGCGATGGCAAAGATCAGCACCGAAACGCCGAACAGCACCAGAAGAGAGGTGCCGAACCGCCGGGCCGTATGGCGCAGGACCGTGTTCATCCGGGTCTCGTCGGTTTGGGTTGCGAACGGGTCAGGCGGCGGCAGGGGGGCTTTGCCCCCCGGCTGCGCCTCCCCCGGGATATTTGGGACCAGAAGAAGCAGGGAGTGCCTTCCTCTGCTCCCCTCACGCCCCGTGGGGCATCAGCGTAGGGTGCGCTTCAGCGCACCCTACCCCGCCTTCACTCTGCGACTGTCATCAGCCGGAACGTGAACCCCATCGTGTCTAGCGCATAGGCCTGCGACGGATCGGTCATGGCCGGGGCGGTCACCCGCGGACTTGCCCCAAACACAGAATTCCGGTCAAAGCCATAGATCGTCGGCGCCAGCGCCATCAGCCGGTCGTTCAGCGCGGCATAGGCGGCCTCCCGCTCTTCTGGCGCGGTGGCTGTGCGGCCCTGCGTCAGAAGCGCGTCCACCTCGGGGTCATTCAGGTATTCCGGGCTTTGCCAGGTGCCCGCCGCCGACGAATGGTACATCGGGTATAGCAGCGTATCGGGGTCGCCGGTTGCCGCGTTGACAAAGACCTGGCTTACATGCGGAGTCGATTCCGGCGTCGCCACCCGTTCGGTGAACAGGACCCACGGCACCTTTACGATTTCCGTGTTGAAGCCCAGTTCCGAGAAGTTGGACTGCATAAGGAGCGCAAAGCGTTCCTCGATCGCCACTTCCGCCACCCAGGACAGTTCGATCGTGTAATCCGCCGGGTTGTACTTGCATTCCGCAAGATGCGCGCGCGCCGCGTCCATGTCGCGCACCATCGCCTCTTCCGGCGGGTTGGCACCGAACATGCCCACAGGGATTGCCCCCGTCGCAGGCCGTCCGCCCGCCACGTCGGGCGTGATCTGCGTGATCGCCAGCGCTGTCGCATAGTCGAACGCCGAGGTCAGCGCGAGACGGCAGTTCACGTCATCCAGCGGCGCCTTTTGCGTGTTCAGCTTGATATAGAACGCCCCCGTCCCCGATTCCGAGAACAACTGGTTCCCCTCGTCCGCCAGCGCCTTGAGCACTTCGGGCGGCAGCCATTGCGACGTGATGTCGTGTTCGCCATTGGCCATCAGCGCCCGCACCGTCGCCGCCTCAAGCCCGTAGCTTAGCCGCACCTCGTCCGGTGCGCCTTCGGGCACGCCCAGGAAGTAATCCGGGTTCTTGGTAAAGACCGTCTCTTCCTGCGGGTTATGCGAGGTCACGATATAGGCGCCCGACCCGGCATCATTGGCCGAAAGCCATGCCTGCCCCCAGTCGCCCATCTCGGTATCGCCCGGCACGACATTGGCCATCACCGTCGCCTTGTCGACGATGGGAAGCCGGATGAGCGAGGCGATGAACGGCGAATAGGGCTCGCTCAGCGTGATCTTTACCGTGGTGGGATCAACCGCCTCGGCCTTTTCAACAATCGCAAAGAGGTAGGCATTCCCCTGCCCCAGCGCCTTCATCCGGTCGATGGAAAAAACCACGTCATCGGCGGTCATGAGATTGCCCGAATGGAACTTCACATCGTCCCGCAGGGTCAGCGTCACGGTATTGCCGTCGATGGTCCAGGCGGTGGCAAGATGCGGCTGGTGGCCCGGTGCGCCCGCGTTCGGGATAACCAGCGTGTCATAGGCGTTGAACATCAGGATCGTGTCGGCATAGTCCGATGCCTTGCCCGGATCGAGTTCGCCCACCGCCACTTCGTCAAGGCGCAGCGTGCCCCCTGCAAGCGCCGGAAGTGCGGTTGTGGACAAGAGCGCCGACACGAAGAGTGCCGGAACGGCGGTCTTGAAAAGATGTCTCATTGGATACTCCCTTTCATGTGTCTTTTTGATTTTTGGTTCACTTTTCTTGGTCTTTTGTGCGCTGACTGTCGCCAAACACGTCCATCGTACAGGTGTGAAGGATCGTCGTCGTGCCCGTCGTGTGGTTCCAGGTCGAATGCACGCGGGTCGATGCGAAGTGGATTGAATCGCCCGCGTTCAGCACATGCCGCGTGCCCTCAAGTTCCACCGTCAGACCGCCCTGCAGGATGAAGAACAGCTCTTCCCCTTCATGGCTGATCGGCTCGCTCCGGTGGCCGGGCGCCTCGTGGATGATGACGGCGCGCAGCACATTACCCGGAAAGAAGGACGAAATGCGCTCGTAACTCATATGCGCAGGGTCAAGACCATAGACGGGCCGCGTCCCCTGACGCGAAATCGTGCCGGGGCCGGGCGGCTGCGTGAAAAAGGCGCTCGCGTCAATGTCCAGCACCCGGCTCACCGCCGTGAGCGAGGACAGCGACGGTGCGGCAAGGCCCCGCTCTATCTGGCTGATGAACCCCGCCGTCAGGCCCGCCTGATCAGCAACGGACTGAAGCGTCAGCCCCAGTTCCTTGCGCCGCGCGCGGATCTTGTCGCCCAGTGACGGGACGGCATCGACAGTTTCGGGCGAGCTTTGACGGGGCTGGAGCATCGGGACTCATTTTTTAAGCCACACTAAAAATTGTAGTAGAATCTAAAAAAACGAGTCAAGAACTTTACGCAGGGTCAGATGTGCTGGCACTCGTTTCGCCTGATTTCCGGGCATCTGCCGCCTTTGCGACCCGGTCGATCTGGTTCAGCATCCAGAGAATCCGCCCGTCCTGTGCGTTCCGGCGATGCCGCAGCGCAGAAACCTGGAAGGCGCGCAGCGGCAGCGGCGGCGTGACAGCCCGCAACCCCAGAATCGGTGCATAGTGACGGGCCAGCCTGTCCGGGATCGACGCGATGCTGTCGGTCTGGGCCACAGTCACGAGCGCCGGAAAGAACTGCGGCACAGCGGCGATCACCCGCCGCGACAACCCCTCGGCGGCCAGTGCCTCATCCGCCACCCCGCGCAGATCGCC
>JBGSWJ010000062.1:0-1710 GCA_041752495.1 Rhodobacterales bacterium
ATGGTCTCGGCCTTGAATTTGCCGGCCAGCATGCGCGTCTCTTCGACGGCATCCTTGAAGTCCGGGTCCTTGGTGCCCATCACGATCAGCGCGGGCACGGTGGTCCTGTCGAGGATCGCGGCCGTGTCAGCCTTGGACAGCGCGAGCATCGATTGCAGGGCGTCCATGCGGCCCGGCTCGCGCAGGTTCCGGGCGATGGCGGCCTTGACCTCGGCATGGTCTGCCGGCTTCTTCGCGGGAAAGAGGCTGTCCCAGTACATGGTCCAGAAGCCGACGCGCCAGGGACCAGCGAAACCGACCTTGAGGGCGAGCTTCTGCAACAAGGACGCTTCCAGATCACGCAGGATCGGCCCCAGCAGTACCACGCCCTGAACTTGCTCCGGCGCGTCCTGGGCGGCCCAGAGGGCGGAACCGGCCGCGAAGGAATTTCCGAGGATGGTGGCAGGCCCCGTGCCGAGGTGCTTCAGCACTGCAATGGCATCCCGTCCGACGGCGCGGGCGGAAAAGTCGCTCCACTGGGCCGAGGTCTCGCCGAAACCGCGCGCATCCATGATGATCACGCGGTAGCCGGCCTGTTGCAGGACCGGAGTGATGAAGCGGTACTCGGACCGCAGGTCGCCCATGCCGGGGATCGCGAGGATGGCCGGGCCGGTGCCGCCGGTGTCCTCGAACGCGATGCGACCGCCTTCGGTCGCGATGAACTGGGTCGGGGTGCTGGTGGTGGTCACGATCATGATACTGGCTTTCTCTGGTGTTTCAGGTCGTCGGCCGTGCCGCGATCTGCGTTGTTGACCTCCTCAAGGTAGCTGGCATATTTTCGAATGGTAATTGGCCAAGTCTCGATAGGTGTGTTCCAAAAGTGAATAGCCTCGACTGGACCCTGCTGCGGTCCTTCCTTGCTGTCGTCGAAGGCGGGTCGCTGTCTGGCGCAGCGAAAACCATGGGTGCGACCCAGCCGACCTTGAGCCGGCACATCCGGGAGCTGGAGACCGCATTGGGGGTCATCCTGTTCACCCGTTCGGCCCAGGGGCTGGATCCGACAGCGGCCGCTTTGGGTCTGGTCGACGATGCGCGCGCCATGGGTGCCGCTGCCGAGGCGCTGAACCTGAAAGCCCGGGGACGGTCTCAGCAGCTGTTCGGCACCGTCCGGATCACGGCCTCGGTCATCGTGGCCAACCTGATGCTGCCCCCCATTCTGGCCGAACTTCGCCAGGCGGAGCCGAGCATCCAGATCGAGATCGTCGCGTCGGACACGAACCAGAACCTGCTGCGCCGCGACGCGGACATCGCCATCCGGATGGCCGATCCGACACAGAACGCGCTGATCGCCCGCAAGCTCGGGGACTCGCCGATGGGGCTGTTTGCGACACGCGCCTATCTTGATCGGCGTGGCCGGGTCGCCTCGAAAGAGGATCTGAAGACCCACGACCTCGTCGGTCTTGACCGCAGCGACGTGCTGATCCGGGGCTTCGCGGCCCACGGTATCGCCCTTGCGCGCGAGGAATTTGCCCTGAGGACCGACGATGCCATGCTCACCTGGAACCTGCTGTTGGCCGGTGGCGGCATCGGAGTGGCGCAGGTCATCCTGGCGAAACGCCAGTGCGACCTCGAGCAGATCGACGCCGGGATCAGGCTGGGCGCCCTGCCGGTCTGGCTGGTCATGAGCGAAGAGGTGCGCAACAACGCCCGCATCCGCCGCGTCGCCGACGT
>JBGSWJ010000063.1:0-2039 GCA_041752495.1 Rhodobacterales bacterium
TTCAGCCGCCGCCGTGATCGGCCCTTCAGGATCCGCCGCGAGACGACGCGCCCATGCGAAGCAATCATCGAAGCCCAGAGCGGGCGCGAGATCGGGGCGTGCGGCGAGGACCGCTGCCCATTCGACATGATCGCTGGGGCCGGGCGGGTGAAGCCCTGTTCCGCTCGGTAATGCAGAATGTCCATCCGGGATTTGCCATCGGCCCGGATGATGCTGGCCTCGCTGGATCCCTTCCAGTTCTGCGCGGCTGGAGTGGGCCATTGCAGCGCCTGCGCCGAGAGCTTGGGTTCGCCTCGACTGTTGATCTTGCCCCGCCGCCGATCCATCTGGTCGTCGGCCACTGGCGTTTGCCACTGCGCTGCCTGCGCTGGCAGGGGTGGCGTCCCGCCCGACCCATAGCACTGACCCGGTCCACCCTTCGCGCCGTCTGTCGCTTTCGGTGTCGACCAATTGGTGATGCCCAGCGCCAGCGCTTCTGCCTTGCGGGTGAAGTCGCTGTTCCCGGCCGGGTTGTAGTTCGCGGTGCCGGGATGCAGGCTCATCGGCGTGGGCCAGGATGAAGATGCGCAGCCGCTGGTGCGGCGCACCAACTTCTGCCGCCGAGAACAGGCCCGCCGCAGGCGTGTAGCCCAGTCCCCAAAGCTCTCGCAGGACGGTTTCAAGGCCAAGGGTGACGTGACCGGCGACGTTTTCGAGGAAGACCCACTCTGGGCCGCACTGGTCGATGACGCGGGCGACATCTGGCCAGAGGTGCCTCGGATCATCGGCACCGCTGCGCTTTCCAGCGGCACTGAACGGCTGGCAGGGGTAACCGGCAAGGACGATGTCGAAGGCACCGCGGAAGGGTCGGGCATCAAAGCTGCGCAGATCGTCCCAGATTGGGGCCGGGGCGAAATACCCGGCGCGCTGGGCGGCGATGAGGACGGTGCGAGGCCAGCCTTCCCACTCGACAAAGGCGCGGGTGTGAAAGCCAGGTTCGGCGAGCATGAGGCCCAGATCAAGGCCTCCGCCGCCTGCGCAGAGGGACAGTCCGTGCCGGGGACGTGACACCATGCCATTCACCGGATCCCTCGCAGCCGGAGGCGTTCGGGCGTCACGAGGCCGCGCACCAGCATCAGGTCACGAATGCTGTTGTTGATCGCGCTGACCGGCAGGAAGCCGTCGGCATTGACCATCTTGGCGTAGAACGCCGCCTTTTCATCGTCGCTCAGCCGGGGAGGGTCTTCGCGCTTGCGCCGCCGCTTTGCCTTTTGGCTTTTGGCCGTCGCAATGGCCGTCTGTGCATCGCGCTGGACGGCGCGTTCCATGAACCTGTCGAGGGCCTTGGGGCCATCAGGCGGGTTCGGATGATCGGCCCGGGTTTCGGTCGCGACCTCGATGATCCGCTTCCGGGACAGCCCGATATCGTCGATCCAGCGGCGAACATGGGTGCGGGCTGGCCAACCCTGCCACCAGGCGGGCAGGGTGGCATTGGCGGCGAAGCCCAGCGCCGCAAGCAGTTCTGCGAAGAACCGATCAAAATCGGCCTCGCGCGCAGCCGCGTCCTCCTCCTCCTTTACTGGTTTACTTAGTGGTTCTCTTACAAGGTTAGTGTCCGGATTCCGGACACGGCTTTCGGCATTTTCCGGACACGGGTCGGGGCAAAAACCGGACACGGGTTCCTGCGGAGTGCCGTGTGCGATTTCCGGACACGGCTCGGCCGGAATGGCACCGCTGACAGCGATTTCACATGCGGTTTCAGCGTCGTGGCCAAGGGAAAAATCCCCGTGTCCGGTTTCCGGACATGGGTCGGGATCATGTGGTGCAAAGCCCTCCTCAAACCCCAAGATGTAGCGGGTCGGCAGCTGACGTTTGGTGACGGGATCGATCCGCGGCACCCGCCGCAGCAGTTTCGCCGTCTCCAGCCGGTCGAGATGTTCGTTCAGGGTGGACCGGCTGATTTCGCAATCATGCGCCAGACGGTCCTGCGACGGGAAACAGCCGAAGTCGGGGTTGAAGCGATCACACAGATGCCAGAGCACGATCTTGGTCGTCGGCTT
>JBGSWJ010000064.1:0-15427 GCA_041752495.1 Rhodobacterales bacterium
TCGCGCACGGCGCGGCTTTCCGCCGTCAGCCCCTCGACCGACAGGACAAGCCTGCGGGGCGTCGCAAAGGCCGCCGCCGAGGCATAGGTCAGGCCGGCCTCAACCAACCCATCGGTCACCAGTTTGCGCAGATCATCCGCCGCCTTGCCCTGCATGCGCGCAGGGATTTCCTCGGAGAACAGTTCGATAAGAAGGTCGGCCATCACTTCAGACTTTCAGGAACAGGGGGGCAGTTCTCGGGGGCAGGCTCTCCGTTGAATACGACGGTGCCGCAGGCATTTATCTGCTGCCAGATGAACCCGCGCCCGTCAGGCATCACGGCGACGACACGGTCCACGCCATAGCGGACATTCTCAACCCCCATGAAGGCAATCGCCTCGCCCGAGGCCAGCGCGTTGCCAATCGCTTCGGCATTAAAGCAGTCGAACCAGTCGGGGGCGATCAGGGGTTCAGCAGCCGGATAGGTCTTGTAGGTTTCGGTCAGCAGGGCCTGGGACAGCGGCGTCTCAAAGCAAGCCCGAAACCGGATCGGCGATGAATCGCTGTCGATGGCCTTGAAGTTCTCGAACAGGATTTCTTCCGGCTGTCCTGTGACAAGCGAGGTCATCTGCACGTTGCCCGCGTCCGCCGCCAGAACCTCGCGGTAATAGGCATAGACCTGCAGGTAATACAGTGCGGCGCCAGCGATGAGGGATGTCACAACCATGGCGATGATGACGATACGGGTAATCATGCGGCGGCAGGGGTGAACCCGCCCGCCTCCGTCCGCACAAAGGCATCGGCGCAAAGCTTGGCCAGCGCCCGGACCCGGCCGATATAGGCCTGCCGTTCCGTGACCGAGATGACGCCGCGCGCGTCAAGCAGGTTGAAAAGGTGGCTGGCCTTGATGCACTGGTCATAGGCCGGATGCACCATGATGATCCGCTTGCCGGTCTTGGGATCAATCTCGTCAAACGCCAGAAGACGCTGGCACTCCGCCTCTGCATCTTCGAAATGCCGCAACAGTTGCGCGGTTTCCGCCCCGTCAAAGTTGTGGCGCGAATACTCTTCCTCGGTCTGGCGGAAGATATCGCCATAGGTCAGCGGGATCGGCGTCTGCGGATCGTTAAAGGGCATGTCCATCACGTGGCCCACGCCCAGCACATACATAGCCAGCCGTTCCAGCCCATAGGTCAACTCGCCCGAAACGGGGCGGCAGTCATGCCCGCCGACCTGCTGGAAATAGGTGAACTGGGATACTTCCATCCCGTCGCACCATACCTCCCAGCCCAAGCCCCACGCGCCCAAGGTCGGGCTTTCCCAGTCATCCTCCACAAAGCGGATGTCATGCACTGCCGGGTCAATCCCGATCGCGCGGAGCGACCCAAGGTAAAGATCCTGCATGTCGGGCGGCGAGGGTTTGATGATCACCTGATACTGGTAGTAATGCTGCATCCGGTTCGGGTTTTCGCCATAGCGCCCATCCGTCGGTCGGCGCGAAGGCTGGACATAGGCCGCAGCCCATGCCCGCGTGCCCAGCGCCCGCAGAGTCGTGGCGGGATGGAATGTGCCCGCGCCAACTTCCATGTCATATGGCTGAAGGATCGCGCAGCCCTTCGATGCCCAATAGGACTGCAACCGCAGGATGATTTCCTGAAAGGATCGCGGCGTCTCTTGCATGGCGCACCTCTGGCTGAACTCGTGCCGTTCCATATTGTGCGGGGGCCAAAGGGTCAATCCGGCCACGGTTCCCAGCTAAACAGAGGCCGGATAACAGAAATGTGTCAGATTCCTGCTGCAACCCCGGACTGCTCTGCTATCTGCTGAGGCAGATTTTTCGGGATAGCCCATTTAGGGGTTGCAGGACAGGTATGGCACGGTTTTTCGCAGCGGTTTTGATCTGGATTTTCACTTTTGGCCCCCTGCAGGCGCAAGACCCGGTCTGGGTTCAGGTCGAAGCGCAGCCAACCCTTGGCGAAGCACAAATCCGCGTGAGGGATTATGCCGGGCGTTTCGACAATGTGAACGGCTACTATCTCGGCTCTGGCTGGTATGGCATCGCGCTGGGCCCCTATGCACGCCCGGATGCCGAGGCGCTCTTGCGCCGCCTCAAGGATCAGGGCGCCATCCCCGGTGACAGCTTCATCGCCACGGGCGGCACCTTTGTGCAACAGTTCTGGCCCATCGGCGCAACCGAACTGACCGAACCGCAGCCCCTGCCCGACGAAGGCATCACAGTCACCGCGATTGACCCGGCAACCGCGACTGAAGAAACCGCGACCGAGGCAGAGCCGGTGGCAGCCGAACCCGTGGCAGAAGAGGTTCCTGACGAGACCCAGTCCGAGGCGATCGCCAGCGAAGACTTGCTGACCCGCCCGGAAAAGGAACTGCTCCAGACCGCACTGCAATGGGCCGGTTTCTATGAGGGCGCGATTGACGGCGCCTATGGTCGCGGCACCCGGGCCTCCATGGCGGCATGGCAAGAGGCCAACGGCCATGATGCCACAGGCGTGCTGACGACCCGCCAGAGGGCAGAACTATTGGGCGCCTATAACGCCGTTCTTGAAGGGCTGAACCTGCAACTGGTCCGCGATGATGCGACCGGCATCGAAATCCAGATCCCGACCGGCGTTGTCGCATTTGCCGCTTACGAGCCGCCCTTTGCCCGGTTCGATTCAACCGGCGACATCAAGGCGCAGGTCCTGCTGATCTCGCAGGAAGGCGACCAGAGCCGGTTGTTCGGACTGTATGAAATCCTTCAGACGCTCGAGGTTGTTCCGACCTCGGTTGAACGGAGCCGGACCGACAATGGCTTTACCATCGAAGGCGCCAACGCGCGGTTCCACACCTACGTTACGGCAAGCCTCCAGGATGGGCAGATCAAGGGGTTCGCGCTTATCTGGCCCGCCAATGATGAAGAACGCCGGTCACGGTTGCTCGGCCTTATGCAGGCAAGCTTTGCCCGCACCGAAGGCGTCCTTGACCCCGGCATCTCACGCCCGGGCGAAGATCAGGCCGTCGATCTGATTTCGGGGCTCGAAGTGCGTCAACCGAAACTGTCGCGCACCGGATTTTTCATCGACGATTCGGGCACGGTCCTGACCACCTCGGAAGTCGTCGATCAATGCGAATATCTGACGCTTGACAGCACACAGCGCGCCACTGTCGCCCATCTTGATGCTGCATTGGGAATTGCCGTGCTGAAACCGGATGAACCGATGGCACCGCTTGGCGTGGTGCAATTCCAGTCGGGCGTTCCCCGTCTTCAGGCCGAGATTGCCGTATCCGGCTATCCCTATGGCGGCGTCCTTGCCCGGCCCGCGCTGACCTTTGGCCGGCTCGCCGATATTCGCGGCTTGAACGGCGAAGATACCGTCAAGCGTCTGGCCTTGGTCGCTCAGCCGGGTGATGCCGGCGGCCCGGTCTTTGACAACGGCGGAACGGTCCTTGGCATGCTCTTGCCCAAGACGGTCGAGAATGGCCAGGTCCTGCCGCCAGAGGTCAGCTTTTCTGTTGATGTGGAGGCGATTGCCGCGTCGCTGGCGAGTGCCGGAATGTCGATCAGCACGACGGACAACATGACCTTCATGCCACCCGAAACCTTGACTCGCGAAGCGGCCAAAGTGACGGTGCTGGTATCCTGCTGGTAAGGAAGGCGAAGACCAGACGACATGTCACACCCCTATGAGTCTTTGCCAACAAGAGCCTTCTGGCGTACGGCCGTCGCCGACGAGGATCGCAGCGTCTTTCCCCACCTGTACGAGCCTCGTTTGACCTTATTGCCCACCACCGGTGTCGCGACCGCAGGCAGCTGCTTTGCGCAGCACATCGGCCGCCGCCTGCGCCTCTCCGGTTGCCATGTTCTGGATGCCGAACCGGCACCGGATACGATGAACGAAGCCGTCGCGCAGGCTTTTGGCTATTCGCTTTTTTCAGGCAGGACCGGCAACATCTATACCAGCCGGCAGCTGCGGCAGTTCCTGACAGACGTGACCGAAAACTACGTTGACGCACGTTACGTCTGGAAAAAAGGATCGGCCTTCATCGACGCCCTGCGCCCGACCGTTGAGCCTGAGGGACTCTCATCGCCGGAAGAAGTGCTCTTGCATCGCCGCTACCATCTCGAACGTACGGCACAGATGCTGCGCAATGCCGATCTTTTTGTGTTTACCCTCGGCCTGACAGAGTGCTGGGAAGACCGGCAGACCGGACGCATTTTCCCGCTCTGCCCGGGTGTCGCCGGGGGCACTTTTGACCCGGAACAACACGCCTTCCGCAATCTCCGCTATCCTGACGTCCTTCAAGACCTGATTGCGGTCAGAGAGCTTCTCCACGGCTTCAATCCGGCCATGCAGATGTTGATCACTGTGTCGCCCGTCCCGCTCACGGCGACAGTGTCGGGCGATCACGTGATGACCGCAACGACAGCGTCCAAGGCCATCCTGCGCGCCGCTGCCGACGAATTCGTCAAGACGACCAATGGCACTGACTATTTCCCGTCTTTCGAAATCATCACCCAGCCTGCTTCAGGCGGGCCCTGGTTCGAAGCAAACATGCGCAGCGTCAGTGCTGCGGGCGTGGACAAGGTCATGGGCATATTTCTTGCAGCTCATGGTCTTGTTGTCGCCCCCCCTTCCGCGCCAAAGACCGTCAGCCAGCCCGATGACAACGCTGAAGCTGATGATGTCGTGTGTGATGAAATCCTTCTGGACGAATTCAGCAGATGACTCTTCGCCTCTGCTTTTTTGGGAACTCGCATATCGCGGCACTGCGCGAAGCATGGCGCACCAATCCCGGACGCTGGCCCGAAATCGAGGCAAGCTTCATCGGTGCCCATGGCGATCTTCTTCTGCAGACCGAGATTCGCGAAGGCCGCCTCCATCCGGTTTCCGCCGAAGCCCAGGACGCCTTCAAGCGCCTGAACCGGCTTGATTCTGTCGATCTGGCGGCGCCCGACGCGATCATCATCGTCGGTTGTCAGATGGTCCTGTCCCAGGCTGTCGCGATTTACAGGTCGATGCGCTGGCCAGGCCTTCCGTCACTTGCACGCAACCCTGACATCGCTTCGATGAAGCAACCGCTGGTCTCTTACTCTGCCGCCCGTGCGACACTCAGTAGTGTCCTGTCCAATCGTCTTGGTCCGGCCCTGGTCCGCCATCTGCGCCCAGGGACCGAAGCATCCTTATGGATGCTGTCTCAGCCGCGCTTCTCGGTGGGCGTTCTGCAGACGCAAAAGCAGCACCTGAAACCCTATGTCGTAGCCGTCCGCTCGGGGGACGGCTTTGCCCTGTCATCCCTTTTCGATGATGCAGCCACTCACGCCGCCCAATCCGTCGGTGCGACCTTCTTGCCGCAGAACCCACGCACCTATCGTCGCGGCATGTTGACCGACGCGGCCTACATGAGCGGCGCAATCCGGCTGGCTACCCGACAAGACCTGCCTCAGCCGGCCGATGACATTGCCCATGCCAACGGGCGCTATGGCGCGGTGGCAATCGATCAGGTGGTCGCTGCTGTCACCGGGCGCCCTGCCGGTGAGGTGCCCGAGCTATCCGACGTGGAAAAGGGTGGCGAATAGACGCGGGTCAAGGCTTTCCTGCGCAAAGGTCGGCCCTTCGGTCAAAAGACTGACCGCGTCATGGCTGTGCAGGCTTTCCTGATGGCTGGCCAGCACACGGAAATCGCCCACCCTTTCATCCTTGAGCAACTGTTCACAGAACAGCCGCGCCGCATCCTCGACAAAGATCGGGTTGGCAGCGTTCAACTCGGCAAAGGCCTGCTCATCCTCGCGCTTGACCATGACTTGCGTTTCAGTCGGCACAGCTACCCGGGCCATGTCGATCAGGTCCTCGAACCACAGAACCGGCGCGCCATCTGCCAACTCGACCGAGATCCGCGCGACAGACCGCTGCGAATGCGGCGTGGCCAGTTGCCCCCGGAACTGACGGGCATGTTCCGAAAGTTCCAGTGAACAGGGGCAGGTCGAAGAATAGACATAGTCGAGATGAATGATCTTCTTGCGCACACCGCCCTGTTCCACCAGTTCCAGCGCGATGTCGTAATACTGGAACCCTTCCAGACCCGACCGCAGCGACTTCTTCTTCATCGGAAAGCTGAAGCGCATCTGGATGCGGGCATCAAAGCTTTCCAAATCCGATTTGTAGGCATCCAGCGCCCGTTCGATCACAGCAAAAGAGAACGTCTCCTCGGCGTACTTGTAAAAGCTGCGCATGATGCGGGACATGTTGATGCCCTTCTTCCCGGCGTCCAGGCTGACCGTCCCTGTCACACTCGTTTCCAGTGTCAGGTCTCCGTTTTCACGGGTATGAAACCGGATCGGCAGGCGGAAGTTGGAAATGCCCACATGCTGGATCTGCTGCCGCGCCCCCTTGATCAGGCTGGAAGGCCCGTTCTGAAGATCAGGCATCGATGCCTTGTAGGCCTCATCGACGGCAAAATCCTCAGGATAAGCACGTGCCAGCGCGGGGTAGTTCGAAACCTCCTGCCCAGGGATCAGGCGCGAGACGAGGGGGTCCAGCGTTGCCACTTCTTCCGGAGTCACCTCCACCGCCCAGCGGCGCAACAGCGCGAGCGCGGCTTCGGCTTCCTCGCGTGAAGGTTCACGATCAAGGTCGGTAAAGTGGATGTTCATGGCAGAACCTCTCGACGGGATATCGGGTCACAGAGCGGGCCATATGGGGCCCTTCGCGCAGCAATCAACCTCTGGCTACCACTTTACGCAGGCCTCCCGGCACCGGATCATCCGCGGACGACCTGCCGCAAGCCGTCCACGCCTCAGGCGGTGCGGGTCTCCCAACTCTGGGCGATCTGCGGCAGACGCGACTCGATCCAGTCGGCCAGATTGCGAACATGTTCCGCGGCCTCCCGACCCAGCGGCGTCAGACTGTAGTCTACATGCGGCGGCACGACATCATGGGCGACCCGCAACACCAGCCCGTCCGCCTCTAGCCATTGAAGGGTCTGCGCAAGCATCCGTTCGCTGACCCCGCCGATCTTGCGGCGCAACGCGCTGAACCGGCAGGTGCCGCCTTCCAGCACGATCAGGACCAGCACACCCCAACGACTTGTCATATGCTTTAGAACATCCCGCGATGGGCACTTCTCACTCAAGAGATCGCCGCGCCGCACCATGCTGCCCAGGGGAATTCTTTCTGTCATCTTCTTCTTCCGCACACATTCTGTGCCAAACTTCATACTTACCAGAATGTACGTACTTACGAAAAATTAGCAAGAGGCCTATTTCGGCGTCATCGTCACAATCGAAGGACCAAAGACATGACAATCGCAATCACAGGCGCCACGGGCCAGCTTGGCCGTATCGTGGTCGCCGACCTCGTCAAGGCAGGCCGCGCCGCCGACATCGTGGCACTCGTACGCTCACCTGCCAAAGCCACCGATCTCGGTGTTGCCGTGCGTGAAGCCGACTACAGCCGCCCGGAAACGCTCAGCCCTGCGCTGGCCGGCGTGGATACCCTGCTTCTCATTTCCTCGTCCGAGATCGGACAACGCCTTGCCCAGCACAAGAACGTTATCGCCGCCGCCAAGGCGGCCGGGGTGTCCCGCATCGTCTACACCAGCATACTACATGCCGACACGACGCCGATCGACCTCGCCCCCGAACACCTTGCCACGGAAGCGGAGATCAAAGCCTCGGGCCTGACCTACACGATCCTGCGGAATGGCTGGTACACCGAAAACGCGACCGGTTCGGTTGCCGGTGCCGTTGCTGCCGGGGCGCTGATAGGGTCTCTTGGCGCTGGCCGCATTTCCTGGGCGCCGCGCGCCGATTATGCCGCTGCCGCCGTGGCGGTCCTGCTTGGCGCGGGTTACGATGGCAAGACCTATGAACTCGCCGGCGATACCGCCTACAGCGCCGAGGATCTTTCGGCCGCCGTTTCGGCAGCAGCCGGGAAGCAGGTTCCCTACAACAGCCTTCCCCCGGCAGCCTATGCAGATATCCTGAAAAGCTTCGGGCTGCCCGATTTCCTTGCAGCCGCCCTTGCAAGCTGGGACGACGAGGCGTCCAAGGGGGTTCTTGTGAACAACAGCCGCGAGCTTTCCAGACTGATCGGACGGCCGACAACGCCGCTTAAGGATACCGTCGCAGCCGCCCTGACCGCGGCAAGCGTGCCGGCCTGAGGGATTGGCCCCGGGCGGCGCGTTACGCCCGGGGCCAGCCAATCTCACATCGGGGACAGCACTTCCGTTCCAAAGCCTTCCAGGCCGGTGATGGTCCAGCGCCCGTCAAGCGTGCCATCTTCCATGATCTGATAGATGACCAGCCCGATCTGGTCCCCCAGAATGTAGGCAGCTGAAAAGGCGGGCCCATAACGCATGCAGACGCCGGTCGAGGTCGTATCACCCGTCGTCCAATCAATCTGACATGTTGTTTCGGTCAGGACGGTGATTGTCGCGGTGCCTTCATAGGGCGAGCCGTCCAGATTTGTGCCGGCGACCATATAGTCGCCGCCAAAGTCCTGCGCCCATGCGGCCGGGGCCAGCAGAGCAAAAGCTGTTGTGAACAAAGCCGTCAGTTTCATGCCAGAAATCCTCAAGTCAGCAATCCGGGTTCAACGCCCTGCCAAGACTCTCGTCCACAAAATGCTCCCGCTCAACCGCCTTGACAGGGGCTAAAGCAGTTCTTTCAGACGGCTCCGTGTCCAGTCAGCCAAATCGGCTTCCATGTCTTGTTCGGCATGCCACAGGGTATCAAGTGCGATGCGCAGGCTGTAGATACGCAAGGTCTCAGCGGTGGCAGGACCGGGCGGCTTTTCCTGCTGAAAGTAAGACGCCTGCACCTCCATACAACTCAGCCATGATCGCCAGAACAGTATATTGGCAAGGTCAAAAAGCGGATCACCAGACATGGCCTCTGACCAGTCAATCACGCCGGTGATCTGGCCGTTGTCACAAAGGACGTTGTTTGACCCGAAATCGCCATGGACCAGCTTGCGGTGATCAGGGCAGGTTTCAGCGAACCGCTGGACAGCCCCAAGCGCGGCAGTGACATCCGGGATCCCTTGCCAGTCCCTTGTAGCGATTTCAGAAAGAAAGCTGCCCCAGGTGCCAAAGGCCCCCTTCCCTTCGGCGTCAAACAGCCCTGCGCCGCCAAACCCCTGCATGTCGCAGGCGGCCATGGCGTCCAACACTTCTGCCACCGCCGGCGCGACCTCCATGGCCTCGTCCGCAGTCAGATCCTGTAAGGTGACCCCCGGAACACGGCTGGAAATGCAGGCAACCGCATCACCCAAGGGCGCGATGAGCGAAACCTTGGGGATCGGCAAGGATGCACCAAAGCGCAGCTGCATCAGCCGGTCTTTGGCAAAGCCCTTTCCGTCCCGGTTGATCCGCAAGACGAACGGCCCCCCGGCATCAAACGCGAATGCCTGGGACTCCTCGCCCTCGGTCAGCCGCCTGAAACCGGTCACGCGGCCAACCATCACGCCAAGAAAGGCCAGAGCCTCTTCCTCGGTGACGCGCGTCTTGCCCATACGCCTGTCAGGCCTGTTCAAGCGCCGTCATCAGGTCGTCCAGCAGATCTTCTGTTCCCTCAAGCCCCACTGACAGCCGCACAAGCCCCGGGGTGATGCCCAAAGCCTCTTTCTGGGGTTGCGGCAGGCGCTGATGGGTCGTGCTGGCGGGATGCGTTGCAATGGACTTCGCATCACCCAGATTGTTCGAGATGATGATGATCTCCAATGCGTTCAGCATCCTGAACGCGGCCTCGCGGCTTCCAACGTCGATGGCAAACACCGTCCCACCTGCGCCCATCTGCGCCATCGCCAGCGCGTGCTGCGGGTGATCCGCGAGCCCGGGATAGATCACACGCGACAGCTTGGGATGATGTTTCAAGGCTGTGGCAAGGGCCGCAGCCGATCCTGTCTGCGCACGGACGCGCAGTTCCATCGTCTCAAGTCCCTTGACCAGCATCCACGAGGTAAACGGACTCATCGCGCCGCCAGTATGCTTCATATACGGTTCGACCGTCTTTCTGATGAATTCCTTCGTCCCCAGGATCACCCCGCCCAGCGCACGGCCCTGACCGTCGATATGCTTTGTCGCGGAATACACGACGACATCGGCCCCCTGGTCAATTGCATCGGACCAGACGGGCGTTGCAAAGACATGGTCCACGATCACGATCGCGCCCACAGCATGGGCAAGGGCCGATACCGCCCGGATATCAATAACTTCAAGCGTGGGATTGGACACGCTTTCAAAGAAGATCGCCTTCACGCCGGGCTGGATCGCAGCCTTCCATTGGTCCAGGTCGGTCCCGTCCACAAAGGTCACTGTCACGCCATAGCGCCGCAACACATCTTCCAGAATGTAAAGACACGACCCGAAAAGCGCCCGGGATGACACGACTTGGTCCCCGGCCTTAAGCACCGACATCAGCGAACCGTTCACGGCGGCCATGCCGCTGGCCGTGGCAAAAGCATCTTCGGCCCCTTCCAGCGCGGCAATGCGCTGCTCGAACATCGACGTCGTGGGATTGCCGTACCGCGCATAGATGAACTCATCTTCGCCCGCCTTGATGAACCGCGCCTCGGCGGCCTCGGCCGTCTCATAGACAAACCCCTGGGTCAGAAAGATCGCCTCGCTGACTTCGCCATACTGGCTCCGGCGGATCCCGGCATGGACAGCCCGGGTGCGTTTGCTCAACTTCTTCATTCCAGTCTCCAGCCTGCATCCGGCAGGCAACAAAAAGCCCCGACACCATCAAGGGTATCGGGGCTGAACGCACCCTCCCCCTCTTTAGCGGCATGTTTAACGTGGCCCGCAATCCGGTCGAACAAATCGCCACAAAATCCCGCTTAATCCTGTGCCGCCAGAGCGTCAAGGCCGGGCTCGTCTCCGACCTTGGTCCGAGAGATAGCCAGACCTTTGGATGAAACATCGGCAGTCCTTCGTCGATGTGCCGATCCGCTCTGGCAGGTCAATCTGCCCTTAACAGAAAGCCCAACAACGGAGTGTCCCATGAAATTCTCGACCTTTGCCAGCATCCTTGCCCTGACCGTCGCAGGCTTCGCCGAACGTGCGACGGCCGGAACCTATGTCAACGTGCACCAGGCCTTCCTCGCCCAATCGGGCGCTGAACTGGTGTCGCCCGACGATACCCTGATCCGCGTCAAGGGCGGCGACTCGGACCGCGATGACCATGGCGGAAATTCCGGCCATGATGACGATGACGATGACGAAGGCGATGATGACCACGAGTCGTCAGACGACAATTCCGACGATGACGACGAAGACGATGACCACTCCTCGGACGATGACTCCTGGGGTGATGGCGGGTCCGATGACGACGAGTCAGACGACGACTCCGACGATGACAGTTCAGATGACGATTGGGGCCACGACAGCTCGGACGAGAATGACGAATCGTCGGATGACAACAGCAATTCCGGCCGGGACGAGCCGCGCATCCCCGGCGGCTCCGGCTGTGACTCGGCCGAAGACATTGCGGAACATCCGGAGTGCGGCGGAACCACCGGCGGCGCGCCTTCGCCCGATGACTCGGCCTCCGGCCGCGATGAACCCCGTATCCCGGGCGGCTCTGGCTGTGACACCCCCGAAGACATTGCCGAACATCCTGAATGCCTTGTTCCCGCCGGAACGGAAACCGTCGCCGCACGCGTTGCACGCATGTCCGTCTTCAAGTGACCTGGGCACCTGATCCGCCTGCGGGCGGGTCGGGTCACGCTTGCCACTGCATTTCATGGAATTGCCTGGTCCCGGGACCTGTCCCGCAACCCCAGAGGCCCCGGAACCACGGCAATAGCGCGGCCCTTCACAAAGGGGCCGCGCTTCGTTTTCAGGACTTCGGGCTCTCGTCCTCTTCGATCACGTACTTCTGGAGCATCACGATCTGCGACCACAGAAAAACGAAAAGAAGCGCAGGAAAGACAAAGGTTTCAATCTTGACCCACAGATCTGTCGACTGCGTCCGCCAAAGCAGTTCATTGCCCACCGCAAGCACCACAAACATCGCCGTCAGTCGCCGCGTCAGGATCATCCAGCCCTCGCGCTGCATGGGAAGAAGCTCTCCCATGATCCATTCAAGATAGCTGCGCCCCTGAAGAAGCCCGGCCCCGAGGATCAGCGCAAACACCCCATAGACGATCGTCGTCTTCATCTTGAAGAAGCTCTCGTCATTGAACCATGCCGTGAGGCCACCGAAAAAGATGACCATGAAGGCCGTGAAAACCTGCATCCGGCTCAGCTTGCCCGTCAGCGCCCAAAGCACGCCCATACTGGCAAGAAGGATCGGGATGAACACGACCGTCGCCACGATGAAGCCCGAATATTCTGCCCCGCCAAAGTCAAACGTCCGTTCCTTGAGCCGCAGGTAAAGCAGGAAGAAAACCAGCGTCGGGCCAAGCTCAAGGCTGGTTTTCAGGATCGGATTGATGGTCTTTTCGCTCATCGGCGCGCGGTCCCCGTTTCAGCGGCCAATTCACCTGCCGCCACGCGCGTCTTGTGCGCGTCTTTCTGCCCGCATTCAACCCGGCGCATCGGTCCCCGGCGCATAGCTGACTGTCAGTCGCGCCCCGTCGATCAGGCCCGAAACTGCTGTCCATGCCGGTGGCAGGCCCGACACAAATGGCGCGAATGCCGTCAGACCGAAACCGTTGTCAGACAACAGCGTGAGTTCGACCGTTCCAGACGGATTCGGCATGTCTTCGATCAGCCGGATCAGCGCGGCGCGGCTTGCCGCGTCCGGTATCGGGGCAGCCGCGACAGCAGCAGAGGCCCGCGCCTTGATCGCGGCCACATCAGCCGTCGGATCCGTGCTTCCGGCAAGCAGTGCCTGCCCAATCGGCATGAGAAGATAGGTCTCAAAAAGCCCGTTTGTCGTGACCGAAAGGTCCAGACCTGTCAGACGCGCTCCCGCACCAAAGTCCGCCGGGTCAAGGTCTGTAAGGGTTCCGCTGGCGAGGAGCACATTGTCGCCTGGAAAGTCGACCTTCATGAAGTCGAGGTCGAGGATCTGGGTCTCGGGGCTCCAGCGGGCAGCAAGGCGGATGTCGATCCCTGCGGCCTGCCGCTGCGCCTCCATCAGGTAGTTCCAGACAGGATCATCCACAAAGACGCCAATCCGCAACCCGTCGATGCCAAGCTCCAGGGTCTCTGGAATGGCCAGCGGTCCGGACCTGTCCCCGGTTGGCAAGCCATCTGACCACCAAAGCCTGTCGATCGTGGCAAGAACCGCATATTGCCGCTGCCCGCCGATCCGCAGGCCGGTGACCAAGCAGCCACCCTCGGCTGCGATTTCGGGGCCGGTGCCAACAGCGATGACTTCAGGGACAAGGGATCCTACAGTACGCCAGATATCTGCGCATTGATTCCCGGCCTCTGCTACCCGCGGCAAGAGTGCAGAAAACGCCACGAGGGCCGGGCCTGTCAGCGCCCTAGATTTCATCACCCAGACCCACCAGCGCGCGCGCAAATTCTTCGGGATCAAAGGGGGCCAGGTCGTCAATCTGTTCGCCCACGCCAATTGCATGGATTGGCAGGCCGAACTTGTCGGCCAGCGCCACAAGCACACCCCCCTTGGCGGTCCCATCAAGCTTGGTCATCACAAGGCCCGAAACATCGGCAATCTTGCGGAATATCTCGACCTGCAAGAGCGCGTTCTGCCCCGTGGTCGCGTCAAGCACGAGAAGGGTATTGTGCGGTGCATCCGGGTCTTTCTTGCGGATGACGCGGACGATCTTGGCCAGTTCCTCCATCAGGTCGGCCCGGTTCTGCAACCGCCCCGCCGTGTCGATCATGAGAAGATCAGCCCCCTCCTGCGTTGCCCGCTCCATCGCATCAAAGGCAAGCGAGGCCGGATCTGCGCCTTCTGGCGCGGTCATGACGGGCACCCCTGCCCTTTGGCCCCACACCTGAAGCTGTTCGACCGCGGCAGCCCGGAATGTGTCGCCCGCAGCGATGACAACAGACTTGCCCGCAGCGCGGAACTGGCTGGCCAGTTTGCCAATCGTCGTGGTCTTGCCAGACCCGTTGACACCAACAACCAGCACCACCTGTGGCTTTTTGGGGTAGATCGGCATCGGACGCGCAACGGGTTCCATGATCCGGGCGATTTCATCCGCAAGGGCACCCTTGATTTCGGCGACAGACAGACGTTTGCCAAGCCGTCCCTGGGCCAAGTTGGCTGTGACGCGCAGCGCAGTGTCCACGCCCATGTCTGCCGAGATCAGGAGTTCTTCAAGCTGTTCCAGCATCGCATCGTCAAGCACCCGCCGGGGCGCATCGTCCTCGCGCTGGAACAGCCGGCCAAGAAGGCCTGGCTTGGCTGGCTCGGCAACCGGCGCGGCGATTTCGGCGGCAACGGCCGGAGCGTCTTCGACAATTGCCTCAAGCCCGGCGTCGAGCTTGGACGAGGAATTGAACAGCCGATCCTTGAGTTTCTTGAAGAAAGACATGCGCCACCCGCCGGTTGCCGTTGATCCCACCTAAGCCCTGCGCCCTGCATTTGCAAACGGCTCCGGTCCGGGCGGACAACAGCAGGCACTGGTCAGACCGGGCCGGGCATGGCAAACTTGCCCCATGCGCCCCCTTCTTCTTGCCCTAGCCCTGATTTCCGCCGCGCCAGCCTTCGCGGAAACCCCCATGACTGCGGAAGAATTCGAAGCCTTCGTCTTGGGCCGCACCTTGACCTATGGCGACAGCAATGGGCCCTACGGGATCGAACACTACTTCAAGGATCGCAAGGTGACCTGGGCCTTTCTCGACGGGACCTGCGAACCGGGGACCTGGTATCAGAAGGGGCAGGACATCTGTTTCGACTACGATTTCGAAGATGAACCGCAATGTTGGAAATTCTTCCGCGAAGGCGACGGGCTGCGGGCCATCTTTACGACCGACCCGTCTTCAACGATGGTCTAAAGCGTCCTGGACGCGCAGGAACCCCTAGTATGCCAGGGGCTCGGCGTCTGAGGCCGCCACGACCCACCCCGCCACGCGACCGAAAGATCACGTCGGATCAAAGCAGGCTTCCCTGCTCCGGCGGCGTCCTTGGTGTGGGCTTCCTTGATGGCCTTCCGCTCTGGCCAGCCTGGAGACGACCGTCCTGAAACTGTATCTCAAGCACCTGCGCCGCAGCGGCCCCTGCGGCGGTCGTCACAACCCGACCATCCCCCCGGACCACGGCATAGCCGCGCCGAAGCGTTTCCTCATAACCCAATGATCCAAGCAGCCGGTCCAGGGCCGTTGCCTTGTCCCGCAGGCGGTTGATCCGGTCGAGCAGGACGCCCGGCCCAAGACCCTTTGTCGTCCGTGACAGCGCCATCTGCCTCTCCCGCAACGACCGCGCCATCGCCGGGGCCAGTCGGCTGGCCAATGCCGCCGTGCGCCTGGCATCTTCACCAATCGCGCGGCGCAAAATGCCGGGCCGCAAGGCAAGATCGGCCAGTGC
>JBGSWJ010000065.1:0-4660 GCA_041752495.1 Rhodobacterales bacterium
AGACTTCGCCACGCAATGGCTCTGGACTTACAACAACGACCGCCCGAACATGGGCATCGGCGGCATCACACCTGCCATGAAACTGAAAATAGCCGCGTGAATTCTACGGATGCACCCCGCTAAGAATGGGGGGATTACCGGGGCCTCTTCGGGCAGAGGTTTGGGCGGGACCCGAAAGAACCTGTCGCCAGGTTCTTCCCCAAAGATGGCCTGATCGTGTTCGGCCCACCTCTTGGCGGCTTCGACGCGTGCGCGCATGAGTAGGTGGAGAAACTCCATGTAGAGCGGGGAGTCCTTGGAAAGCCGCAGGTTTTCCATGTCTAGAACATGCTCCGCGTCAGGCGCTACAACCTCAAAGTCCATGCCAGCGAGAGAGATCCGCAATTCTTCGACATGTTTGCGATATGCCTGAGGATCCCTCGCGAGACGCTCCCGCACGAACCCGATGTCGTAGGACCGTTCGTGTTGATCTGACTCCACTTCGCCAAGATAGAATCGGCGGACTGCGTCTTCGAGATCGGCACGCGTTGCCGTCCTTGGGGCGCTCTTAAGAGCAATCTCGATCTCGCGCTGGATTTCGGCAATCTTGGCGTGGGCGAATTTGCGGGCCTGCTTGAGGTCCGTGGTGCGCAGGCTGCGCCAGATTTCCTTCTTGCCGAGGACTGCCTGCGATTCCAGCGGTATCTGGACACGGACATACCAGTTTTCCGACCCGCCCCGACGATGCACCAGATCCTTCATGCGTAGTTGCTCCGTAACAGCTACCCGTTACAGCAGATCGTAACAGTCCAGAGCCGTAAGGCCCAGAACAGACTTATCTTTTTGATAATGTTTGAACTGGCTGGGGCGGTAGGATTCGAACCTACGGTACACGGTACCAAAAACCGATGCCTTACCACTTGGCCACGCCCCAGCAGTGGGGGGCTATCTACTTGGGTTGGGCGGGGTGTTCAACCCCTGTGGGGCAGGTTTTTGATGGGTTTTTCAGGGGAGTTGTCACAGCCGGATCGGGTCGGTTTTGGCGAGGCGGTCGAAGGCCATCAGGCTTTGGACAAGAGCGTCCATTTGGTGGAGAGGGATCATGTTGGGGCCGTCGGAGGGGGCGTGGTCGGGGTCTTCGTGGGTTTCGATGAACACTGCGGCGATCCCGAGGCTGACGGCCGCGCGGGCCATGACGGGGGCGAATTCGCGCTGGCCGCCTGAGGAGCCGCCCTGACCGCCGGGTTGCTGGACGGAATGGGTGGCGTCCATCACGACCGGGTAGCCGGTGCGGGCCATGATGGGCAGGGCGCGCATGTCTGTGACGAGCGTGTTGTAGCCGAAGGAGACGCCGCGTTCGGTGAGGAGAATACGGCGGTTGCCGGTGCTTTCGATCTTGGCCACGACATTGGGCATGTCCCAGGGAGCAAGGAACTGGCCCTTCTTGATGTTGATCGCGGCCCCGGTTTCGCCTGCGGCGAGGAGGAGGTCGGTCTGGCGGGAGAGGAAGGCAGGGATCTGGAGCACGTCGCACACGGCGGCGGCGACGGCGCATTGGTCGATGGTATGGACGTCTGTGAGGACGGGGCAGCCGGTGGCCTGCTTGACTGCCTGCAGAACCTTGAGACCCTCGTCGATGCCGAGGCCGCGTTTGCCGCCGAGGGAGGTGCGGTTGGCCTTGTCGTAGCTGGCCTTGAAGATGAACTGGGCCCCGGCGCGGGCGCAGATTTCGGCCATTTGCCCTGCGATCATCTGAGCGTGGTCGAGCGTTTCAAGCTGGCAGGGGCCGGCGATGACCAGAAGGGGGCGGTCGTTGCTGGCGGTGACGGGGCCGATGGTGACGTCGATCATCCGGGGATGCTCCTTGCGGGGTGGCAGGGGCGTCATAGCGGGGATCGGGCGGGCCGTCACCTGTGGTGATGGCCCGCCCGATCCGTGTCAGCCCGAGACCTGTTCGCGCAGGATCGAGGCGGTCAGCGAGATCATGAGGTAGAGGCCCGCGAAGACGAGGAAGGCGAGGATCGTGTTTTCGAACGCCTGGGGGTATGTCGCTTCGTCCGGGGCGACGGGTTCGACGCCCATGGAAAGATAGCGGACCTGGCGGTTGGCTTCGACCTGGGCCACCTCCATCTGGGTCAGGGCCTGCTGCACGATCAGGGTCTGGAAGGTATAGTTTTCCTCGGCCGTGCGGAGTTCGGTGTTCTGGGACGCCAGCGATGTGGCCCCGGCGGAATCCTGCGTCATTTCGGTGCGCAACTGGGCGATCAGGGTTTCGATGTCGCTGATCTGACCCTTGAGCGCGTTGACCTGCGCCTCGTTCGGGCGGGGCACGGCGAGTTTGGATTGCAGGTCGAGTTCAAGCTGCTGGCGTTGGGATTCGAGGGCCGAGATCTGGGCGGTCTTGGCGGCGGTTTCGCCGATCGGGTCGATTTGCTGGACGGATTCCTGCACGCGGAGCCATTCGGCCAACGCCTCGGCCCGGCGCTTTTCGGCGTCTTCGTAGCTGGCCCGGGCGCCGGCCATCTGGTCTTCGCGCAGGCGCTGCGTCAGGTGGTCGACCTGTTCTTCGGCATACTGGATCAGGGCTTCGGAAAAGGCCTGGCTGGTTTCCGGGTTGGGGGCGATGACCTCCATCCGGATGATGCCTTCGGTCGGGTCATATCCGATGCGGACATGGTTCTGGTAGACCTTGAAGGCGTCTTCGTTGGTGGCGTTTTCGGGCAGGCGCTGGATCGGGTCGATGGCGGGATCGCTGAAGACCTGCTTGAATCCTTCCTCCTCGTCCAGGCGGACCATGGCGGCGCGCGAGGTGAGGTAGGACTGCACTGTGATGCTGTCCTGCTGGGTGGCCATCGAGGTGCCCTGGAACAGGCCGCCCAGGCCGGCGCCGCCGACGGGCGAGGCTTGCTGGATGACGAATTCGGTCTTGGTGGCATACATCGGCGTGGCGATCATGTAGAAATACCAGCCGACGACAAAGGTCGGCAGGAGCACGAAAACGGCCAGCCGGGCCATCAGCATGATCACGTTCCGGCGGCGCCGGGCAGCGATATCCTGCTGGATTTTCATGATTTCCTGGACGCGCCGGTCTGCCGGGGCCGTGCGTTCTGTCGAAGGCAGGTTCTGGGTGCCGTCGGGCACGGTCTGGGGCAGCTGGATGCGGCCGTCCATCGTCATGATGGCGCGCGGCATGTCATCGGGCGGGTTGCCCTGATCTCCGGGGCGGATGGCGGTGGAGGTGACAAGCTCCAGGATGTTGGAGGGTTTGAACGGGTCGATTCCGCGCGCGCGAAGCTGGCGCACGGCGTCGAAATCGGAGGTGACGGCGAGGCCGTTCTTCTGCGCCACACGACGCGCCATGCGGAGTTGACGACCGGTCAGCCCTTCACGCCGGATCTGGTCGATGTCCTGTTCTGCGGTGACGAGCGCGCGGCTGTCGATGTCCAGACCGTCATCGGGCATGACGCCGATCTGTTCGTTCTGGAGTGCCGACAGAAGCTGTTCGTTGGTCATCCGGGGGCCGGCGGGCCGGGGCGGGGTCGGCGCGGGGGCCACAGGTTCGGGCGACGGCGGTGTCAGCCCTTCGGTGAGGGAGGTGAGGCGACGGATCCGGAATTTGCGCGCCTTAGGCTTGGTAGTCATAGAGCTGTTTCGCTTCTTCCAGGGTGTCGAACATGTAGAGTTGGCCGTCGCGCAGCACGGCGGCCGAACGGGCAAACCGTTCAAGGACGTGGGGCTGGTGCGAGACGATCACGACGGTGGTGTTTTCCAGCCGTTCGCGAAGAATTTCGCCGGCCTTGCGGTTGAATTCCACATCGGTCGTCTGCGGCATGCCTTCGTCGATGAGGTAGATGTCGAAATCGAGTGCGAGCATGAGGGAAAAGGTGAACCGCGCGCGCATGCCCTGAGAATAGGTGCCGATGGGCATGTCGAAGTATTCGTCGATGCCGCAGAGCCAGCGACTGAACGCCTCGACATAGTCGGGATCAAGGCCGTAGAGCCGGGCGATGAAGCGGCAGTTTTCCTTGCCGGTGTGGCGGTTGATGACGCCGCCCATGAAGCCGAGCGGGAAGGAGATCCGGCAGGCGCGGGTGATCTTGCCTTCGTCGGGCTTTTCGATGCCGGCCATCATGTTGATGATCGTCGTCTTGCCCGTGCCGTTCTTGGCCAGGATGCCGAGCGAACTGCCAAGTTCCACACGGAAGGAGGCGCGTTCAAGGATCACCTTGCGACGCGTTCCCGTCCAGAAGGACTTGCTGACGTTTTCAAACTCAAGCATCCGATGCGGATCCTGTACCGGCACTGCCCTTCCCTTGTCGGGGGTAAGGGTTAATCTCTGGTAAGGCACGTCCTAGGCCGGAATTGCGGCGAAAGGGTGCCCCCGCGTGGTCCAAATATGGTTGGCTCAAGCGAAAGTTACAATTGTGCTGCGCAAAGGGGATCAAGAGCGGGAGATGGAACGGCCTGAGGAGCCAGCGGACGCGGGGCGGATCGGTGCCGAAATCGACCCAGTCAGGATGCTCGGGATCCTGGCCATCGAACTCCCAGGGGCAGAGCACGCCAGCTCGATCCCGGCCATTGTCGCGCCCCAGATAGAA
The DNA here is from genome assembly GCA_041752495.1 of Rhodobacterales bacterium. GTDB lineage: Bacteria > Pseudomonadota > Alphaproteobacteria > Rhodobacterales > Rhodobacteraceae > JAPLPE01. The sequence continues at coordinate 4,578 of JBGSWJ010000065.1, forward strand.
GAAGGCCTCGCAGAGGTGGAAGACGCTCTTCTGGCCGAGGCCGAAGCGCCCGATGGAGGCGATGTCTCGGGCTTTCGCGGGAG
>JBGSWJ010000066.1:0-12402 GCA_041752495.1 Rhodobacterales bacterium
CGATCCGCGCATGCTGCTGGTCCGGGGTAAGGGCGGCAAGGAACGCTTGGTCCCCCTCTCGCCCCCCGCCCGCGCCGCCGTCACCGCCTGGCTGTCCGAACGCGACGCGGCCGAGGAGAAGGCCCGCAAAGCCGGGGCCGAGCCGTCAAAGTTCCTTTTCCCCTCGGGCGGCAAGGACGGCCACCTGACGCGCGTCCGGTTCTTTACGCTCATCAAGGATTTCGCCGTCGCCGCCGGCGTCTCCCCAGCCAAGGTCACGCCCCACACCATCCGCCACGCCTTTGCAACCCATCTTCTGGCCAATGGCGCAGATCTGCGGTCCATCCAGACAATGCTCGGCCATGCCGATGTCGCCACGACCGAGATCTATACCCATGTCCTTGACGAACGGCTCAAAGATCTCGTGCTGACCCACCATCCCTTGGCAAGGAAAAAGGCGGACTGACCCCAGCCCCCTTGCACAGCATTGCTCAACAACGCCCTTCAGTGGCTTGCTTGTTTTCCAAATACCTCGGGGGGCTGCGCGAGCCACGGGGGCAGCGCCCCCTCCGCCCGTGGACTCAGGAAGCCCCGCCCGAAAACCGGCTCTGCGTCAGAACGGAATCTCGTCGTCAAAGTCGGACTTGCTGCCCCGCCCCGCACCGGACGGACCCGATGACGGACCGGAATCATAGACCCCGCCCATAGAGTTCCCCGACGACTGATCCGGCACATAGGACGGCCCCGCGCCATCACGACCGCCCAGCAATGTCAGCTCGCCCCGGAACTGCTTGACCACAACCTCGGTCGTGTAGCGGTCGGCCCCCGTCTGGTCCTGCCATTTCCGCGTCTCAAGCTGGCCCTCGATATACACCGTCGACCCTTTCTTAAGGTATTTCTCGGCGATCCCCCCCAGCGCTTCGTTGAAAATCGCGACCGAATGCCATTCGGTCTTTTCCCGCCGTTCACCCGTGTTGCGGTCCTTCCAAGTTTCCGAGGTTGCGATTCGCAGGTTCACCACCTTGCCGCCGTTCTGGAACGTCCGCACTTCGGGATCGCGGCCCAGATTGCCCACCAGAATGACTTTGTTCACTGACCCGGCCATCGCGCCACTCCTCTCGATTCCCATGTTCCTTACAGGTTCCCCGTTACATCACCCCAAACTGGTTAATGAAAGCGGAATCTGGCCCGGACTTTGGTCCTAAACCACAGGCCTAGGGCCCGCCGGGCCTGCTGCAATGCGGCGTCCTGCAACCCGGGTTCAATGGTCGGCCGGCAGGGCAGGGGGCAAATCACCGGTCATCGGACATCACCCCGATGCGCCGCAGGTTCACAGACAAGGAAATCGACCATGACCTTCAAACCCCTCTTCGCCGCCCTCACCCTGTCGCTCGCCCTCTCGGGCAGCCTCGCCCATGCCGCCGACGAAGCCTCTCTCACCGATGCCAAAAAAGCCGAAATCACCGCGCTTCTCGTGGCGCAGGGCTATGAAATCCGCTCCATCCAGATCGAAGACGGCCTTTACGAAGTCTATGCGATCAAGGACGGCGCCACCGCCGAGCTTTACCTTGATGACAACCTGAACCTCGTCGAAGGCGGCGAAGAAGGCTGATCCGACAAATGACCGGGACAGGGGCCACCGGCCCCTGCTTCCCCCTGACAAAGGTGCCATGATGCTGCACAAGAAAGTCTGGGATCCGCTTGTCCGGGTCTTCCACTGGTCGCTGGTCATCCTCTTTGCCAGCAACGCCCTGATCACCAACCCCGAAAAGGCCACCCACCGCTATATCGGCTATACCGTCGTGGGCCTTGTCCTTTTCCGTATCCTCTGGGGCCTCATCGGCACCCGCCACGCCCGCTTCAGCAACTTCCCCCCCAACCCCGCCGCCGCCGTGGGCCAGTTGGCCGACATGGCCACGGGCCGCAAACGCGTCCACCTCGGCCACACCCCCCTTGGCGCGCTGATGATCTACAACCTGATCCTCACCATGCTCGTCATCGGCACCTCGGGCTACATGATGACGACGCTTGCCTTCTTCGGCATCGAATGGGTCGAGGAACTGCACGAAGCCGCCGTCACTTGGGCCGAGATTTCCATCGTCCTGCACATCGCCGCCGTGATCTGGGAAAGCCTGCGCACCGGCGTCAACCTTCCCCGCGCCATGGTAACCGGCTACAAGGACATACCGGCAGAGAGTCTGATTTCAGAGTGACCGCACAAATCTCCCCAGCGCCCGGCGCCACGGCCTCCATCCCCCGTGACGCCATGGCCCCCGGCATCAGGCCGGTGGTCCTCGTCATCCTGATCGCGGTGCAGGCCGTCTGCGCCGCCTTCTTCGTCTGGGACGACGTCTCGGATTACCTGACGATGGGCGCCAACGCCTTCGACCTGCATCAGGCGGTGGAATATCTTGTCACCCTGTCGCCCATCCTCGCCATCGTGATCGAGGCCCGCCTCCTCGCCTACCTCCTCCGCCGCGAGGCGCATATGGAACGCGGCCTCTCCATCGCCGCCGGGGCGCTGAACGACCTGATGCTCGGCCATTTTGCCGCCTGGGGCCTGACCCCCTCCGAACAGGATGTCGCGACCTTTCTGATCAAGGGCTGCGACATCGCTGAAATCGCCCGCCTCCGCGGATCGGCCGAAGGCACGGTCAAGGCGCATCTGAACGCGATCTACCGCAAGGCCGACGTCTCGGGACGCGCCGCACTCGTCTCGATCCTGATCGAGGATCTGATGAGCCAGCCCCTGATCCAGCGCACAGGGACCGACGCCCCCAACGGCAAATGACGGGGGATTGTCGGGTTCTTGCCGATATCCGGCACCCGGCCCCAAAGTTGAGGTGGAAAATCCCACAACGATGCACTAGCTTCACGCATGTGTAACGATGCGGGACGTGTCTGATGCCAGTTGGCAAACCGAACCAGACCACAACAATGCTTCTGCTTGTCGGGGTCTCGTTGATCGCGTCTCCCGTTCTGGCCGACCGGGTCTCCACGATGAACCAACGGTCTCAGCTTTTCGCCTCCCAGCTTGCCGTTCTCGATGGCCGCGCGGCACAGCAGTACAACGACAGCGACCGGCTCCAGCCGCCCCGTGCCGAACCGCTGATCGGCAGCGGCCCCGTGGCGGCCTTCACCGGCCCCTACAACGGCCCTTACCTGCAAGTGGCCAAGAACATGGCCCAGCGCCATAACATCCCCGAGGATCTGTTCCTCCGCCTCGTGCAGCAGGAAAGCGGCTGGAACTCGGGCGCCGTTTCGCCCAAGGGCGCCATTGGACTTGCGCAACTGATGCCCGGCACGGCGGCATTTCTGGGCGTCGATGCCTACGACCCCGAAGAAAACCTCGAAGGCGGGGCGCGCTATCTGCGCATGCAATACGACAAATTCGGCACCTGGCCGCTTGCCCTTGCGGCCTATAACGCAGGCCCCCAGGCGGTCGAGGATAACGGCGGCATTCCCCCCTATGACGAAACCCAGAATTACGTCCAGGTGATCTGGGGCGCCGTGAACTAGGCGACAGATGCGGGGCCGGATCAGAAAGGCCCTGATCGACACCGCCCTGATCGCCGGGCTGGCGCTGTTGGCCCTCCGCCTCACCCAGCCCGCTGCACTCGACGATCCCCTGACCGCCTGCCAGCGCGATTATCAGCCTGCCCTCTGCCAATGCACCGCAGCACTTCTGGGCGACACACCCCCCACGCCCGATGCATGGTCCGATGCCTTCACGGCCTGCCTCGCCACCATGCCCTGACGCCGGACGCTACTCCGCCGCGATCTTGATGACCGGCTCCATCTCGGCCAGCACATCATCCCCCAGATGGCACTTGATCTGATGCCCCTGCGCCAGCAGGCGCACCGGCGGCATCTCGGTCTCGCAGATCCCGCCCGGCACCTTGGATTTCCACCGGCACCGCGTCTGGAACGGACAGCCCGGCGGCGGGTTCATCGCCGAAGGGATATCGCCCTCCAGCACGATATGGGTCTTGTGCACCTTGGTATCGGCAATCGGTACCGCCGAAAGCAGTGCCTCGGTATAGGGGTGATAGGGCGGCGAAAACACCTGATCCGTGGTGCCAAGCTCCACCACATGCCCCAGATACATCACCATCACCCGGTCCGACAGATATCGGACGATGGACAGGTCATGGCTGATGAACAACAGCGTCGTCTTCTTCTCGCGCTGGATCTCCATCAGCAGATCCGTCACCGCCGCCTGCACCGACACGTCCAGCGCCGAAACCGGCTCATCCGCCACCACGATCCGCGCATCACCGGCAAAGGCCCGCGCGATCCCCACCCGCTGCTTCTGCCCGCCCGACAATTGCCGCGGCATCCGGTCGGCAAAAGCGCGGGGCAGTTTCACAAGGTCCAGCAGCGTCAGCATCCGCTCGCGCCGCTCGGCATCGGTGGACCCGTAGTTGAACACCTCCAGCGCCCGGATGATCTGGCGGCCCACGGTCATGGACGGGTTCAGCGTGTCAAACGGGTTCTGGAACACCATCTGGATATCGGCCACCGTCCGCGTATCCCGGTTCTCGATGGCAATCCCGCCGATGCTCTTGTTACCCAGCAGGATCTGCCCGCTCGTCGCCGTCTCAAGCCCCATCAGCACCTTGGCAAAGGTGGACTTGCCGCAACCGGATTCGCCCACGATGGCCAAAGTCTCGGATTCACGCGCCTCAAAGGTCAGCGTCTCGTTCGCCTTCACGACTTTCTTCGTGCCCGACGAAAACAGGGCCGAGGAATTGACCTCATAGTATTTCTTCAGGTTGTCCATCTTCAGGACGACCTCACCGATCGCACCCTTCTGCTTTTGCGCCTGCAGGGCCATCGGCGCGTCCCAGTCGATTTCAGCCACGCGGATGCAGCGGCTGTCATGCCGGTCATCGCCCGCGATGTTGAACATCGGCACATCCGCCGCATCACAGCGCCCGGCCACAAAGTAATCGCAGCGCGGGCCGAAATTGCATCCCGGCGGGCGTTCATGGGGCAGGGGGAAGTTGCCGGGAATCGCCTTCAGCGGTCGCGCATTCTTGTCCGCGCCCGGCAGCGGGATCGACCGGAACAGCGCCTGCGTATAGGGATGGCGCATCTTGTCGAACACATTCTCGATCGACCCGGTTTCCACCGCCTCGCCCGAATACATCACGCAGATCCGGTCGCAGGTTTCCAGCACAAGGCCAAGGTTGTGGCTGATGAACAGCATCGACGTGCCGTATTTCTTGCCCAGATCCTTGACCAGCTGCACCACCGCCGCCTCGACCGTGACGTCAAGCGCGGTCGTGGGTTCGTCCAAAATCAACAGCGCAGGCTTTGACATCAGCGCCATCGCAATCACGATACGCTGCTGCTGCCCGCCCGAAAGCTGGTGCGGATAGGACCGCAGGATCCGCTCGGGGTCAGGCAGCTTCACATCCCGCACCACCTCCAGCGCACGGTTCCGCGCCTCCTCTGCCGAAACCCCCTCATGGATCATCGGCACTTCCATGAGCTGCTGGCCGATCTTCATCGCCGGGTTAAGCGAAGCCATTGGCTCCTGATAGATCATCGCAATCTCGGACCCGCGCACCTCGCGCAGTTCCTCTTGCGTCATCTTGTTCAGGTCACGGCCCTTGAACTTGATCGACCCGCCGACGATCCGGCCATTCACGCCCAGATCCTGCATCACGCCCAGCGCCACTGTGGATTTCCCGCAACCGGATTCGCCCACCAGCCCCAGCGCCTCGCCGGGCTGGACGGTGCAGGAAAACTCCATCACCGCCGGAATTTCCCGGGTCCGGGTGAAAAAGCTGATGGAAAGCTTGTCGATCTCAAGGATCGGGCCGTCAAAATCCCACTTCGCCATCTTCGCCCCCTTCGTAAACCCTTGCGGTGGTTCTGCGCCGCCCCTCTGGGGGGCGCAGCCGATCAGCTGATCCCGACCGACATCTGATAGGGGATCGCCTTGGTCGTCTCGGACTCGTTCCCCATCAGATAGATCCGGATCGTATAATCCCCGTCCGCGGGCAGCTTGATTCCGGTCGCGTCGTTCCCGTCGATGGAACTGTTGTAGATCGCCTCACCCGTGCTGCCCGGCGGCAGGATATTGAAGTAGGGCACCCCTTCGCCCGAGGTCAGCGATACCGACATCGTCTGCCCCGCCTTGGCCGTCAGAACGTAATCGGCATAGCCCGCGCCCACGACAGACCCCTCGACCGAAGCATTGTCATTGCCCGCCTCGAACTGCACCTTGTGTGTCTCCTGCGCGGCTACAGCTGTGCCACTTGCCAGCAGGATCAGAAGCGGAAGGATCAGAACGGATTTCATCGTCAGCACTCCTTTTTTCGGGGTTCGGCAAAACGGGTTGCGGCCCGTCAGTAATGGCCCAGGAAAATCATGTAGGTGATGATCTTTTCTGCGGCAGCATCATCGCCCGTCAGAAACACCCGCACCGTATAGATACCATCCTCGGGAATGGTCAGCGTGTTCTCGACCAGCGGATCGGTAGGTTCATAGATCGGCGGGGCGCTCGTATCCGGCCCCAGCACGTTGAAATTTACGCTGCCGTTGGGCAGCAGCATCACCAAAAGGGTCTTTCCCGCCGTCGCCGGGAACACGTAATCCACATAGTAAGACCCCAGAACCTCGCCCTCCAGCGTGGTATTGGGGTCCGCCACCTCAACGACCTGCTGCGCGGCCACCGAAAGCGGTGCAAGGGCCAGCAGGGCCATCACAGACAATCTGCGCATCATCGTCGTCAGGATCATGGGCTCAGTCCTTCATGCTTTCTTCGCGCAGGCCATCGGCCAGCAGGTTCAACCCCAGCACCAGCGTGAGAAGTGCAACAGCTGGCACAAGGGCAGGGTGCGGATAGACCGACAGCAACTGGCGACCCGCATTGATCGTCGATCCCCAGTCCGGGCTGTCCGGCGGCAGGCCCAGCCCAAAGAAACCCAGCGTGCCCAAAAGGATCGTCGTATACCCGATCCGCAGACAGAAATCGACGATCAGCGGCCCCCGTGCATTGGGCAGGATTTCCCACAGCATGATATACCACACGCCTTCGCCCCGGGTCTGGGCGGCGGCCACATAGTCCCGCGTCTTGATATCCATCGTCAGCCCCCGGACGATCCGGAACACGGTCGGCGCGTTCACGAACACGACCGACACGAACACGACCAGAATCCCCGCAGGCACGTTGAACAGATCCGTCCAGCCCGGCATGAAATGCACCGGAGTTTCGGGCTGGCTGATCAGCGACAGATAGACCCAGAACATCGCCACAAACACGACTCCGATCGTGGGCCAGGCCTTCTTTCCTTGCGTGTAATACCGGGAATACAGCAGCACCGTCACAAAGATGATCGGGAACATGAACAGGATGATCGCCATGTAACTTGGGATGCCCGTCAGCACGATCTCGGGCGTGACAAGAAGGTAGAACAGCAGGATGACCGGAAAGGCCAGCACAAGGTTGGCCAGAAACGACAGCACCGTATCCAGCTTGCCGCCATGATACCCCGCAGGCAGGCCCACCGTGATCCCCATCATGAAGGCAAAGAGCGTGGCCAGCGGCGCGATCTGGATCACGATCCACGACCCGTGCACCATCCGGCTGAACACGTCGCGCGCCAGATTGTCCCCGCCCAGCAGGTAATGCGACCCCGCCACCATCGCCTCTGCCGTGGGCATCGGCACCCCGGGCGGTTTGTTCTTGAGCCCCGAAACCGCCGCCAGCGGATCATGCGTGGCAATCAGTCCGAACACGCCCACAAAGATGGCCGTGTAAAGCCAGAACATGACAAGCCCGAACCCCACCATCCCCACGGTCGAATCGTAAAGTTTCCCGTAAAGCCCCAGCTTCCGCTTGAAGCTCACCGACAGGACAAAGGTCACGATCATCGCGACCCAGACGGGAAAGAACTGCTTGGAAATCGCGCCGATGATCCCGGCGCTGCCATAGGGCATCACCAGCCCGCCGATGACATAGCCCAACACGACCAGAACCACCGCCAGGCTCGTGACCTTGACCAGCAGATCCGCCAGCCCGCTGATCCCGGTCTTGGCCGTCACGCTCCCGTCTGGGTTGGATTCAAGCGTTACAGGGGCCGCAAAGAACGACATCACGAACGACAGCACCACAGCCAAAAGCAGCGCCGCCACGGCGATCATCAGCATCGGGTTCAGGAAGGTGCCCAGCGATCCGGTCCAGGTCAGGGGTTCCATCGCAGACTCCTTCAGGAAATGCGGATGCGCGGGTTAAGGTAAACGTAGCCCACATCCGAAACGAGCTGGGTGACAAGAACCACCAAAACCGACACCACCGACACGCCCAGCAGCAGCTCGATATCGTTGTTCCCCGCCGCCTCGACCAATGTCCAGCCAAAGCCCTTGTAGTTGAACAGCGTTTCCGTAATCACGACCCCGTTCAGAAGATAGGGCAGCTGCAACATGATCACCGTGAACGGCGCGATCAGCGCGTTCCGCAGCGCATGCTTCAACACGATATTGCGGAACGATACACCCTTCAGCCGCGCCGTGCGGATATACTGCGCCGTCATGACCTCGGTCATGCTGGCCCGCGTCATCCGCGCGATATAGCCCATGCCGTAAAGCGCAATCGTCATCACCGGCAGGGTAAAGTTGACGAATGTGATGTCATCCATCGCACTCGTCGCTGATCCGTTGAACCATTTCAGCCCCACGGCCGACGACGCAAAGACCGCGATAAAGACAACGCCCGACACATACTCCGGCGTGGCCGTCGTCACGATGGACACCGTCGACAGCGCCCGGTCGGTCTTCGACCCCTCGCGCATCCCGGCCATGACCCCGACGACCAGCGCCGCCGGCACCATCGTGATCATCACCCAGAACATGAGCTTGCCCGTCAGCCCCAGCCCCCGCGCCACGATATCGGAAACCGGCGCCTTGAAGACCGTGGAATAACCCCAGTTGCCCTGCAACACCCCGCAATATCTGGGCGCCGCCGCAGGATCGACGCCCGGCGTCATACACCGGCCAAACGTCGCGCCCGTTTCATCCACCCGCGTCCAGCCGGGCATCACGCCCAGCCATTCGCCATAGCGCACGATCATCGGCGACGCATAGCCGTTCTTCTCCAGCCAGCTTGCCACCTCGGCATCGGTGATCCGGCCACCGGCTTCGGATTTCGCAATCTTTTCAAGGTTGGGGGCAAGGTTCGTCAGGAAGAACACGATGAATGTCAGGCACAATGCCGTGACGATCATGGTCAGGACCCGTGTGGCAAGAAAGCGCAGCATGGTCACGTCACCTCTGGCGATGGGCAAGACAGGTGCGGGCTGTGGGTCCGGTCATGCCATGGCACAGGCGCGCCGTGGCACGTCAGGTCTGTCAGCGCGGAAGACCGTGCGGACAATCCTGTCCGCACGGCCCGTTTTCAGGGGATCAGCCGATCAGGCCGACTTCCACCACTGGTAGTGGTGATGCTCGAACGTCGGGTGCATGTCGGCACCGTGGACGGCTTCGGTATAGTGGCGATAGACCGAACGCCAGTACGGCTGGATCAGAACGCCCTGCTGCTGCATGATCGTTTCGATCTGTGCCATCACCTCGCGGCGCGCATCCACATCCGCAATCGACATGGCCTGCGTCAGCAGGGTATCGAATTCGGCATTCGCAAACGCCGTCTCGTTCCAGGGAACGCCCGACCGGTAGGCCAGGTTCAGAACCTGCACGCCCAGCGGACGCATGTTCCATTCCGTGGCCGAGAACGGATACTTCGTCCAGTCGTTCCAGAAGGTCGACCCCGGCAGAACCGTCCGCTTGATGTTGATGCCCGCATCGCGGATCTGGGCAGCAACGGCATCGCAAGACGTCGCCTGCCATGCGTCGTCAATCGAGATCAGTTCGAACTCGGTCGCGCCGTGACCGGCAGCTTCCAGTTCCGCCTTGGCCGCAGCCGGATCAACAACCAGCGGCGCAAGCTGTGCGTATTCCGGATGCAGCGGTGACACGTGATGGTTTTCCGCCACGGCACCAAGGTTGTTATACCCCAGTTCCAGAACAACAGCGTTCGACACGGCCTTTTGCAGAGCCGTCCGGACCGCAACGTTGTCCTAGGGCGCTGCAAGCTGGTTGAAGCGGACGGCAATCGTGTTCGCCGTCATTGCCTCGGACATCGGCCAGCCCAGACCGTTGAAGATCTCGATAAAGTCACCGATGGTCTGATAGGTCGCGTCGATTTCGCCCGATTCAGCCGCAGCCAGAACCGCCGCAGGGTCGGTGCCGTAGTCGATGTATTCCACCGAATCAAGGTACGGTCCGCCATAGACAGCCGTGCCCCACCAGACGTGTTCAGCGTTCTTGACCAGAACCTGCTTCACACCGACTTCGTTGACGGTCGGAAGGAAGGCCCCGGTCCCGATCGGGTTCAACGTCGGGTCGCCATTGTCATAGGACGAATGCACGACCGCCGCCGGATAGTCGGCCATGCCCACGACGATCGTGATATCGGGCGCGGGCAGCTTGAGAACGACGGTCAGGTCATCAACCTGCGTGATTGCACCGGCTGCAGCCTGGTTGGTTGCCGGATCGACAAGCCCGCCCATGCGCGACGCCATCGAGTTACCTTCGACCGTGCCATCGCACCAGCGGGTGATGTTGTTGACCACATCAGCGGCGGTGAACGCATCGCCGTTGTTCCAGGTCACGCCCGGACGAACCTTCAGCGTGTATTCCGTCGCATCGGCATTCGCTGACCAGCTTTCCAGCAGCATGCCACGGAGCGAACCGTCGGCCTGATATTCCACCATGTAGTCCAGCCAGCCCCGGGCAAAGTTCGCCAGTTCCGACCAGTCCCAGGTGCGCGGGTCTTTCTGCGCCTTGGTTTCCATCGACATGCGCAGCGTGCCACCCATCATGGGCGCATCCTGCGCCATCACGGGCGCTTCAAGGCCAAGAAGGCCGTAAGCCGCCGTCGCCGAAACGCCCAGTGCGGTCGACCGCACAAGGAACTCGCGGCGGCTCAGCTGGCCCGCCTTGACTTCCTCGGCATACATCAGCGCGGCGGGGTGCACCCCGGCACTGATCTTGGTGTGTTTGGTCATTGTCGTCTCCCTGTGACAAAGTCTTAAAGTCATGATGGTCTTTTCTGGTCCCGGCGCCCCTTGGGTCTTTTCCGGTCCCGACCGTCCCGCTTGCCATTCGGCACGGTTTTTTCCGTCAGGTCAATGATCGGTTTCGGCATTTCCTTGCGCGTTTGCGACGGATTGCAACCGGATGCATTCCGATTTCGACACCCGATGGTCGCTTTCCACCGTCAGATCGGTGTCGTCATCCCCGACTTGCGGAATCCCGACGGCGTCATTCCCGCCCGAAGCTGGAAACTGCGGGTGAAATAAGCGGCGGATGTAAAGCCCAGACGCCGGGCAATATCCTGCACCGGCTCCCGCGTTTCGCGCAGCAGGATGCGTGCCTCATAGATGATCCGGTCATTCAGCAGCGACAGCGCCGACCGGTTGCAGGTGATCTTGCAGCACCGCGTCAGATGCGTCGGCGTGACCCCCAGATCGCGTGCAAAATCCGCCACGCCCTTGCCGGTCCGGTAATCCCGCTCCACCAGATCGGTATAGGCCGCCACAAGCCGCGCCGCCGCCGTCCGCATCCGCTCCTCGGCCGGATCGGGCGGGCGGTTGTCCAACTGGCGGTGAAAGAACACCGACAAGAGGCCCACATGATAATGTGCCGCCCGGCTGTGTTCGACCTTCGTCGATTTCAGCTCCCGCTCCAGATTGTCAAACAGCCCCGCGATTTCCTTCTGTGCCACCACATCGCGCAGCCGCAGGTGCACCTGATCCTCGGGCCATTCGGCGGCCATCGCGGCAGGGATCTGCAACATATGCCCATGCGTGGTCGGCGTGACCTCGAACCCGTACATCACATGCGCGGGGATAAAGATCAGATTGTTCGGCCCATAGCCCGACGTCAGCCCCGCCACCGTGATCCGCCCCGATCCCCGGTTGATGAACAACAGCCGCGGGCTCGCATGCGACCGCATGGCCTCGGTCCGCCAGCGCCCCTGCGCCGCGTTCTGGGCAATGGGCATCAGGGCCAGCTGGTTCTTCAGCGGTTCGGTCATGTGTCCCCCGGCATCGTGGCGCGATGTTCGATTTCTGCAACTCTGGGGCCGGAACTGTGACCAAACAATGGCAGAAATGTGGTCAGGGATGAAAAGCTGTGGATGGGCCTGTGGATGAACCGGGTTCAGGGCAGCGCCAGCTCAATCCACCCGCTCATTCGCGACCGGAACCACGTCCGCTGCCGTTTCGCATACTGCCGCGATGCGATGACGGCGGCCTCGCGCGCCGCCTCCAGCGTCATCCCGCCCCGCAGATGCGCGATCAGCTCCGCCGCCCCGATGGCCTTTGACGACAGCCGCGCCGGGTCCCAGCCCGC
>JBGSWJ010000067.1:0-34802 GCA_041752495.1 Rhodobacterales bacterium
CCCTTGCCGCCGATGCAGGCGTCGCGCTGGGCTGCATGATCCACGTCCTGATCGCAGGCGCGGGCCTTGGCGCGGTGGTCAGCCACGTGCCCGTGGTCTTTGACGTGATCCGCTGGCTCGGCGTCCTCTACCTTCTCTGGCTCGCGTGGGCCGCCCTTACTTCCGGCCCCGTCCGGGAAAACACGCAAGACACAGCAACCCATGCCTTCCGCGACGGGCTGCTCGTCAACCTGACCAACCCCAAGGTCATCCTCTTCGTCCTCGCCTTCCTCCCCCAGTTCGTAGACCCCGCCCGCCCCGTCCTCCCGCAATTCCTGCTCCTGGGCACCATCATCAGCCTTGGCGGCCTGATCGTAAACGGCATCGTGGGCCTGTCCGCAGGTGGCATCGGCCAGCGCCTCGCCCGCTCACCCTCGGCGAATCGCTGGCTGGGCCGTATCTCGGCCACGATCTTCGTGGCCCTCGCCGCGCGCCTCGCCTTCCTGCAACGGTCCTGAAAGGCCCGCCCATGTCCCGCATCGACGACTCCCGCCCCTTTCTTCCCGTTCGTATCGCCGTCCTGACGGTCAGCGATACACGCACGCCCGCCGATGACCGCTCGTGCGATACGCTGGTCGAACGGCTCACGACGGCGGGCCACACCCTTGCCGCGCGGACCATCGTCCCCGACGACCGCGCCACCATCGCCGCAACCCTGCGCGGCTGGATCACCAACCCTGATATTGACGTCATCATTTCGACCGGCGGCACCGGTCTCACCGGCCGCGATGTGACGGTCGAGGCGCACCGTGATGTCTATGAAAAGGAAATCGAAGCCTTCGCGACCGTCTTCACGATGATCTCGATGCAAAAGATCGGCACCAGCGCCGTGCAAAGCCGCGCGACTGGCGGCGTGGCGGGCGGCACCTATCTTTTCGCCCTGCCCGGAAGCCCCGGCGGCTGCCGCGATGCCTGGGACGAAATCCTTAAATGGCAGCTCGACTACCGCCACCGCCCCTGCAATTTCGTGGAAATAATGCCGCGCCTGGACGAACACCTGCGCCGCAAATAGCCGCCGTCAGCCGCTGCAGCCGCCAATATCAACAGCCTCGTCGCTGCCCAGCACAGTGATCCGCATCGCCGACCGGTCCAGCGCAAAGGCCTTGCCCGAGACATGGATCATCTCGACCTTTGCCGTCAGTGTGTTGCCGGACCGCGACGATTCCGCTTCGGAAACCCAGATCCTCGGGTCACCCGCCTCGATCACCACAACCTCGTCGCCCCCGGCGGGCGGCATGCTGACCTGCGCCGTCACCCAAAGCCCGTCATCCGACGGCTCGACCGAACAGGATACCCCGGCAACCTTTGCTTCCTCGGCCGTCAGCGGGCGGTCGACCAGCGCCGTCGCAATCGCCACGTTCCGCTGCCCGGTCCCCGGCAGGGCCGCATCAAAGCGCAGATGCACAGGCACGCAAATGTCGTCGCAGACACCCAGATCAACCTGCCCGGCCAGCCGCGTTTCCCCGCCCCGTGCCACAGGGGTCAGCTCGATCGGGATGACGACCTGCCCGCTGTAACCAATCGACTGCATCCCGTTCAGATGGAACACTTCCGGCACCGGCCAATGCAATTCGGCCCGGGCGACGTTTTCTGAACCCGTCCAGTCAAAGGCCGGCGGAATGCCCGCATCGCCCGGCGCACGCCAATAGGTCTTCCAACCCGGCGCCATCGTCAGCCGCAGGCCCGCCATATGGGTCCCGTGTTCGGTATCCCACCCCGGCAGAACCTCAAGCTTGATGACATCGTCCGGCGTCTGCGCCAGACCGGGCAGAGGCAGACAGGACAAAATGGTCAGCAGGGCGGCAGGCAGGATATCTTTCATGGGCCACCTCTTCGGCCAATGCCCGTTCAATGGAAAGTCACGTTGATGCGAGAGCCCGGTGAGCACCCCCTTGCACGTGGCGGCCCTGCACCACATCATCAAGGGATGGAAGCATTCCCGTCGGCCCTTGCCGGAAAGTGCCTGATCGCCATGCCCGGCATGGGCGATCCCCGTTTCGTGAAAAGCGTGATCTACATCTGCGCCCATTCCGATCAGGGCGCGATGGGCCTGATCGTGAACAAACCGGCCCCCGATACCCGCTTTGCCGACCAGCTTGAGCAACTTGGTATTCAGCGCGGGCCTGGAATGCCCGATATTCGCGTCCATATCGGCGGCCCCGTCGAACACGGGCGCGGCTTTGTCCTTCACTCTTCGGATTTCACCTCGCCCCAGGGCACGCTGCAGGTGGACGCCGACATCTCCATGACCGCCACACTCGATGTGCTGGAACGCCTGGCCGAAGGCAAAGGCCCGCGCGCATCGCTGCTGGCACTGGGCTATGCAGGCTGGGGTCCGGGCCAGCTTGAATCAGAATTGGCAGCGAACGGCTGGCTCACCGGCCCGGCCCGGCCCGACCTGATCTTTGGCCGTGCCAATGAATTCAAATGGGCCGCGGCCCTGAAGTCCATCGGCGTCGACCCATTGACCCTGTCGTCCTCAGCGGGCCGCGCCTGACCCAACGACCGACCGCAATCCTGAGGAGCGCCTGCGGCGCACACCCTTTCAGCGTGGCTGCGCCACGCGCGTGCCTCCGGCAGAGGTATTTGGAAGACAAAGAAGCCAAGGCCCGATCAGGAAAAGCCTCGCAGAGCACCGACGGCACGCCTTGCGGATCACACCCATTTTGCTAGCGGCGGAAGGCTCATCAGGACCGCATTGGCATCATGCCCGGTTTCTAGCCCGAACTTCGTCCCCCGGTCATAGACAAGGTTGTACTCGGCATAGAGCCCCCGGTGAACCAGCTGCACGTCCTTGTCCGCTTCGGTCCAGGGCGCCGACCTGCGCCGTTCGACCAGCGGCACATAGGCGGGAAGGAAGGCGCGGCCAATATCCTGCGTCAGGGCAAAATCCGCCGCCCAGTCGCCGGTGCAGTAATCGTCCATGAAGATGCCGCCGACCCCTCGCGCCCGGCCCCGGTGCGGCACGAAGAAGTATTCATCCGCCCAGGCCTTGAGCCGGGGATAATGGGCCGCGCCATGAGGATCGAGATGGGCTTTCTGGGTCGCGTGGAAATGGGCCGTGTCCTCGGCATACTCTATGCAGGGGTTAAGGTCGGACCCGCCCCCGAACCACCAGGCACCCGGTGTCCAGAACATGCGGGTGTTCATGTGCACGGCAGGAGCATGGGGGTTCTGCATATGCGCCACCAGCGAAATGCCCGATGCCCAGAACCGCGGATCACTTTCCATGCCGGGCACACCGCGCGCGGCCATCGCCTTTTGCGCCCGGGGCGCCAGCGTGCCATAGACGGTCGAGATATTGACGCCGACTTTTTCGAACACGCGCCCGCCGCGCATCACCGACATCAGACCGCCACCCGCATCCGATCCGTCGTCCGAATGGCGGCGCGTTTCGCTGACCTCAAAACGGCCCGCTGGCCGGTCGGTGAAAGGACCAGAAGTCTGATTGTCCTCCAACCCTTCGAAAGCTGCGACGATGTCATTGCGCAATTGCCGGAACCAGTCTGCGGCCTTGCGTTTTTCGTCTCTAAGATCCTCCGCCGTCATGCGGCCCATCCCATGTTATTGCTTATCAATCTGATCTAGCACCCTTTGCAGGTCAGTCGCCAGACAGCTATGATCCATGTCAATTCCGGAGATGCCCATGCGTAAAGCCCTTTTCATCCTTCCCCTTCTTGGTCTGGCCGCCTGCGCGACGCCGCAGCAATCCTGCATTTCCGCCGCCACGCGGGAACTGAATACCGTGAACGCTCTGATCCAGACGACACAGGGGAACATCGCGCGGGGCTATGCGCTTTATCCGCAGCAGCAGGTCGTCGTCGTCCGGGATATCTGCACGACGCAGAATCCCGATGGCACCGTCTTCAACTATCGCTGCGACCAGACGCAGACTGTCACGAACAATGTTCCGGTGTCCATCGACGTGCGGGCCGAACGGGAAAAGCTTCAGCAACTTCAGGAACAAAAGACCCGCCTGACCCGCGAATCTAACGCGGCTGTCCAGCAATGTATTGCAACCTATCCCGAATAGGCGATGGCCGTCGGGCAAGTTGAAAAGGGGTGAACGCCATGCGCAAGATTATGATGCTGTTGCCGCTCATGGCCCTCGCGGCCTGCGAAACGCCGTTGCAGTCCTGTCTGTCATCGGCCACGCAGGACCTCAACGTCATCAACGCGCTGATCGCGCAAAAGCAGGCAGATCTGCAGCGCGGATATGGCACGGTCGAACGTCAGGAGGTGCAGTCCTTTAACCGCATGTGCCCGAACTTCAACAGTGATGGAACCGTCGACTTTGAATGGTGCGAACAGGTCTTTGTCCGCAATATCGTCGAGCCCGTTGCCATCGACCTGCGGGAAACGCAGGCCTTACTGAACCAGCTTGAAGAACAACGCAGACGTCTGACCCCGGCCACCAATGCCGCCGTCGCCCAGTGTCAGGCCAGTTTTCCCGAATGACCTAATGCACCGAGACGGCTGCGGGATCGATCAGGGTCCGGCCGCCATCGACGGTGATGATCTGCCCCGTGACAAAGCCCGAGGCGTCAGAGGCCAGATATTGCACGGCGTCCGAGACTTCAGCCGGGGATGCGATGCGGCCCAGCGGGGTGTGGGTGACGATTTCGGTGCGCATTCCTTCATCCTGACGCAGGATACCGCGCAGGTGTCCGCTCATCACGCTTCCATAGGCCACGGCATTGACGCGGATACGTTTGGGGGCCAGCGCCACCGCGAGCGAACGGGTCATCTGGTCAAGCGCTGCGGCACTGACCGAATAGGCCAGAAGATCGGGCCGGGTGCGCCGCGCGGCAATGGAGGACAGGTTGATGATCGAGCCGACCGGCCCTTCCTGACTGCCTTCAGCCTGCCGGATCATGCGTTTGGCCGTCGCCTGCGACATGCGCAGCGCCGTCATCAGGTTCTGTTCCAGCAGTTCCTCGACCGAGTTGTCTTCGGGGTCGAGAGGGTTCGTCGTCAGGACCTGCCGCGATGCATTGACCAGAATGTCGATCCGGTCAAAGGCGCCAGCGGTCAGCGACAGAAGATTGGCGATGGTCAGCTTTTCCCGCAGGTCTCCGGCAAAGATCCGGACAGGGCCATCTTCGCCGGCTATCTGGCCCACCTCACGTTCCAGCGCTTCTTCGTCCATATCGGCAAAGACGACGCGGGCGCCTTCGTCCACGAAATGCCGGGCTATGGCCAGACCGACCCCATGTGCGGCGCCCGTCACGATTGCCGTCTTGCCTGCGATTGAAAATGTCATGGGGCGCGATCCTGTCGGAAGGGCGGTCAGCGTTTCGGGCGGGTCGCATGGATGATGCGGAAACTGGGGTTGCCGCCGATGTCGTCGACGACCTTGAAGCATTCGGTCAGTGTCGAATCATAAGGCAGATGGCGATTGGCCACCATCCACAGCTGCCCGGCGGGAGTCAGCAGGCGTGCTGCAGCACGAATAAAGGCACGACCCAGATCGGGATCGGCCGTGCGTGAGGTGTGAAAGGGCGGGTTCATGACGATGCCGTCTACGGGCTTGCCAGGGGCAAAGCGGGTGGCGTCGGCCCAGTGGAAATGCGCGCGGGGATCAATGATGTTCAGCCGGGCGCAATCTAGCGCGAGATGTTCCGCCTCGACCAGATCAAGCGAGATGACCGAATCGCGCTTCAACACTTCTTGCGCGAGGAAACCCCAGCCTGCACCAAGGTCGGCCATGCGCGCCGGAAGCTTGGGCGGCAGCGACGCGGCAAGAAGGGCAGAGCCCGGGTCGATTCCGTCGCCCGAAAACACTCCTGCTTGCCGGACAAAGCCATCCGGGCCACGTGCGGGTTCTGGGGCGGCCCATTCGGCAAAACAGTCAGAGACATGGAACCAGAACAACCGGCCATGTGCCTTGGTCAGCGTTTCAACTTCGCCGATGCGGCTGCGCACGTCGCGCCACAGACTGTCGATACCATCAGTCTTCTGCCCGTCAATGATGACGAATTGCGCCAGATGGCAAGCCTCGGCCACAAGGGCGCGGGCATGGGCCTTGGACCGGGGCGCCACAACCAGCGTGGCTGCCGCGGGTTTGGCTGTGATAGCGACCCTGAGCCCTGCCGCAACCCAATGGTCATGGTCGGGCCGAAAACCCTGACTGATCCGCAGGCGTCCGGGGTCAAAGGCGGAAAGATCGGTCGTCGCAGGTGGACGCAAAACGGCAATGTCCCCGTCGGGTAGCCGCAAATGGCCCTCTTGCAGGGCTGTGGTCAGACGCGACTGGGACATATGTTCCGGCAGGGCAGGGGCGCGGGCCCGTCCCTACTCTTTCTCCATCGTGCATTGCAGCGGGTGCTGGTGCCGCTGGGCAAAGTCCATCACGAGCGCGACCTTGGTTTCGGCGATCTCGTAGGAAAACACGCCGACAACAGCGATCCCCTTCTTGTGGACGGTCAGCATGAGTTCAAACGCCTGCGCATGGGTCATGCCAAAGAACCGCTCCAGCACATGCACGACGAATTCCATCGGCGTGTAGTCGTCGTTGAGGATCAGAACTTTGTAGAGCGGCGGACGTTTGGTTTTCGGACGAGTGTCAAGCTTGACGCCGATGCCAAGATCGTCGTCAGGGTTTTGTGCCATCATGTAGAAATCGGTCAGCATCGTGGACCTTGCGTTTCCCCGGCCAGAGCCACTTTGATCGCTGTATATAGGCTGTCGTATGGCTATGAAAAGACCAGAGATCAACCAGAGGCCGGGATATGACGACGCAGAGGGATCGCTGGACCGTTGGGTTCGATGCAGACGACACGCTTTGGCATCACGAACGGTTCTATCAGCTGACGCAAGCGCGATTTGCTGAACTTCTGGGCAACTATGCGGACCACGATCACCTGAACGAACAGCTCCTTGCGGCCGAGAAGCGCAACCTTGGCCACTATGGATTCGGGGTGAAGGGGTTTGTCCTGTCGATGATCGAAACGGCCATCGAAGTGACCGAAGGTCGCGTGCCGGCCGTGGTCATCAGTGAATTGATGGCGGCGGGGCGCGAAATGCTCGCCCATCCGATTGATCTCTTGCCCCATGCGCGCGAGGCGGTGACGGCGGTGGCCAGT
Organism: Rhodobacterales bacterium; assembly: GCA_041752495.1. Lineage (GTDB taxonomy): Bacteria > Pseudomonadota > Alphaproteobacteria > Rhodobacterales > Rhodobacteraceae > JAPLPE01. Next base: position 7,125 of record JBGSWJ010000067.1, read on the forward strand.
ATGGGGCGGGTGGTGCTGATCACCAAGGGCGACCTTCTGGATCAGGAACGCAAGCTTGCCCAATCGGGTCTGGGCGATCTTTTCGATGCGGTTGAAATCGTGAGCGACAAGACCCCGGCGATCTATGCCCGAATCTTTGCCCGTCTGGGCGGAAAGCGTCAGGTCATGGTCGGCAACTCGGTCAAGTCCGATGTCCTGCCCGCGATCGAGGCCGGAGCATGGGGTGTTCACGTGCCCCACGGCGTTGCCTGGGTGCTTGACCATGCCGAAGCACCGCAATCCCATCCCCGTTTCCGCGAGATCGCGACACTGGGTGAACTGCCCGATCTGCTGTCCGAACTGGAACACACGTCGTCCTTATTGCCGCCACATTGATGCCACATTCGCTTATCTGGTAGGACCCCCGCCGAATCCCCCAAAATCTGTGTTGCCAACCTGCACCTCGGGCGCAAAGCGATTGAATTTAGGGAGTTTTCCAAGGCCATATCTTGTGCTAACTTTTGCCCAATTCATGAGGTGTCCGGGCACGCATCCGGCATCCAGAGGCAGAAAAAGGCAAGCAAAATGACCAGTCGACTGACTCAGTCGGCCCGTTTCGGGCTGTTGCTGTTGTTCATCCTGATTGCGGGCGTCTTTGCTCCGATCCCGGGCCGCGCAGCCCCTTATGCCGATTACGTCATGGATGCCCGGACGGGCGAAGTGATCCATGCTACGAATGCCGACACGCGGCTTCACCCCGCTTCTCTGACCAAGATGATGACGCTCTATATCGCGTTCCAGGCCATCGACCAGGGCGAGATCACACTTGACACCGAAATCACGATCACAGCCGAGGCGGCGAACATGCCGCCGTCCAAACTTGGCTTGCGCGCCGGACAGACGATCCGGCTTCGCTACCTTCTTCGGGCTGCGGCGGTGAAATCGGCCAATGATGCCGCGACCGCCGTTGGCATCGGCCTTGCAGGGTCAAGCCAAGCTTTCGCAGCGCGGATGAATGCCACTGCCGCTGCCATGGGCATGAACAACACCCATTTACTGAACATGAACGGTCTGACCCAGGAAGGCCACTATTCAACCGCCCATGACATGAGCATCCTGGGCCGTCACCTGATCTATGATTTCCCGCAGTACTACAACCTGTTCTCGCGGCGCACGGCCGATGCGGGCATTGCCGAAGTCGCCAATACGAACCGCCGTTTCCTTGACAGCTATGAAGGCGCGGACGGGATCAAGACGGGCTTTACGAACGCAGCGGGCTACAACCTTGTCGCCTCGGCGCAGCGGGGGCAGGTCCGGATCATCGCGACCGTGTTCGGTGGAACGTCGACCGCGAACCGCAACGCGAGGGTCTCCGAGCTTCTGGACCTTGGCTTTGCCGAAGCGTCAAGGAATGTTGCGACTCGTGCCCTTGACGCTGTGCCTTACTTCGAGACAGCCTCTGCGGCACCTGGCAACAACGCCCATGCCAATGCGCCGCAAGCGGTCGAGCCTGGCGCATCCGGCAGGACCATCCGTGTTTCAGGTCAGGTTCAGAACAGTATTCGTCCGCAGGCACGGCCTGCACTCGAAGGCGACGCGCTGATTGCGGCAGTTACGGCGGATGTGATCGAGGACGTTCTTGCCGAGGCTTTGCAGACATCGGCCAGCAATTCGGCGCCTGGCCAGCCGGATGAGAATTTTGCAGCCACAACCGATGCTCAGCCTGAAACACTTGCCGCCCTGGCAGATGTCGCACAAGTCGAGCGGGCCGCGACCGGAGAATTGCTCGTCACGGCTGATGTCGGCGGCCAAGTCGAGGAAGGCATCGTCGAGCCCGAAGTGCGCCCGGCCGAGATCATAATGACGGCCGAGGCAATTGCCCCCGCCGAAGATCCCACCGCAGATGAAGGCACCGAAGTTGTGACCCGCGTTTCAACCTCGGGCGGACATCATTGGGGCATCAATCTGGGAAGCTTCAACTCGCAATCTTCAGCTGAACGCTTCCTCCTCCAGGCGGCCCTGACGGAATCCGAGGCGCTTGACGGCGGCCTGCGTCGGATCATTCAGCGGTCGGGCGGATTTGATGCCAACATCATGGGCCTGACGCGGGAACAGGCCGATCTGGCCTGCCGACGGTTCCAGGCAAGGGGCACGACCTGCTTCATGATCGGAACGGAAGAAAGCTAATGTGCGACGGCTGCTGCCTCAAAGGCGGCGGCCATGAGCGCCTTGGTGTAGTCGGTCTTCGGCGCGTTGAACACCGCCGCCGCATCTCCCGCTTCGACCACATCTCCGTTCTTCATCACCATGACCTTGTGCGCCATCGCGCGGATGACCTTGAGGTCGTGGCTGATGAACAGATAGGCCAGCCCGTATTTTCGTTGGAGATCGCGCAGAAGACTGACAATCTGAACCTGAACCGTCATGTCGAGAGCCGACGTCGGTTCATCCAGCACGATCAGCTGCGGTCGCAAGATCAGGGCGCGGGCGATGGCGATGCGCTGGCGCTGGCCGCCAGAAAACTCGTGCGGATAGCGGTGGGCCATCGCAGGATCAAGGCCGACTTCGGTCATGATTTCGGCCACCATCGCGCTGCTGTTCTGGCCGGGGGCTATGCCATGAACGCCCAGCCCTTCGGCGATGATCTGTTCCACGGTCATACGCGGCGACAACGAACCGTAGGGGTCCTGAAAAACGACCTGGATGTCCTTGCGTAGCGGGCGCATCTGGTTCTGACTTAGCCCGTCAATGCGCTTGCCCAGCAGACTGATCGGACCTTCGGATCGGATGAGGCGCATGATGGCAAGGGCAAGCGTGGTCTTGCCCGATCCGCTTTCGCCTACGATGCCGATGGTTTCGCCGGCCCTGACCGAAAGGGTTGCGGCGTTGACGGCCTTGATATAGCCCACGGTCCGTTTCATCAATCCGCGATGGATCGGGAACCAAATCCGCAGCGCGTCGGTTTGGACGATGGTCTGTGAACCTTCTTCCACGGGGATCGGAAAACCGGTTGATTCCGCTGCGAGCAACATGCGGGTATAGGGATGCTGCGGGTTCGCAAATATCGTCTCGGTCGGGCCCTGTTCGACGATTTCGCCATTTTTCATGACGCAGACCCGGTCGGCGATTCGGCGGACAATTGTCAGGTCGTGCGTGATGAACAAAAGGCTCATCCCTTCGCGCGCCTTAAGGTCTGCCAGTAGATCAAGGATCTGGGCCTGAATGGTCACGTCCAGCGCAGTGGTGGGTTCGTCTGCGATCAAGAGCTCGGGCCCGTTGGCCAGCGCCATCGCGATCATGACCCGCTGGCGCTGACCGCCGGACAGTTGGTGTGGATAGGCCCCAAGTCGGGTTTCGGGGTCGCGAATCCCGACCTTGGTCAAGAGTTCGATGATCTTGTCCCGCACGGCCGGGCCGCGCAGGCCCTGATGCAGTTCAATCGATTCGGCCAACTGCTTCTCGATCGTGTGAAGGGGGTTGAGCGACGTCATCGGCTCCTGAAAGATGAAGCTGACGTCGTTCCCGCGCACCCGCCGAAGTTCGGGCTCCGTCGCGCCGACCATTTCCTTGCCGTTATAGCGGATCGACCCTTCGACCCTTGCACTGTCACCCAGTAGGGCGACAGTTGACAGAGCTGTAACAGACTTGCCAGAGCCACTTTCACCCACCAGCGCAACAGTTTCACCCTTGGCGATAGTGAATGACACACCGCGCACGGCGTGCACCTCGGACCCGTCCTGCTTGAACCGGATTTGCAGGTTCTTGACCTCAAGGATATCGGTCATGCAAAGGTCTTTCGGGGGTCAAAGGCATCACGGACGCCCTCAAAGACAAAGACCAGAAGCGACAGCATGATCGCAAAGGTAAAGAAGGCCGTGAAGCCAAGCCACGGGGCCTGCAGGTTTTCCTTGGCGTCCTGGCTCAGTTCGCCCAGCGACGGGGCCGACAGAGGAAGTCCGAAGCCTAGGAAATCAAGCGTCGCCAGCGACCCGATGGCCCCGGTGACAAGAAAGGGCATCAGCGTCACGGTCGCAACGATGGCGTTGGGCAGCATATGGCGGAACATGATCTTGACATTCGACACGCCAAGCGCACGGGCTGCGCGGACATATTCGAAATTGCGCGCCCGCAGGAATTCGGCCCGGACAACGCCGACAAGGGCGGGCCAGCCGAACAGGACAGAAAGAAAGACAAGTAACCAGAAACTTCGCTCGAGGATCGCGAAGACGATGATGATGACATAGAGTGACGGGATTCCGCCCCATATTTCAAGGATGCGTTGAAAGATCAGGTCGGTCCAGCCGCCAAAATACCCCTGCACGGCACCCGCCGCGATGCCCACGACCGACGACACCGCGACGACAACAATCGCAAAGAAGATGGACAGGCGGAACCCATAGATGACCCGCGCCACCACATCCCGTTTGGCGCTGTCGGTGCCAAGCCAGTTGGTGTCGGATGGCGGGGCGGGGGCCACTCCGGGAACGTCGACGATGGTGTTGTAGGAATATGGGATGATCGGCCAGATCATCCAGCCCTTCTCGAACCCTTCGATCGACAAGGTCCCCGCCTTAGCCTCTGCGATCAGACCTTCCGGGTCGTCATAGCACTCCAAAAGCCCGCCAGTGTAGATCAGGCACTGGAGTTCCACGTCCAGATATCGTGCCCTACTTGGCAGGTCGCCCCCAAAATCACGTTCCGAATAATATTGGAACACAGGCATCCGCAGTTCGCCCCGATAGCTCACAAGGATCGGTTTGTCGTTGGCAATGAACTCGGCAAAAAGCGAAGTGACGAACAGGACAAGAAAAATCCAGAGCGACCAATAGGCCCGCCTGTTGCGGCAGAAATTGCGCCAGCGGCGTTGGTTCAGAGGGGACAGGCGCATCAGGTCAGCCCCGACCTTCAAAGTCGATGCGGGGATCGATTAGAACATAGGTCAGGTCCGTGATGATTCCGATGACCAATCCGATCAGCGAGAAGGCAAAAAGCGTACCGAACATCACCGGGTAGTCGCGTTGCAGCGTCGCCTCAAATCCCAGACGGCCAAGACCGTCGAGCGAGAAAAGCGTTTCGATGATGACGCTGCCCCCAAAGAACACGCCCACGAACAGCGCGGGAAAGCCTGAGATTACCAGAAGCATCGCGTTCCGGAAGATATGGCCGTAAAGGACGCGGGCTTCGGTCAGACCCTTGGCCTTAGCTGTCATGACATACTGCTTCTTGATCTCGTCCAGAAAGCAGTTCTTCGTCAGGAGGGTCAGCGTGGCGAAAGACGAAATCGTCAGGGCCAAGACCGGCAGGAAGATGTGCCAGAGGTAATCCAGCACCTTGCCCATCGCAGACAGGTCTTCCCAATTGCTCGACGTAAGGCCACGCAGGGGGAAGATCCGCCAGTAAGAGCCGCCGGCAAACAGGACGATAAGCAGGATCGCAAACAGGAATCCGGGAATCGCATAGCCCACTATAATTGCGCCGCTGGTCCAGGTATCAAACCGCGACCCGTCGCGGACCGCCTTGCGGATGCCAAGCGGAATCGAGATCAGGTAGGCGATCAGCGTGGACCACAGGCCCAAAGTGATCGACACGGGCATTTTTTCCAGCACAAGATCGACGACCGACATGGACCGGAACCAGCTTTCCCCAAAGTCGAGCCGGATATAGTCCCACATCATGTTCAGGAACCGCTCAAGCGGCGGTTTGTCGAAGCCGAATTCCTTTTCCAACTGGGCGATGAATTCCGGCGGAAGCCCCCGGGCACCGGCATAGGTGCTGCCGGTGTCATTGGTTTCAGCCACGATTTCCGTATCCCCGCGCCCGCCCGAGATGTTTTCGAATACATCCCCGCGCCCTTCCATCTGTGCAATGATCTGTTCAATCGGCCCGCCCGGAACGAACTGGATCAGGGCAAAGTTGACGATCATGATGCCCAGCAGCGTCGGGATGACGAGCAGGAAGCGTCGCAGGATGTAAGCGCCCATCTGGGTTCAGGTCAGTTCAGCGCAACGCGCCTGCGGCCCGCAGAGCTTCGGCCTTTTCCGCATTGTACCACCAGAAACTCAGCTGGCCCAAGGCATAGGGCGGGAGCGGATCGGGATGCTCGTACATGTCGAAATAGGCGACCCAGTAGTTCGGATTGTACCATGTCGGTACGATGAACATCTCGCGCCGCATGATGCGGTCAATTGCCCGCACCCCGGCCGCCATGTCTTCGTAGTCAGTCGCCGCTGCCACAACTCCGATCAACTTGTCGACCGCCGGAGAGGAATAAGACGCCGGGTTGAACACGTCACCCACGCCTTCGCTTCCGTAACGCTGGGTCAGGGCAAGCCCTTCGTCCAAGCTGTTGGAATAGCCATCATAAATCACGTCGTAATCGAGGTCGAGCGTGCGCTGCTGATACTGCGCCGGGTCGATCCGGTTGTAGGTTGCGTTGATCCCGATCCGCGTCAGGTTGTCTACATAAGGCATCAGGATGCGGTCAAAGGTTGGCGAATAGGACAGGAATTCGACGTCAAGCGTCTGTCCTTCGGCATTTCGCACCTTGCCGTCATCGCCCGCGACCCAGCCCGCCTCTTCCAGCAGCGCAAGGGCGGCGCGCAGGTTCGTCCGGTCCAGCTGTTGGCCCGCATCCGAGGTATGTGGCATCGTCACCGACTCTGTCAGGATCGCGGGGTCGATAAGGTCAGCGACCGATTGCAATAGTTCCAGTTCACGGCCTTCGGGAACACCTTGCGCGGCCAGATCAGAATTCTGCCAGAAGCTCTCGCGCTGGCTGAAGAGAGAATACTGCAACGTTTCGTTGGTCCATGAGAAGTTGAACATCAGCGCCATCGCCTCGCGGACACGGCGGTCGGCAAACTGCGGCTTGGCAAGGTTGAAAACAATCCCGTTGCCGCCTGGAAGGTTGCCATTCGGCAAGGTCGTCTTCACGACATAGCCCGACGAAAGAGACGGAAAGTCGTATTGCGTGGCCCAGGACAGGGAAGAGTTTTCCTGACGGAACGTATATTCGCCCGCTTTGAACCCTTCGAACGCCGCTGTGGAATCGGCAAAGTATTCAACCCGGATCGTGTCAAAGTTGTTCTGACCGATGTTGATGGGCAGGTTGTTACCCCAGTAATCGGGGTTGCGGCGATAGATGATCTGCCGGCCCGGATCGATGGAATCCAGAACATAGGCACCCGAGCCTGGCGAGATCTCAAGGCGGCTTTCGTCAAGCCGGGCCCCTGTGGTTTCGTACCACGCCTTGCTCCAGACCGGCGATCCGCCGGCCGTGATGATCCGGTCACGCACCGGCGCGTCTGGCACGAAATCAAACCGGACCGTCAGGTCGTTGATTGCACTGACGCCCGAAATGATCTGTGACACAGCCGCGCGGTAAGACGGCAGGCCCTGTTCCATGATCAGGTTATGCGAGAACACCACGTCGTTTGCCGTCACCGGGGTTCCGTCCGAAAATTTCGCTTCGGGACGCATGTGAAAAATCACGTAAGACAGGTCTTCGGGGTATTCGAGCATTTCGCAGATCAAGCAGTAGGACGACGACACCTCGTCCGCGGTTCCGGTCATCAGGGATTCATAGCCAATCGTCGCCAAAGTTCCTGGAGTACCTTCGGCGGCATAGGGGTTCATGTTGTCAAACGCACCCTGCGCCCATACACTTATCTCGCCGCCTTTGGGGGCATCAGGATTTACATAGTCCAAGTTAGGGAAGTCAGCGGAATACTTGAGTTCGCCGTAATAGTTGTAGCCGTGGGAAGTGATGACACTGGCATCCTGGGCCCGCACCGCATCGGCCGCCATCGCCGCCCCGATCGCAAAGGCCCCGCCGAACATTACGCCCTTCCATCGTGGCATCGCCATCAAAGGGGGCGCGGCAAGAACGATCATGCGGTGATCCTTTGGCATCCTGGGGCACTCCTTATTGGGTCTTGGTCTGTCGACGGCGCGACATCTTCTTTTGTTGCAGCTAAATGACCACGCAACAAACATTCAAGTTGAGATTGCGTGAGAAGCGGTGAACGGCGCGTGTGACAGCAGGAAACCGGCTTCTGCAAACGAAAAGGGCCGTTCCGATGCCTCGGAACGGCCCACGATGAAAGCGCCAGACGATCAGTTCGTCTGGGTCGCAAGGAAGGCGATCAGGTTTGCGCGGTCAACGGGGTCACGCATCCCGTTATACGCCATCTTGGTCCCCGGAGCATACTCTTTGGGATTGGTGATGAAGGCGTTCAACGATTCCGGGGTCCATACATCGTTCACAGCGATCAACGCACCGTCATATTCATAACCTGTCGCGGATTCGACTGGACGGCCGACTACGCCATGGAGGTAGGGACCAGTCCCGTTTTTGCCAGCTTCGAGAGAGTGACAGGACTGGCAGGCCCGAAACACTGTTTCGCCCTTTGACGCATCGGCTGCTGCAAAGAGTTCCTCAAACGAGGGGCCCTCTTCGACTGGTGCCGCTTCTTCGGATTCTGCACCGGGCACTTCGACGACATAAGATGCAACTTCATGACCGTGGCCGCCGCCGTGTCCGCGGCTGTAGATGGTTTCCGCGAACCAACCGCCCAGCAGGAACACCAGAAAAGCACCGCAAAAGCCGCCCACTGCTTTGGTGATGGTCATTGTGTCGAACATGTCGCTATCCATTTCGTCCGCAAGTTTTGCGCTCATGTATCCGCTTCCAACCCCCCTGTGCAAGGTATAAGGGCGCGACTTATTGCCCGAATTCCGGGCTTTGACGGGGAAGATAGCATGGTCGGCCGGATCGCATTCCAGGGTGAGGCGGGGGCTTACGGCCATCAGGCCTGTGTCGAGGCGCGGCCAGACCTTGAACCATTGCCCTGCCCGACTTTCGAGGACGCGATGGAAGCGGTCCGGCGCGGGGACGCCGAACTTGGCATGATCGGGGTCGAGAATTCGACCTATGGCCGCGTCGCGGACGTGCACCACCTGCTGCCTGACAGCGGATTGCATATCGTGGACGAAGCCTTTGTGCGGGTCCACATCAACCTGCTTGCCGTCAAGGGGGCGACCCTTGCCGATGTCAGGCGCGTGCGGAGCATGGCGATCCTGCTGGGGCAGGCACGGGGGTTCATCCGCGAGCATGGTCTGGCCACGCTGAACTGGTCCGACAATGCCGCTGGCGCCCGCGAAGTGGCCCGTCTGGGCGACAAGGCCGAAGCGGCATTGGCCAGCGAGATTGCCGCGCAGATCAACGGGCTTGATGTGCTTGCCCGCAATATCGAAGACAATGACAACAACACGACCCGTTTCCTGATCATGTCACGCGAATTGAACCTGACGCGGCGGGGCGGGCAGGGGATGATGACCAGCTTCGTCTTCCGTGTCCGCAACATCCCGGCCGCACTTTACAAGGCGCTGGGCGGGTTTGCGACGAATGGCATCAACATGACCAAGCTGGAAAGCTACATGGTCGGCGGCCAGTTCACAGCGACACAGTTCTATGCCGAAATCGAAGGACATCCCGACGACGCCAACGTCAAGCTGGCGCTGGAGGAACTGGGATACTTCACCGACCATTTCCATTTGATGGGCGTCTATCCGGCGGCACAGCGCCGGCACGCATCTGCCTGAAGGTATCAGGCCGTCTTGCGGCGCTTGTACCGGCTTTGCACGTCCTTGGCGAAGGATGTCAGTCGGCTCTGCAGTCTGGTCGTCATCGTGCCTTTGGCCAGCTTGAAGGATTGGACAAGGAGACGTGATGTCAGGTTTGTCGGCATCAGTTCGATTTCAACCGTGAGGCGGGTGTCGGTCCGCGAGAGGGCGACAAGGTCTATTCTTGTTTCACTGTCCAGCCCACCGGATTTGCTCTTGATAACCATGCTGTTCGGGGCTTCGAGCTGTGTAATTTCGAGCCGGACTTCACGTTCCTTGCCACGAAACGGAAACACTGCCTCCCAGACCGACCCGACGCCCGGGAGGGGGTTCGTGTCGACCCGTTTGACATTGGCACCCTGACGCAGTGCCGCTCTTTCGAAACCCGCAAAATCGGTAATCTGGGCGAAAACGAAGTCCACGGGGGCTTCGATGTCGTCCTTTGTCGAAAACTTCATGCCTTGACTGCCTGCTATGATTGTTCGTTGGTGTTTAATGTGGCCTAGTCGAGCCGGTCCGCAAGCCAGTTTTCCAGCAAAAAGTGTGCGATTGCCCCTTTTCTGGCGGCCTTGATCGACGGATCGCGACCGGCAAAGATCTCGGTCAGTCGTTCCCGGCTGACCCAGAGCGCGTGTTCAAGTTCCTTGGGATCGAGTGTGATGGCGGTATCCAGCGCCTCTCCCCGGCAGCCGAACATGAGAGAGGCGGGAAAGGGCCAAGGCTGGCTGGCAAGGTAGCCGACGGCCCCGACGCGGACGCCTGATTCCTCGAACACTTCGCGGCGGACGGCCGCTTCGATCGTTTCGCCGGGTTCGATAAAGCCCGCGAGAAGGGAATACATGCCTTCGGGCCAGCCCGGCGAACGGCCAAGAAGGACCGCGTTGCCATGTGTGATGAGCATGATCACGACAGGATCAGTGCGGGGGAAATGATGCGAGCCGCAGGCTGGGCAATCGCGCTGCCAGCCTGACATTGCAACGACGCTTGGTTGTCCGCAGCGGGCGCAAAAGCGGTGGCTGTCGTGCCAGCCGAACACGGCCTTGGCAGTCGCTGCGAGTTCGGCATCACGTGGGGAAAGGCGCGTCATGACAGCGCGCAGTTCGGCAAAGCGTTGTTCCGGCGGCAGCAGAGGGTGGCGCTGTTCTGTGGCATCAAGAAAGGCACCGATAGAGGCGATATCCTCGCCCTGCGGCTCCCATTTCGAGATGTCATGGGCCCAGATCCCGGCCTCGTGTTCGCGGCCCAGAAGGATCGGGGGTTCGCCACCGGCAAGCACCGGATGGTCCAGCGGCAGACGCGCCAGTGCATCCGGACCTTCGCCGGTCACGAGGGGTTTGCCCCGCCAAAGGAGCAGGCTGCATGATCCGGGGTTACTGCGCAATGCCGCAAGCGCGGATGTATCGCCCCGGACCTCGGCCGCGCGGTCAAGGCTGGAGCCTCCGAATGTTACTGTTTCCGCGATTTTCATGACATGGGTCCCGACTGTTTCGCGCACCATCGGCAATAAGGAAGGAAGTTGAAAGTCCCCGCCTTGATGGCTCGACTTTTGCCGACGGACCCGCACATTTCCGGCAACGGCATCGTGAAGGGACCAGAATGGTGAAACAGGACGACGTCAGCCCGCCGAACGGTACGTTTGCGCAACTGCGGGTTCTGGCCACGACTGATCTGCACGCGCATCTGATGGCGCATGACTATTTCACCGATCGCCCCAGCAGATCAGCCGGGCTGGTCTGGACGGCGTCGCTCATCCGGCGGCTAAGGGCCGGGTCTGACAATACGCTTCTGTTCGACAACGGGGACTTCCTTCAGGGCAACCCGATGTCAGACTGGGTGGCGGCCCATCCTGAAACGATGGCCGATGCGGCCCATCCGATGATCGCGGCGATGAATGCACTGCGCTATGACGCCGGGACATTGGGCAATCACGAGTTCAACTATGGGCTGGCGTTTCTGGCTGATGCCCTGCGCGGCGCCGACTTTCCCATGGTTTCGGCCAACATGCTTGATGCGGCCGAAAGGCCGATTTTGCCGCCCTATGTCCTGCTCGACCGGATGATCAGGGCAAGGGATGGTTCAAACTGGCCGGTCAGGATCGGCGTGATCGGATTTGCCCCGCCACAGGTCGCGATGTGGGAACGGACCAGTCTTGGCGACAGGATCAGGACGCGGGATATACTGGCGGCAGCGACAGATTATGTCCCCCGGATGAAGGCCGAAGGTGCGGAGGTGATTCTGGCCCTGTGCCATTCCGGGATCGGGGCAGTGACAGCCGAACCGGGGATGGAGAACGCGGCCGTACCCCTCGCTGCAATTTCAGGGATTGATGCCCTCGTGACAGGCCATATCCATAAGGTGTTTCCGGGGCCCGCCTGGGAACCGGACACAGGTATAGATCCGGCGGGGCTGTTGCATGGCAAGCCTGCAGTGATGGCGGGTTATCACGGGTCACATGTGGGCGTGATCGACCTTACGATTGTTCGGGACCTTGGTCGGTGGAGAGTGATGGGGCAAACCGCGCGCGCCGTTTCGATCATCGGAGAAGAAGGCCCTGCCTTGCGGCCCGATCCGGCAGTCGTGGCCGTGGGGCGTAAGGTTCATCGGCAGGTTCTGAACGAGATCCGCACGCCGCTGGGCCAGACCCTGTTGCCGCTGCAAAGCTTCTTTTCGCTTGTTGCGCCGGATACCACACTCCAGCTCGTCGCGGATGCACAAAGGGCACGGGCGGTCGAGGCGCTGACAGGGACGGCCTATGCGGGATTGCCCTTATTGTCGGCAGCGGCGCCGTTCAAGACCGGAGGTCGGGCGGGGCCAGACAACTATGTCGACATCCCGGCAGGCGCTTTGGTGAACAGACATGCCTCTGAACTTTACCCGTATCCGAACGGCTTCTGCGTTCTGGCGATCCGGGGGGCCGATGTGGCTTTGTGGCTTGAACGCAGTGTGTCGCTGTTCACCAGGCTTGTGCCGGGGGTCGTGGATCAACCACTGATCGATCCGGCTTTCCCCGGCTACAATTTCGATCTGCTGGACGGGACGGAATATGTTGTGGACCCGGTCCAGCCTGCGCGGACTGATGCAGCGGGCCGCGTTGTTGATGCCGGTGCCCGCAGGATCGTCGCGCTTTCTATTGGCGGGCGGGCGATTGACCCGGACGAAACGGTGCTGGTTGCGACAAACGGCTATCGGGCGGGCAGCGGCGGCGGGTTTGCCTCTGCCGTGGCCGGGACACTTGTGCACAAGGATATGCTCAGTACCCGCGAGGTTGTTACGGATTACATCCGGCGAAACAGTCCGGTCTCGCCTGTCGCTCGCCCGACATGGCGCTTCGCCGCCAATCCCGGAACGGCGGCCTGGTTTGACACCGGGCACGGGGCAGGGGACGGTCCGGATGGCGCGACCTTTTTGGGCGCGACAGACGACGGATTCCGGCGTTACCGGCTGTCATTCTGACCCTGGCAAGGATCGACAGTCGGTTTGCATCCGGTCATAAGGCCGCATCCTGACAGTTGATCGGAACCGTGCCTCTATGACCCGCCCTTTTGACGCCGTGATCTTTGACCTGGACGGGACCCTGATCGATACCGAGGTGCTGTGCAACGAAACCGGAGTCGAGGCCTGCCGCAACCTTGGCTTTCCGGTGTCGATGGGCTTTTTTGAGGGGCTTGCCGGGATCCACGATGTCGAACGCGCCCGCCTGATCGGGATTGAGACCGGGCAGACCGTTGATCTCGTAACCTTCTATGCAGAATGGGACAGGCTTTGCACCATCCGGTTCCGGGAAGGCATCCCTCTCAAGCCCGGGGCTCTGGACTTGATTGGTCAGATTGCCGCGCGGGGTCTGCCTATGGCCGTGGCCACGTCTAGTCGCCGGGGCCCTGCGCATGAAAAGATCACGCTCGCGGGGCTCGCGCCCTGGATGAAGACGGTGGTGACCTTTGATGATGTCATCGAAGCGAAACCGGCGCCCGATCCGTATCTGCTGGCAGCAGAGCGGCTAAACGTGGCCCCTTCCCGCTGCATCGCGTTCGAGGACTCCGAGACGGGGGCCAGGTCGGCTTTTGCGGCTGGTCTGACGGTCGTTCAGATCCCCGACATACACCCCACCGAAGGCAAACATGCGCATCATGTGGCGCATTCCCTTTTGGCGGGCGCTGCGGCCGCGGGGCTGATCTGAGGCCAGATCGGACGAGGGCCACGTGGCGATGGTCAAGCGGTCAAGGATCTTGGGCCACAGGCGCGTGACCAGTTGGGACACGATCAAGGCAGCCGCTAAAGTGAGATGACTTGTTCCGGGTCAAGCAAGAAGGGCGCAACGATACCGCAGGTATCGGCAAGTGGCAGAAGGTCGGCCGGCACGTCGATCCCGATCACCTCGCGCATGAACGCGGCGCGCGCGGCGCAGCGGGCCGCAACCGCAGGGAAGTCATGCTCAACGCTCGCTCGAAGGGCGGCGTCTGCGATGACATAACCATCCTCCATCCGGGTTGAAGCATAGACCGGGTTGCCCGGAATCACGTCCATCTGGAACGCCATGCCGGACCGAAGCGGGATGCTTGACCCTTCGGACACAGGTGAGGAAATCCATTCGTCCATGCCGATCAGATGGCCGGGGTTCAGCGTGATGCCATATTCATCGAATGGCAGCGCGGCCATGATGCGGGACCAGAGTTCGCCGCCCGGCACCCCCGGGCGCATGAGGCTGCACCAGAGCGACATGGCCTGCACATAGGGCCCGGCGAAGGCCGCGACATAGTCCTGCGCGGCCGCTGGGAGGTCAGAGGCGTCGGAAGCGACCCACCCCGCGCGGCAGATGTTTGATCCCCAGTGACAGATATTGAACGACAAGGGGACGCCACGGGTGATGATCTGGCCGCTCGGGCCTGACATGCCCTGATCGGCCCGCGCCCCCGTGGCCAGCGTCTGGTGACAACCGAGCGGCAGGCCGCCGACCCCCGCCGCTGCAAAGGTTGCGAAATCGGTCATCCCTTCGCGCAGGCCAAAGACGAGGCGGGTCAGCGTCTTGGCCGCCATCTGGTTGGAAAACTCAAGCCGGGCGATTTCGGCGGCATCGACGTTGCACCGCAAGCCGTGGCCGGGGTGCATGAAAAGGTCAGTGGCGTTCACGACCGAGCCCGCCTGCTTTCACAGGGGATCGGCGAGGTAGACGGGCAGATCAAGCGCCTGATCCGGGTCGTCCATTTCGTCAGTGCCGAAGTATTTCCAGCCCGCGGAGCCTGCCCTGGCCCCCGCCGGAACCAGATCGCGGATGGCATCGGCGATACGGGTGCCCTTGCGCGGTTGAGAGATGAGCGAGAGGCTGGGGACCAGTTCCACGGTGATGATCCCGGCCTGCACGAGGGGGGAAATCCGCGTGTAGGGTTCACATTCGTTCCCCACCAGCAGGGTTGCAGCGGATGGGGTCAGAACCAGCACCGCTTCTTCGAACCGTGGGTCAAAGGCGGTCAGCCACTGAATATTGGCGAAGTGTTCGCGGTCGCCATAGACGACGAGCACGTCAAGGCCCCGTCCTGCCATCGCTGCGCGGGTCTGCGCCAGTCGCCCCTGCAATTCCGGCAGGCTGAGATCGGGGGGCAGGTCGGGCATTCCGGTGTCGGGCCAGTCGATGCGGATCAGGTGGGGCATGGGTGTTGTCCTTCAGGGCAGAGGTTTGGCGCGGATCATGCGGCACAAGCGGGCCTTAAGGCAAAGGAAATGACCTTTTCCGCCGCCCGGACCTGTGATCATCATGGCGGCAATCACCAGAGGGGGGAAACGATGCGGGTTCTTGTGACCGGGGCTGCCGGGATGATCGGGCGGAAGTTGACAGAGCGGCTGGCCGCCGAAGGGCATCTGGGGGGCAAGGCCATTACCGCGCTGATCCTGCATGACATTGTCGCGCCGCCCCGGCCCGATGTAGCGATCCCGGTGATCGATCTGGCCAGCGACTTTGCCGATCCTGCGACGGCTGGCGAACTGGTCGGGCATCGCCCCGATGTGGTGTTCCATCTGGCCGGGGTGGTTTCGGGGACGGCAGAGGCGAATTTCGATCTGGGCTATGCCGTCAATCTGGATGGCACACGGGCGCTGTTTGATGCGATCCGCCTGTCGGGGCTGCATCCCCGTGTCGTCTATGCCTCGACCGCCGCCGTCTTTGGGGGGCCGTTCCCGGATGTGGTGCCGGACGATTTCGCGCCGACGCCGTTGTCGTCCTATGGGTCACAAAAGCTGATCGGCGAGGTCATCCTGTCGGATTACACGCGGCGGGGGTTCATGGATGGGGTCGGCCTGCGCCTGCCCACGATATGTGTGCGGCCGGGCAAACCGAATGGCGCGGCGTCCAGCTTTTTCTCGGGGATCATCCGGGAACCGCTGAACGGCCAGCCTGCCGCCCTGCCCGTCCATCGCGACTGGGTGCATACCCATGCCAGCCCGCGTGCCGCCGTGGGGTTCTTTATCCATGCCGCGTCGATGGATACCGGTCCTATCGGGTCGCGCCGGAACCTTGTCATGCCGGGGATCAGCGTCAGTGTGGGGGAACAGATCGCGTCGCTGACGCGCATCGCCGGGCCAAAGGTGGCCGCGTTGATCCACGAAGCGCAAGACCCCGCCGTCTGGGCCATCGTCAGGACATGGCCGCAGCGCTTTGCTGCGACCCGGGCACGTGATCTGGGTTTTGTCGCCGAGACGAGCTTTGACGAGATCATCGAAGCCTATATCACCGAGGATTTGGGCGGCAGGTTGCCCGAATTCGCGTGATCCCCTCATCTTGCACCGGCGTGTGACAGGCGCTATATCATCGGTCGAGGGGTTGGCGCGGGCATGCGTCTCGCCAACCCGGTCAGGTCCGGAAGGAAGCAGCCGTAACGAGCCCCGCTTGGGTCGTTGTCCAGCCTCTCACCTGCACCCCTTGGGGTGTGGATACCGAAAACCGGGTTCGCCCCGGACAAGCGAAGGAGGGAAGACATGGAGATTGTCATCATCCTCCGGGCCGCCGCCGTCTGAGGACCGCCGCCGCACGCTACGAAGCCGTCTGTGCGTGATGCGCAGGCCCCATTCCTTCGTTTTCGGGACATATTGAATTGACCTTGATGACCCTTGCCGACCTTGGATGGTCGGCCCCTTTCGCCGCGCAAGCGGAAGATGGCGAAGCCGGCACGCCCGCCCGCGTATCGGAAGTGACCCGCGACACCCTGACCGTCCTGACCCCGGACGGCCCGGTAAGCATCATGCCCGCCGAATCGACCGGGCTTTATGCGGTGGGCGACTGGGTGATGACGGACGGGCTGCGCACCCTGCGCCGTCTGGACCGCACGACCGAGATTGCACGCCGTGCTGCCGGGCCGACGGCGGACCGGCAGTTGATCGCGGCCAATGTCGATACACTGGCCATCGTCACAAGCTGCAATGCCGATTTCAACGTGGCGCGGCTTGAACGGTATCTCGCGATGGCAAGTTCGGCGGGATGCCTGCCGCTGATCGTGCTGACCAAGGCCGATCAGTCGGATGATCCTGGTGGCTATGTCCGCACGGCAAGTCGGTTGTCGTCTCTTGTGACGGCCTTTGCGCTGGATGCGCGGGACGCCGAGGATGTGGCGCGGCTGAACGCCTGGTGCGGGCGGGGACAGACGCTGGCCCTTGTCGGCTCGTCCGGCGTGGGCAAAACCACGATCCAGAACCGGCTGACCGGGGTTGACGCTGCGACGCAGGGCATCCGCGAGGATGACGCCAAAGGGCGGCATACGACGACGTCGCGGTCCTTGCGGCCCACGCTGGCGGGCGGGTGGCTGATCGATACGCCGGGCATCCGGGAATTGCAGTTGTCGGATGCCGCCGACGGGATCGAGGCGGTGTTTTCCGATGTGACCGACTTGATCGGGCAATGCCGGTTTTCCGACTGCGCCCATGTCAGTGAACCGGGCTGCGCCGTGCAGGCCGCAATTGCCGAGGGTATCCTGGACCCCGGGCGTCTGGAACGTTGGAGAAAGCTGGAACGCGAGGACCGGTTCAACAGCGAAGCGGTCCACGAACGCCATGCGCGGGCGCGGGCCTTTGGCAAGATGAGCAAGGGCGGCAAGGCACGGGCCAAGGCAAAGCGGGATCTGGGCTTTTAGGCCAGCGCCCAGGCCATCTGGTCGTCGGTTTCGACAGCGCAGGGGCGGACCTCTCTGAGCCGGGAGAGGGCCGCCTCGGGTGCTTCGCCTGCGCGGACCATGATGCGCAGGGCGGCCATGCCGGAACGGCCGCAGCCGCCGTAGCAGTGGATCAGGACGTTGCCGCCCTGGGACAGGACCTCGGTGATTTCATCAGCGAGCATTTCCCAATCTGCTTCGGCCCCGGCTTTGGGCACGCCATAGTCGGCGATGGGGAAATGACGCCAGGGTATTCCCCGGCTTTCAAGGGCGTCGGGCAAATCGGCCACGCCTTTTGCCGCGAGTTCATCGACCGTGGTCAGAGTGAGGACCAATGCTGCGCCCCAGTCTGCAATCTGGGCCAGGTCCGCTGCATAGGTGCCCTTGCGCCCCGGCATCTGCGACAGGCCAAGCCGGCCCTGCCCTACGGCAAGGTCATGGATTGCGAATTCGGCCATGATAGGATCCTTCTGTGTGGTGGACCTTGGACCCGCGCGGCCCTAGCTTGGTCCGAAGTTCCGAATCCTGAAAGTGACCGATGACCGAAGCGCCCTCCAGACCCTATCAGGTGCTTGCCCGCAAGTATCGGCCCGAAACCTTTGCCGATCTGGTCGGGCAGGATGCCATGGTGCGCACCCTGACCAATGCGTTCGAGGCGGGGCGGATCGCGCAGGCGTTTATCATGACGGGCATCCGGGGGACCGGAAAGACGACGACAGCGCGGATCATTGCCAAGGGGATGAACTGCATCGGGGCGGACGGGAAGGGCGGGCCCACGACAAAGCCCTGCGGCGTATGTGAACATTGCGTGGCGATCATGGAAGGCCGCCATGTCGACGTAATGGAGATGGACGCTGCCAGCCAGTCGGGCGTGCAGAACATCCGCGATGCGATCATCGAAAGCGTGGCCTACCGGGCGGCTTCGGCGCGCTACAAGGTCTTTATCATCGACGAAGTGCATATGCTGTCGACTTCGGCCTTCAACGCGCTGTTGAAAACGCTTGAGGAGCCGCCGGCGCATGTGAAGTTCATCTTTGCGACGACCGAAATCCGCAAGGTGCCGGTGACGGTCCTGTCGCGGTGCCAGCGGTTTGACCTGCGCCGGATCGAGCCCGAGGTGATGGTGGCCCTCTTGCGCAAGATCGCGACGGCAGAGAGGGCAGAGATTACGGACGATGCGCTGGCGCTGATTACCCGCGCGGCCGAAGGGTCGGCGCGGGATGCGACGTCGCTTCTGGATCAGGCGATCAGCCATGGTGCGGGCGAAACGACGGCGGCACAGGTGCGGGCAATGTTGGGGCTGGCCGACAGGGGCCGTGTACTCGACCTGTTCGACATGATCGTGAAGGGTGAGGCGGCGGCGGCGCTGGCGGAACTGTCGGCGCAATATGCTGAAGGGGCTGATCCGATGGCGATCCTGCGCGATCTGGCCGAGATTGCGCATTGGGTCAGCGTCATCAAGATCACCCCCGACGCCGCCGAAGACCCGACGATCGGCCCGGACGAACGTGTGCGGGGCCGGGCGATGGCGACGGACCTGCCGATGCGGGTGCTGACACGGTTGTGGCAGATGCTGCTGAAGTCTCTGGAGGAGGTGTCGCTGGCACCCAATTCCATGATGGCGGCCGAGATGTCGGTCATCCGGCTGACGCATGTGGCCGACCTGCCCACGCCTGAAGAACTGGTGCGGCGTTTGCAGGACACGCCCCCGCCGCCGAAAGGCGGGGGTGGCGGTGTTCGTATGGCGCCAACAGGACAGGCGACCAACGCGCAGTCGGGGCTGCCTGCGCCGACGCATCGCGGGCCGTCGGGGCCTTCGTCGCATGGGGCGCAGACGGCTGTCGCGCTTTCTGCCGATTCGCTGGCGCGCTATGTGACCTTTGACGATGTCGTCGCGCTGATCCGCGCGAACCGCGATGTGCATCTGCTTGTCGAGGTCGAAACGAGCCTGCGACTGGCCCGCTATCAGCCCGGCCGGATCGAATTCACGCCAACGCCCGATGCCTCGCCTGATCTGGCTCAGCGGCTTGGCGCGCGGCTGCAGATGTGGACCGGCACCCGCTGGGGTGTGACGGTGGTCAACGACAGCACAGCGCCGACGCTGGCCGAGGCGCGGGATACGACGGCTACTGCCCTTAGAGCTGCGGCTTTCGAACACCCGCTCGTGCAGGCGGTATTCAAGGCTTTTCCCAAGGCCCACATTACGGCGATCCGCACGGAAGCCGCGAAGGAGATCACGGCAGAGGCCGAGGCTTTGCCCGAAGTGCCCGATGAATGGGACCCGTTCGAAGAGGACTGAGCCGCTTGCCTTGCGCCCGGGCAGGGGGGCGAATATCTCTGACCTCAACGACGACATGAAGGAGCGGAACATGCTGAAGGGTTTGGGCGGTCTGGGCGATATGGCCAAGATGATGAAGGCCGCGCAGGAAATGCAGGGCAAAATGGCCCAGATGCAGGCAGACATGGACACGATTACTGTCGAAGGGCAATCGGGCGCGGGGCTTGTTCGGGCGACGGCCACGGCCAAGGGCGAGTTGACGGGGCTTCGGATCGACTCGTCGATCTTCAACGCCGAGGACAAGGAAGTCGTCGAGGACCTGATCCTTGCCGCGATCAAGGACGCGCAGGCCAAGGCGACCGAACGGGCTGCCGCCGAGATGAGCAAGCTGACCGAAGGGCTTGGCCTGCCGCCTGGCATGAAGTTCCCGTTCTAGGGCTGACCCGACGGGGACACTGACCAGATGGCAGACACGCGCGACATCGACCAGCTGATCGACATGATGGCGCGTCTGCCAGGCCTTGGCCCGAGGTCAGCGCGACGGGCGGTGCTGCATCTGATCAAGAAGCGTGGCCAGCTGCTGCTGCCATTGGCCGAGGCGATGCACCGTGTCGGCACTACGGCGCGGGAATGCCTGAACTGCGGGAATATCGGCACGACGGATATCTGCGACATCTGCCGGAACGAAAAGCGGGCCAACGGCCAGATCTGCGTGGTCGAGGATGTGGCCGACCTTTGGGCGATGGAGCGGTCGCAGGTGTTCAAGGGCCGCTATCACATCCTTGGCGGCACGCTTTCGGCTCTCGATGCCGTCGGCCCCGAGGATCTGCGCATCCCGAAGCTCATCGACCGGATCGCGACCGAGCAGGTAACCGAGGTGATCCTCGCGCTGGGCGCTACTGTCGATGGCCAGACGACTGCGCATTACATTGCCGATCAGTTGCCGGGTGTGACTGTCACTTCGCTGGCGCAGGGGGTGCCGGTTGGCGGGGAACTCGACTACCTTGATGACGGGACGATTACAGCGGCACTAAAGGCGCGGCGCGCCTTGTAAGCTGCTTTCGCCCGTGTTGCCGCGGGACCATTCTGTAACAATCGGCGATCAATAGCCCTTCATCCGCGTAAAGCGCCTGTGATGAAGGAAAGATTTGATGCCCACCTACACGCTGACCGATGCCCAAGTTTATTTCGATACGCCCAATGATGGCTCGAGCAACGTCATTTATGGTTACGGCCCCAAGCATGTTGTTCAGACTTGGGACGAACGCGACTGGTTCTATGGCGGTGACGGAACTTATGACCTGACGATGGGTGGTGGCGACGATGTCGTGGCTACCGCCGGCAATACCACCGCGCGTATGGGCAATGGTAACGACGTGGTGGATATCGGCGGGGACAATCCCGATAAAGCCTATGTCACGGGCGGTTCCGGAAACGACCGGATCAGAGCGTCCGCGACGAACACGACCATCTATGGCGGTGACGGCAATGACGACATCACCGTGTATGGCGACAAGACGACCCTGACGGGCGGTGAGGGTGACGACGAATTCCTTGTCCGGGCCAGTGGCCGCATCTCCGGCGACGAGGGGAACGATACCTTCCAGCTTGGCAATCCGACGCGGGCTGATGACAGCTATGATTTTGACGTCTATGGCGGCGACGGGGACGACAAGTTCCTGCTGCAGGTCCAGGTTTCTTTCTGGGGTCACACCGTCACTTTGTCGGGCGGCGACGGGAATGACACCTATGTCAACATGGGCAACAACACCCATACCATCACGATCAAGGAGGCCGCGAACGAAGGCATTGATCAGGTCGTGACCTTGTTGGGGACTGACTACACGCTGGGTTCGAACATCGAGAATCTTTCAGTCGATACGGCGAGTTATGCTGACTACGGCATCCTGAACCTGTTCGAAACGCCCGAAGGCGGCAGCGTGCTGACCGGGAACACCCTGAACAACACCATCACCGGATCAAACCGGAATGATACGCTCAAGGGCGGGACGGGGAACGACACGCTGAGCGGGGGCAGTGGCACCGATACACTGTATGGCGAGGATGGGAACGACACGCTGACGCATGAGTCTTCGGACAAGCTTTATGGCGGTGCCGGGGACGACATCTATGTCGTCGCGACCAATAGCGCGCTGATCTATGAAACCAACGACGTGGATACCGACACCGTCCGGTCCAGCGCCGAACACTACATCCTTGGCACCAACATCGAGAACCTGGAACTCGTCAATTCCGCTCTGACGCAGATCGGGGAAGGCAATACGCTTGATAACCGCATCACCGGATCAAGCGGCGCCAACGGGATATGGGGTTGGTCCGGCAAAGATATACTTTATGGCGGGGGAGGTCTCGACACGATTTATGGCGGCAACGAAAACGATATCGTTGGCGGCGGAGATTCTAATGACACGCTTTTCGGCGATGCAGGTGACGACACTCTGGGTGGTAACGCCGGTCACGACACCGTCTATGGGGGGTCGGGCGTCGATATCATGACCGGAGAGGCAGGAAATGACCTGCTTGATGGGGGCGCCAACGAAGACCTTTTGTCGGGCGGGGCTGACCGGGATACGCTGCGGGGCGGTACGGAAAATGACATCCTGTACGGCGGTAACAGCAACGACATGCTTTACGGTGGCAGCGGCAACGATGCCCTGCGGGGCGATGCCGGAAACGATGTGCTTGACGGTGGTTCAGGCAACGACGACCTGCGCGGCGGGACGGGTAATGACCTTTACTATGTCGACAACACCAAGGACGCCGTCACGGAGGACACCTCGGGCGGCGTCGACGAAGTCCGGACCTATTTGAGCAGCTATACACTTGGCGCCAATGTCGAAAACTTGTCAGCTTTGAATTATCTGGGCTTTGTCGGCAACGGCAACGCGCTCGACAATGTCATTCAGGGCGAGGACGGGACGGATGTTTTGTCAGGCTTGGCCGGCAATGACTCTCTCTTTGGCTATGCCGGGAACGACACGCTTTATGGCGGGGATCAGAACGATCTGCTGCACGGCGGCAGCGGCGCGGACCGTCTTGATGGCGGTACGGGTGCCAACACGGCGAGCTATATCGACGACACAGCGGGCGTCAGGATTGACCTGACCCTTGATACGGCTTCGGGCGGGCAGGCTGCGGGTGACACGCTGGACAATATCTCCCACGTCATTGGCGGCAAGGGCAACGATGTGCTGGGTGGAACCACCTGGGTCAACACCCTGCGCGGGATGGAGGGAAATGATATCCTGGCCGGTCGAGGGGGTGCCGATATTCTGGACGGCGGCGACGGGAATGACACGGCGGATTACAGTGCGTCCGTGAAGGGGGTTACGATCAAGCTGGATACCAGCACCATTGCGACGAGCGATTACAGTGGATTGCAGGGCTGGGGCACTGGCGGGGATGCGCAGGGCGATGTGCTGCGGTCGATCGAAAGGGTCATAGGTTCCAATTTCTCGGACGCCATCACGACGGGTGCAGCGGGCGGAACGGTCGAGGGGTTGAACGGGAACGACACCCTGACAGGGGGGATCGGACAGGATCTGTTGTACGGCGGCGATGCCAGTGACCGCCTGACTGGTGGCGAAGGGAATGATTACCTTTACGGCGGCAACAACGCTGACAACCTGTACAGCGGCAAGGGAAGCGACAATCTGACCGGAGGTACGGGCGCGGACGTGTTCCACTTTACCAGCGACCTGCGGCAAGGGGACATCGATTTCATCATGGATTTCGAGTCAGGTGTGGATTCGATCAGGTTGAGCAAAGCCCAATCCGCCGTGGAGATCGACGATGTCTGGGGCGGCGCGACGCTGTCGCTCAAGGTTGGGAACGGGTACCAATCGATCTATGTGGCCGGCGTCACGGCAAGCGCTTTGGCGGGCGATATCGACTTTGTCTGACGTGTTGTGACGATTGCGCCCCCGGGTTGGCCCCGGGGGCGCATTCTTGCGGCGGTCAGCTGGCCGCGATCATTTCGGACTGGCGGACGATGACCTCGGCCTGACGGATCGAGGCGATGTCGACGAGGCGGCCCTTGTAGACGGCGGCACCTTCGCCCCGGGCCTTCGCAGCTTCCATGGCAGAAAGAATGTCGCGTGCTTCGGTCACGGCGGTTTCGGAGGGGGTGAAGACTTCGTTCGCGAGGGCCACCTGTTTGGGGTGGATGGCCCATTTGCCGACCATCCCGAGCGTGGCGGAGCGCCGCGCCTGAGCGCGGAAGCCTTCGTCGTCAGAGAAGTCGCCGAAGGGGCCGTCGACGGGCAAGAGGCCATGCGTGCGGCAAGCGGCGACGATGGCGGTCTGAGCCCAGTGCCAGGGGTCGGACCAGAACTTTTGCCCTTCGCGGAGCATGTAATAGTTTTCCTGCGTCCCGCCGATGCCGGTTGTCTGCATCCCCATGCTGGCGGCAAAATCGGCAGCGCCAAGGCTCATCGCCTGCAGGCGCGGGCTTGCGGCCGCAATCTCTTCGACGTGGGAGAGACCGGCAGCGGATTCGATGATGACTTCGAAGGTGATGGGCTTGGTGCGGCCGATGGCTCGTTCAATGGAAGTGACAAGAGCGTCGACGGCATAGATGTCGGCGGCGCAGCCGACCTTGGGGATCATGATCTGGTCGAGTCTGTCGCCCGACTGTTCAAGCAGGTCCACCACGTCGCGATACCAGAACGGCGTGTCGAGGCCGTTGATCCGGACCGAGAGCGTCTTGTGGCCCCAGTCCACGTCTTTCGTTGCGGCGATGACGCTGGCCCTTGCCTGCGCCTTGTCTGAGGGCGCGACCGAGTCTTCGAGGTCAAGGTTGATCACATCCGCCGCACTGGCCGCCATCTTGGCAAAAAGAGCCGGGCGGGAGCCGGGGCCGAACAACTGGCAACGGTTCGGACGGGCGGGCGGGGCAGGTTGAAGGCGGAAGGACATGGAGCCTCTAGGTAATGAAGTTTCGCAGATACTGTAGTATCGGGTTAGGATATTGCGCAGCCCGCCGCAACAACCATTTCGCAATCGCAGCAATGCGCCCGCGGCAAGCCCTGCCTGAACTTGCCGCCCCGATGCCTTGCCGCCCGGCCCCCCCTTTCTTATAAGCGGCTGACAAAGGCCCGGGGGGATCACATGACATTCCGCGCGACGCATCTTCTCGGGATCGAACACCTACATCCGACCGAGATCATCACCCTGCTTGATCTGGCCGATCGCTATGCCGATCAAGGGCGGCGGGGCCAGACGCATAGGGATGTGCTGGCGGGTCTGACGCAGATCAACATGTTCTTTGAAAACTCGACCCGGACGCAGGCGAGTTTCGAGCTTGCGGGCAAGCGGCTGGGTGCCGATGTGATGAGCATGGCGATGCAGGCCACGTCGATCAAGAAGGGCGAGACGCTGATCGATACGGCGCTGACGCTGAATGCGATGCGGCCCGATGTGTTGGTCGTGCGGCATCCGCAGTCGGGGGCGGTCGATCTGCTCGCGGCCAAGGTGCAGAACTGCGCGGTGCTGAATGCGGGTGACGGACGGCACGAGCATCCGACGCAGGCGCTGCTGGACGCGCTGACGATCCGGCGGGCCAAGGGGCGGCTGCACCGGCTGTCGATTGCGATCTGGGGGGATGTGGCGCACAGCCGGGTGGCGCGGTCGAATATCCTGTTGCTGGGCAAGATGGAAAACCGCATCCGCCTTGTCGGGCCACCGACGCTGATGCCCGCCGGGATCAACGAATTCGGCTGCGAGGTGTTTGACGACATGCGGGCCGGGCTTGAGGGCGCGGATGTGGTGATGATGCTGCGCCTGCAGAAGGAACGCATGGACGGCGGGTTCATTCCGTCGGAGCGGGAGTATTATCATCGTTACGGGCTGGACGCGGAAAAGCTGGCCTATGCCAAGCCGGACGCCATCGTGATGCATCCCGGCCCGATGAACCGGGGGGTCGAGATCGACGGGACGATTGCCGACGATATCAACCGGTCGGTGATCCAGACACAGGTTGAAATGGGTGTCGCGATCCGCATTGCGGCGATGGACCTTGTGGCGCGGAACCTGCGGGCGGCGCGGGGCCGCAAGGCTGTGGAGGCCGAGGTATGAGCGGCACGATTTTCCTGAATGCCCGGCTGATTGATCCCGAGGCGGGGACGGACCGTGAGGGCTGTCTGATCGTCCGGGATGGGGTGATTGTTGAGGTTCTGGACCGCGCGCCCGAGTCGCTGGAGCAGTTTGCGCCGGATCGGCGGATTGATTGCGGCGGGCTTTGCCTTGCGCCGGGGATCGTTGATCTGGGGGTGAAAGTCAGCGAACCGGGTGAGCGGCATAAGGAGAGTTTCAAGTCGGCAGGCCGGGCGGCGGCGGCGGGTGGTGTGACGACCATCGTGACGCGGCCGGATACGAACCCGGCGATTGATACGCCTGAGATTCTTGAGTTCGTGGCGCGGCGGGCGCAGGTGGATTCCGTCGTGCGGGTGCTGCCGATGGCGGCGCTGACCAAGGGGCGCGAAGGCCGCGAAATGACTGAGATCGGGTTCCTGCAGGATGCGGGGGCCGTAGCCTTTACCGACGGCGATCATGTGGTGAGCAATACCCGTGTGTTGCAGCGGGCGCTGACCTATGCGCGGTCGCTGGATGCGCTGGTGATCGGGCATGTGCAGGACCCGGGGCTAAGCCAGGGTGCGGTGACGACGACGGGCAAGTTTGCCTCGCTTCGGGGTTTGCCGGGGGTGCATCCGATGGCCGAGCGAATGGGGCTGGACCGGGATATCGCGCTGATCGAGATGACGCGGGTCAAGTATCATGCCGACCAGATCACGACGGCCCGCGCTCTGCCTGCACTGGAACGGGCCAAGAGGAATGGGCATGACATTACGGCGGGTGTGTCGATCCATCACTTGACGCTCAACGAGTTTGACGTGGCCGATTACCGGACCTTCTTCAAGCTGACGCCGCCTTTGCGGGCCGAAGAAGATCGGGCTTCGGTGGTTGAGGCAGTGGCGAGCGGGTTGATTGATGTGATCTGTTCGATGCACACCCCGCAGGACGAGGAATCCAAGCGCCTGCCTTTCGAGGAAGCGGCGAGCGGGGCGGTTGGGCTGGAGACGCTGCTGCCTGCGTCGTTGCGGTTGTACCATGCAGGGGCTGTCGGATTGCCGCAGCTTTTCAGGGCTTTGTCGCTGAACCCGTCGCGGCGGCTGGGGCTGACCTCGGGGCGGCTGGCGGCTGGCGCTCCGGCGGATCTGGTGCTGTTTGATGCGGATGCGCCCTTTGTGCTGGACCGGTCGACGCTGAAATCCAAGTCGCGCAACACGCCATTTGACGGGGCGCGGATGCAGGGCCGGGTCCGGGGGACGTGGGTCGGCGGCGTTCTGGTTTCGGGAGAGGGTTGATGCCGGTCATTGAATCGAGCGGGCTTGTTCTGGGGCTGTGGGCGGTCATCGGGTATCTGTTGGGGTCGGTGCCGTTCGGGGTGCTGATCACCCGGGTGATGGGGCTGGGCGATCTGCGGCAGATCGGGTCGGGCAATATCGGGGCGACCAATGTGCTGCGGACGGGAAACCGTGGGGCGGCGCTGGGGACGCTATTGCTCGACGGGGGCAAGGGTGCGGTGGCGGTCCTGCTGGCCCGGTGGCTGGCGGGCGAGGATGCGGCGCAGGTGGCGGCTTTGGC
>JBGSWJ010000068.1:0-4157 GCA_041752495.1 Rhodobacterales bacterium
CAAGCTCGGTCCGCATGAAGGCAAGAAGCCGGTGAATGCCGTCGCGCAGGCCGATCCCGGGCTGCCAGCCAAGATCGGCGGCCGCGCGGCTGATATCAAGCCGGTTGCGCGGCACGTCAAAGGCGCGGGCAGCCAGATGGCGGCGGCGGACGGGACGGCCAAGGGCCGCCTCGATCTCGGCCAGAACGGTGTTGAGCGCGGTCGACTGCCCCGACCCGATATTGATCTCGGTCCCGCTGACATCCGACGCCCCCGCCACAAGCAGGGCCCGGACCACATCCGCGATATAGATGAAATCGCGTTCGACACTGCCGTCGCCCCAGATCTCGATCGGCTCGTCCAGCAGGGCGCGATGGCAGAATGTGGTGATCGCCCCCTGCGCCTTGCGGATGTTCTGATAGGGGCCATAGGGGTTGGCCAGACGCAGGGAAAGCGTCCCTATTCCGGCCTGAACCGCGTATAGGCGCAGGTATTTCTCGATCGACAGCTTGACGATCCCATAGGCCGAAATCGGGCGGGTGGGGTGGTCTTCGGCAATCGGGACGGTATCGGTCGGGCCATAGACCGTCCCGCCCGAGGAACAGAAGACGACACGCCGGACCCCGGCCGCCACCGCCATGTCCAGAAGGGCAAGCGTGCCGATCAGGTTCTCTTCGGCATCGCGGCGCGGGTCGCGGTTGGATTCGCGGGGAAAGTTGGTGGCAGCCAGATGATAGACCGTATCGACGCCCACCAGCGCCGCGCGCACAAGCGAAGGGTCAAGAAAACTGCCGGACCAGTGGGTCAGGCGGGGGTGGCTGTGGCGGCCCGGGATGAAGTCCAGATTGCCGACCTCGGCCCCGGCCGCCAGAAGCCCCCCGACAAGATGGCCGCCGATAAAGCCGCCGCCGCCGGTCACAAGGACAGGGGGTGAAGGCGGCATCTCAGGCGGCATCGGTCATCCCCGGAGGGGCCAGCAGGCTGCGGTAGGCCGCATCATAGCGGTCCCGCATCTGCGCCGGGTCAAAGCGGGCGGCGGCAAGCGGGACACGGGCGGCAAGCTGATCCATCAGGGCGGGATCGGTGGCCGCCCTGGCGATCAGGGCGGCCAGCGCCGGGACGGGAATCGTCCAGTCGGGCCCCAGATCGAACAAAAGGCCCGCCGGCCCCGCAAAGGTGCCCAGCATCGCAGGGATCTCGCCGATGCTGCTGGCCAGCACGGGACGGCCCGCCGTCAGGCAGTCGATCACCACCAGCGGAAAGCTTTCCCCCGGCGACCGGGTCGGCAGAAAGCCCAGATCAGAGGCCGCGAAATAGGCGCGTATATTGGCGCGATACCCTTCAAGGCGGACAAAACCGGGATGGCCCGTGCGCAAGAGCCGGTCATGCACCGGCCCGGTCCCGATCAGGACAAGCCGGATATCGCGGCCCGTCATGGCCCGGGCCTGGTCCACGGCGGCAATCGCCTCGGTCCAGCCCTTGTCATCCAGCGCGCGCGAAACGAGCGTGAGCAGGAAGGCACCGGCAGGAATATCAAGCGTCGCCCGGTCAAGCGGCGGCGGACAGGTCTGGTCCAGCGCATTGTCGATCCGTTCCGGGCTGGCTCGCCCGGGCCCGATCAGATCAAGCGCCCGCAGCGCCCCAAGGTTCTTTTCCGCCGTATAGACCAGCTTGCCCGTGCGCGCGACCAGACGGGGCAGGATGCGGCGCAGGTCTGCCTGGGGCAGGGTTTCGTACATGCCGTGCAGCGTCACGACGGTGCGGGCCGGGCTGTCGGGCGGCAGCGCGTCCAGCACCGCGTTGTCGATCCAGGTGTGATGCGAATGGACGATGTCGATGTCGAAATCGGTGACGATGCGGGCCAGCACATCCAGACCCGACACAAGCGGGATATCCCGGGCCAGCATGGCGCGGATCCCCGGCACCTCGGGTTCCTGCGCACAGTCAAGATAGGTCACGGCATAGCCCGCCGTCTTCATCTGGTTGGCCAGCTGGATCGGAAAGGTCTCGCCTCCGCCCACCGAAAACGCATAGCCCACCATGAGAAGCGCGGGCGGGCGGGCGGCCCCGGCGGCGCGGATGCGGGGCAGGCTGTAGAGGCTGTCGAAACGGCCCGCCTCGAAATCGCTGCGGTTCTGTTTCCAGTGCAGGATCAGGCTGGCGCGCTGGCGGTCGAACAGGGCAGAATCGACCCTGTAAAGGCGCATCGTCTCGATCGCGGCCGCCTCGTGTTCGCGGTAATAGCTGTCTTGGGCATAGGAGGTGACCGAGGTATTGGCCCGGTGCATCCGGTAGTAATTCACCGTGTCGGGCGAATAGGCCACAAGCCCGCCGCGGATCAGGTTGAGGTAGAACATCCAGTCGCCGCAGGTGCGCATCCCCCGCCAGCGGTCAATGCCAAGAATGTCCAGCCGCTCCACCCGGCGAAAGACGGCGGAACTGGCATTGGGGATGATGTTCTTCAGACCAAAGCCCGCCCGCACGATGCGCGGGGCAGTCTCGATCCAGGGCTGCTGCCAGCGGGCGGAGCCGAGATCGGCCAGATGATCCTCCATCGTCCAGACGCGGGTCTGGCCGGTGGCGTCCATGAAATCGGTGCGGGCATAGGCCAGCATGACGCCGCTGTTCTGAAAGAAGGGCACGAGGGTTTCAAGGAAATCGGGGCGGCACCAGTCATCGCTTTCCGCAATCCAGACCAGATCGCCGGTAGCCGCAGCCAGCCCCTTTTCCCACTGGTGAAAGACGCCGCCCGAATTGGCGTCGTTCATGATCAGGCGGGTCCGGTCGGCATGGCGGGTGGCATAGTCCTGCAGGATGGCCCGGCTGTCATCGGTCGAGGCGTCATCCATCAGGATCACCTCAAGATGCGGCCAGGTCTGGCCATAGATGCTGTCCAGCCGCTGCCGCAGATAGGGGGCGTGGTTGTAGTTCGGCACGATCACCGTGACGGTGGGGGCAAAGGGCGCATCGGGACGGGGCTGCTGATACAGCAGATGCTGCAGCGGGCCGCTGCCCGCGGTCTGGGTGAAACTGGCCGGCGGCAGGTAATCCTTGCCCAGAAGATGCCGGTTCCCCAGCCGCAGCACCGGCCAGAGCAGGCGGCGCAGCCGCGCGGCAAGCAGCGGGTTGGAGGCCACGGTCCTGCGGTACCGCGCCCGGGCCCGGCGGTTGATCCCGAGCCATGCATCCTGCACGGCGGCGCGCAAAGCGCGGTCAAGGCGGGAAAGGGCGCGCAACTAGATCATAAGTCCCTGATTTTTAACATTTTTTCTAGGCGCTTTTGAGCAGCCAAAGGCACAGGCGCCCGGCCTGCGGTCCTGTCAGGATGCAGGCCCCGCCCACGATTGTCCAGCAGGACAGGCGGCCCTAACTCCGTGCGTAATCGTCCTGATAGCGGATGATGTCATCCTCGCGCAGGTAAGCGCCGGTCTGCACCTCGATCAGGACCATCGGCAGTTTGCCGGGGTTTTCAAGGCGATGCACGGCCCCCAGCGGGATATAGACCGACTGGTTTTCGGTCAGAAGCTTCACCTCCTGATCGACGGTCACGCGGGCGGTGCCGGCCACGACGATCCAGTGTTCGGAGCGGTGGACATGGCTTTGCAGGGACAGGGCGGCACCGGGTTTGACGACGATGCGTTTGACCTGAAAGCGGTCGGACAGGGCCAGGGTTTCATACCACCCCCAGGGGCGGTAATCGCGGGGGAATTCCTCGGCCTGGCGGTGGCCGCCTTCGCGCAGGGCCGGGATCGCGCGTTTGACATCCTGCGCGCGGGAGGCGTCTGCAATCAGGATCGCGTCAGAGGTGGCGACCACAAGAATGTTCTTCAGGCCGATCCCCACGACAGCCAGACCGTCGGCTTCGGAGCGGAGCATGGTATTCTCGCAGTCGATCGCAGTGGCATGGCCTGACAGCGCCACGCCGTTTTCATCGGGGCCCATTTCGCGCCGGACAGCATCCCAGCCGCCCAGATCGGACCAGCGGCCCACGAAGGGCACGACGCTGATATTATGGGCCTTTTCCATCACGGCATAGTCGATGGAAATCTCGGGCGCGTCGGCCCAGGGGCCGGGGGCAAGGCGCTGAAAGGTCAGGTCGGGCGCGATGCCGGCGACCGCGGCCTCGACCGGGGGGATGACGGCGGGGGCATGGGTCTGGAAGGCCGCGATCATCGTGC
>JBGSWJ010000069.1:0-1977 GCA_041752495.1 Rhodobacterales bacterium
CTTGCGCGGCGGCGGCAAAGAAGGCCTCGCAGATCGGCAGGGGGGCGCTGGGCTGGCTCACGCCGAGGGGGCCGCCCTTGCCGTGGTAGCGGTTGTCAAAGGTGTCGTTATCCTCGGCCTTGCGGAAATAGGGCAGGACATCGTCGTAGCCCCAGCCGGTGCAGCCCGCCTGCCGCCATTCGTCGTAGTCGAGCGCATGGCCACGGGTGTAAATCTGCGCGTTGATGGTCGATCCGCCGCCGATCACGCGGGCCTGGGTAAAGCGGATGATCTGGTTGTTCAGGTGCTTTTGCGGGACGGTGGACCAGCCCCATGACCCGATCCCCTTGGTCATTTTCGCGAAACCGGCGGGGACGTGGTAGAGGAGGTTGCGGTCGTTGCCCCCGGCCTCAAGAAGGAGGACTTTCGCGGTGCCGGATTCGGTCAGGCGGGCGGCAAGGACGCAACCGGCTGAACCGCCGCCCACGATGATGAAATCATAGCTCATGGCGTCATCCCGAAATCGCGCCGCGTGATGTGGTCGGCGGTGCGGAGTGCCAGCGCCGCGATGGTGAGCGAGGGGTTCACGGCGGCCGAGGTGGGCAGGACCGAGGCATCGACGATGAATAGGTTCGGATGGTCATGGGCGCGGCAGAAGGGGTCGGTGACGCTGCGGGCGGGGTCGTCGCCCATGCGGGCGGTGCCGCATTGGTGCGACGGTGTGCGGCGGTCAAAGGCGCGGGAGAGGAGGATCGGATAGCCCGCTTGGCGCAGGGCGGACTTGATCCTTGCCACAAGGGCAAGGTGGGCGTCCCAGTTTGACCGTTTCCAGTCGAGCGTGATCTGGCCGTTCTTGATGGTGACGCGGCTTTCGGGGTTGGGGAGATCCTCGCTCATCGCCAGAACGTCGATGGAGTGGCGGGCGATCCAGTTGGCCAGCGGTTTGGGGATCGGGGTGTCCGAGGCGAGGATGGTGCCCGAGATCTTGCCCAGCAGTTGCATGTTACCCAAGGGCGCGCCGTCAGGGCCCCCGGTCAGGTAGAAGTCGTTGACCTGTATGGTCTTTTGATAGATCGAGCGGTTCGTCCGGAAGGGGTGGATGGCCAGCACCGCCGACAGGTTGTGGTTCATGAAATTGCGCCCGACCTGATCGGAGCGGTTGGCGAGGCCGGTGGGGAAATCCGCGCTGGCTGAGGAGAGGAGCATCGCGGCGGATTTGACCGCGCCTGCGGCAAGGACGATCACGGGCGCGGTCAGGGTTTCGGGCTTACCGTTCCGCGTCACCTCAACCCGAGTGATGCGCCCTTCGGGGGCGGCGGTCAGGCGGGTGACAAGGGTGTTTTCCGACAGGGTGACATTGGGGTGCTGGAGCGCATAGGCCAGCCCCACGGTTTCGGCATCCATCTTGGCCCCGGTCGTGTCGGGGAAAGCGTCCCATGGCGTCTTCGCCCGGGCGAGCCAGCGGTCGATATCGACGCCCAAGGGCAGGCTGGAGGGGTGCAGGCCGATCCGGTGCAGCCGGGCGCGCAGGTCGGCGATGGCGGGTTCGTCAGGGACGGGGGGGAAGTTGTAGCGGCCGGAATGGGGTGGTTCGGTGGGATCCTCGCCCAGCGTGCCGCGCACCTGATACAGGTCCTCGGCGGCCTGATACCATGGCTCCATCTGGTCATAGGTCACGGGCCAGCCGGGGGTCGTGCCGCCCATGTGGAGCATCGGGGCGAAATCCTCGGCCCGGTAGCGTAACAGGACCGCGCCATAGAGCTTGGAATTGCCGCCTGCGTAGTAATAGTTGCCGGGATTGAAGGGCTTGCCGTCGCCGTCGAGCCAGTTTTCCTCGGGCCGGAAGTGCGCTTTGACAAAGATCGCATGGTCGTCGCGGGCGGCATCGCTGTCTTCAAGCCGGTGACCGCGTTCAAGGATCAGAATACGGCGGCCCGTGGGGGCAAGGGCGGCGGCCAGCGTCGCGCCGCCCATGCCCGAGCCGATGATGATGATATC
>JBGSWJ010000070.1:0-8334 GCA_041752495.1 Rhodobacterales bacterium
GCCGTCGACGGGCTGGCCCGGCGTGTGGACGACAGCTACCTGCGGCTGGAACGCGCCGTCGCGGCGCTGGGGGCGGTCACCTCTGAAACCGTGCTGACCCTGTCACGCGGGCGGCCAGTTGCCGAGGCAGCAAAGCTTGACGCGCAGGTGGCCGAAGAAATCCGCCGGATCAGGTCAGAACTGCATGAAGGCGCTGCGGCCCTGCCGCCACCCTTGCCCTGAAGGGGTCAGACCTGCTCGACCGCGACCTTGTTGGGATAGAACGCCAGATAGCCCGCAATCGCCTCGACCCCCGCCTTGGGCGTCTCATAGGACCATGCGGCATCCTTGATCGTGCCGCTTTCGCCGACGATGGAGTAATAGCTGGCCTCGCCTTTGTAAGGGCAGGTGGAACGGGTGGCACTCCGGTCCAAGAAGGCCATGGCAAGGTCTTCCCTCGGGAAATAGATCACCGGCGGATAGTGCCCTTCGGTCAGTTCCAGCGCGCGACTCGTTTCGCCGATAACAGCCCCTCCGGCGCGGATGACCCAGTCGCCTTCGGCGGGTCTGATCTTGATATGGTCGGCCATCTCTGTCCCCTCGTCCCCTCTGCAAGCGACCTTACCCTGCGCCTGCGACGGGGTGATGTCAAAGGGGAGAGGTGGCCATGACAAGCCAGTCGCGGGCCGCCCCCTCCACGCGGGGCCCGATCCGCG
Source organism: Rhodobacterales bacterium (assembly GCA_041752495.1). Lineage (GTDB taxonomy): Bacteria > Pseudomonadota > Alphaproteobacteria > Rhodobacterales > Rhodobacteraceae > JAPLPE01. Next base: position 696 of record JBGSWJ010000070.1, read on the forward strand.
CCAGCACTTCGGCATGATAGCTGTCGATCCAGTCCCGCTCGGCAGGCGACAACAGCGACGGGTCGATCAGACGGCGATCGAACGGCACCCATGTCAGCGTCTCGAACCCCAGCATCTGGCGATGTGCGTCCCCGCCGGGCAGTGCGGGGGCAGGGATCACCACGATCAGGTTTTCAATCCGGATACCGAAAGCGCCTTCGCGGTAGTAGCCGGGTTCGTTCGACAGGATCATCCCCGGCTCCAGCGCCACATCGGAAATCCGCGAGATCCGCTGCGGCCCTTCATGCACCGACAGATAGACGCCGACGCCATGCCCCGTCCCGTGGTCGTAATCCAGACCTGCCGTCCACAGCGGAAACCGCGCCAATGCATCCAGATGCTGCCCCGCGACCCCATTGGGGAACCGCGCCCGGCTGATCGCGACCATTCCCTGTAGAACGCGGGTATAGCAGGCCACCGCATCGGCGGGCGGTTCACCGACTGTCACCGTGCGGGTAATGTCGGTCGTCCCGTCCAGATACTGCCCGCCCGAATCCACCAGCAGCAATTCGCCCGGGTTCACCGCACGGTTGGACTCCTCGCTCACCCGGTAATGCACGATGGCCCCATGCGGACCAGCGCCGGAAATCGTCTCGAAACTGATGTCGTGCAGCGCATTGGTCGCCCGCCGGAACCCTTCCAGCGATCGCACCACGTCAATCTCGGTCAACTGCCCCTTGGGCGACTCGGCATCGAGCCAAGCGAGGAAGTTCACCATTGCCGCCGCATCGCGCAGATGCGCGGTGCGGGTGCCTTCGATCTCGGTCGCGTTCTTGCGGGCCTTGGGCAAAAGGCAGGGGTCGGCGTCCCGCGACACGGCCACGCCGGCCCCGGCCAGCACCGCCCGCACCTTTTCCGGCAGGGATTTCGGATCAATCCGCACCGGTCCGCTCAGGTCGGGCAAGCGGCCCAGAAAATCGGCCTCGTCATGCACCGTGACGGCATGGCCCAAATGATCATGCAGATCGGCCGCCTTGCCTTCACGACAGAAAAGATCGCAGCGGGCGTCATCGAACAGGATCGCAAAGGCCTGCGGCACCGGATTGCGTTCCGTATCCCGCCCCCGGATGTTCAAAAGCCACGCGATACTGTCCGGCAGCGTCAGGATCGCCGCCTTCTGCCCCGCCTTGCGCAGTGCATCGGCCAGCCGGGCGCGCTTCTCCCCATGGGATTCGCCCGCATGTTCCAGCGGATAGGCCGTGAACCGGCCCATCGGCGGGGAAGGGCGGTCTGTCCAGATCCGGTCGATCAGGTTTTCGCCGGGCCGCAGGGTGATCCCCCTGGCCGCCAGTTTGGCCACCAACCCCTCGATCTCCTCGACCGAATGGAGCCACGGGTCAAAGCCCACCACGGCCCCCTCGGCCAGATGCTCGAGCAACCAGTCCGCCAGCTTCACCTCGGGCCAATGCACCGGGGTAAAGACCTCGGCCACCTGCGCACGCACCTGCACGCGGTACCGCCCGTCGATGAAAACGCCCGCCAGCGTCGGCGTCACGGCACAAAACCCCGCCGACCCGGTAAAGCCGGTCAGCCACGCCAGACGTTCATCCGACGGGGCGCAGTATTCGCCCTGATAGGCATCGCTTCGCGGCACCAGCAAGGCATCCAAGCCCGCCCGCGCCATCTCCTCGCGCAGCATGGCAAGCCGGGGCGGCCCCTGTTCGGGACGCGAGGCCACTTCGAATGTCTGAAACATGGGCGGTCCTTTCTGCAGTCACCCCGCAGTCCGGGGTGACGACCCTAGCGCATCACCTTGTACATGCCCAACACCCGCGCCCGCTTGCGCGGGTCGGTGTCGAACAGGGCGGCAAGTTGTTCAGTCATCGCGCCTGCAAGCTGTTCGACATCGGTGATCGTGACGGCGCGGTCGTAATACCGCGTCACGTCATGCCCGATCCCGATGGCGATCAGTTCCACAGCCTTGCGCTTTTCCACCATCGCGATCACGTCGCGCAGGTGTTTTTCCAGGTAATTCGCGGGGTTGACCGACAGCGTGCTGTCATCGACCGGCGCCCCGTCCGAAATCACCATCAGGATCTTGCGCTGTTCGGGTCGGTTCACCATCCGGCGGTGCGCCCATTCCAGCGCCTCGCCGTCGATGTTTTCCTTGAGCAGACCCTCTTTCATCATCAGCCCAAGGTTCTCGCGCGTGCGCCGCCACGGCGCATCGGCGGACTTGTAGATGATGTGGCGCAGATCGTTCAGACGGCCGGGCTGCGCCGGGCGGCCTTCGCCTAACCACTTCTCGCGGCTCATCCCGCCTTTCCAAGCGCGGGTCGTGAACCCCAGAATCTCGACCTTGACCGCGCAGCGTTCCAGCGTCCGCGCCAGAACATCGGCACAGATCGCCGCAATCGAAATCGGCCGGCCCCGCATGGAGCCTGAGTTATCAAGGAGAAGCGTCACGCAGGTATCGCGGAACTCGGTATCCTTCTCGACCTTGAACGAAAGCGGCGTCGTCGGGTTGGCCACGACCCGCGCCAGTCGGCCCGCGTCAAGGATGCCCTCTTCCCGGTCAAACTCCCACGACCGCGACTGCTGCGCCTGCAACCGCCGCTGCAATTTGTTGGCCAGCCGCGACACGGCCCCCTTCAAGGGCTCAAGCTGCTGGTCCAGATAGGCCCGCAGCCGTTCCAGCTCGGCCGGTTCGGCCAGATTCTCGGCCGGGATTTCCTCGTCGAAATCGGTCTTGTAAACCTTGTAGTTCGGATCGGCCGCCGAATAGGGCGCCGGGGCAGGGGGCTCGTGCGGCGCCTCGCCATCGGGCATTTCGGTTTCTTCGGACTGCTCGGCATCCGCGTCCGCATCCATCGACACCTGCGCCTGTGACGCATCCTGCTCGTCGTCCTGCGCCTGCTCGGGGCTGGCCTCGGCATCGTCGCTGTCGCTCTGATCCTCGCCCTGGCTGTCGGGATCGTCCTGATCGTCCGAGCCTTCCTCGGCCTCGTTTTCCTGATCCTCGTCCGCCTGATCGGGGTCGTCGCCCAACTGGTCGCCATAGCCCAGATCCTGAATCAGCGACCGGGCGAATTTGGCAAATGTCTTCTGGTCCGACAGGACATCCTGCAGGTCTTCCAGACGGCTGCCTGCCTGATTTTCGATGAACCCGCGCCACAAGTTCATGACATTGTCCGCCCCGGCCGGAAGATCACGGCCCGTGGCCAGATGCCGGATCAGATATCCCGCCGCCACCGACAGGGGCGCATCCGAGGCCGTGCGGATCTGGTCATACCCCTTGCGCCGCGCATCCGACCCAATCTTGGCGTCAATGTTCCCCGCAGTCCCCGGCATATGGACCGCGCCCACCGCCTCGACCCGGGCCGTTTCCATCGCGTCATAGATATCCCGCGCCATCGCCCCCTGCGGCATGTACCGGGCGGCCACCTTTGGATCGTGGAACTTGTGGCGCAGTGCAAAGGCATCCGCCGTGCCCCGCGCCAGCAGCACCTCGTCACGCGTCATCCGCCGGCTGATCTGCGGCAGGCGCACGGAATCGGCCGTCAGCCCCGGTGGATCGACCGAGAAACTGACCGTCAGGTCAGGGTCATCGGCCATGACCTTGGTCGCCTCGGCGAGGGCCTTTTTGAAGGGATCGGCAGGGTTGTCGGATGGCTTGTTCATGGGTCCAGATAAATCACCGGGGGCCACCGGGGGCAAGGGCCGGGGGGCGCCTCAGATCGTGATTTTGATGTGCGTCAACGGCTTCTGATCTGCAAATTCCAAGAGAAGCTGTGCTTTGATGCACCTAGCCGTGACTTGTCCCGACGCGCCCGGAGGCGCATCTCCTGCACATCAGTTTGCAACCATCCGGAACGGAAACCATCATGTCCAAGCCCAAGATCGCCATCATCATCAGTTCGACCCGCGCCACCCGCTTTGCCGATGTCCCCACCAAGTGGATCAAGGCCCAGGCCGATGCCCATGGCGCGCTCGATACTGAAATCGTCGATCTGCGCGATTTCAACCTGCCCTTCTTCAACGAAATGGCCTCGAACGCCTGGGTGCCCAGCCAGAGCGCCGAAGCCGTCGCATGGCAGAAGAAGATCGCAGGCTATGACGGCTACATCTTTGTTCTGGCCGAATACAACCGCTCGATCACCGCTGCGCTCAAGAACGCACTCGACCAGGCCTATGTCGAATGGGCGCACAAGCCCTTTGGCGCGATTGCATACGGTTCGATGGGCGGCGCCAACGCGCTGGGCCACCTGCAGAACATCGGCGTGGAACTTCAGATGGTCCCCGTCCGCAACAACGTCCGCATCGGCGGTTCCGATCTGTTCAAGGTCCACTCGGGCTTTGGCGGCTCGGGCAACCTTGCCGATATCGAAGCCGTGATCGCCCCCTCGGCCAAGGCGATGCTGGACGACGTGACCTGGTGGGCCAAGGCCACGATGGCCGCCCGCGCCGCCTGATCGTCAGGCCCCCGGGGCCACGATCAGCCGTTGACATTGCCCGATCAGCGCGGCCGCCCATTCCCGGGCGGCCGCGTCGTCTCCAAGGTCCCCATGTTCCAGCATCCGGCGCATCGCAACCTTGGCTGCAACCCGCCAGCCCATGATCTCGGCCTCGATTTCGGGCACCGTTACGGCGTCAAGCACGTCCAGCATCGCGGCATACTGCGCCTCGGCTCCGCTCGGATCACGCGACATGAGCCAGTCATGTTCCACAAGCGCGGAAAGCTGCCCCGCGCAGACCGCAAAGACCGAAGTCATGTCAGGTGACGCCAGAGCGGGGGCGGCCGGGCTCATCAGGCCGGGGATCAGGACGACAACAAGTGTTCTCGCGATGCCCATGCATGCAGCATGACCGCTGAAAACATGCCAAACAATTAAGCTGTTTGAAAACTTTTCAGCTGTGCCCCGCCTGCCGCAGGCCGGTCAGTCGTTGATGATACCGCAATAGTCGATGTCACCCTGCAAAAGGGCACCATCGTTCCACCGCCGTCCCCTGCGGTCATTGTCCTCAAAGACATCGACATACATGTCCATCAGCGGGAACAGGTCGTTTTCGACCGACACCCTTGCCGAGTCATAACCCATCCCGGCGTTCACCCGGACCTGTCGGGCATAATCCAGATTTTCCTGATAGGCTTCCATCTGGGCCCGGCTCGGCCGTGCGGCCCTGTCCTTGCGCCCATACTGTTGCTGCGCCCCGTAAAGCGCAGAACACCGGATGCCGGCGACGTCAAACTCTGGCGCGGGACCGCCCGGACCGTAAAGCTCCATCAGCGGGACAAGTGAATCAAGCCCCTCTTGCGCCGCCAAAGGCAACGGAGAAAGGCTCAAAAGTACAACAAGGGCATATCTGTGCATCATGCCCGGAAGGCAAACACACCACGGCCAACATTTCAACGGTTTCGTCGCAAGCGACGTGGAGCTTTGGCCTACCGCATCGCCATGCTGGCCGCCGATTCCGGCAGTTCCTCGGCAAAGCAGCGCTGATAGAACTCGGCCACCGTCTGCCGCTCCAACTCGTCGCACTTGTTCAGGAACGACAGGCGGAACGCATAGCCCACATTGCGGAAAATCTCGGCATTCTGCGCCCAGTTGATCACCGTCCGGGGGCTCATCACCGTCGACAGATCGCCGTTCATGAACGCCGTCCGCGTCAGGTCGGCGACCGTGACCATCTGGCCCACCGTCTTGCGGCCCTTTTCGGTGTTGTAATGCGGGTTCTTGGCCAGAACGATCGCCGCCTCGGCATCATGGCTCAGATAGTTCAGCGTCGCCACCAGCGACCAGCGGTCCATCTGCGCCTGGTTGATCTGCTGCGTGCCGTGATAAAGACCCGTCGTATCCCCCAGACCGACCGTGTTCGCGGTGGCGAACAGGCGGAAATAGGGGTTCGGCGTGATGATCTCGTTCTGATCCATCAGCGTCAGCTTGCCGTCATGTTCCAGCACGCGCTGGATCACGAACATCACGTCAGCCCGGCCCGCGTCATATTCGTCGAACACAATGGCCACAGGATTGCGCAGCGACCACGGCAGGATGCCTTCGTGGAACTCGGTCACCTGCATCCCGTCGCGCAGCTTGATCGCGTCCTTGCCGATCAGGTCGATCCGGCTGATGTGGCTGTCAAGGTTCACCCGCACCGTGGGCCAGTTCAGCCGCGCCGCGACCTGTTCGATATGGGTCGATTTCCCCGTGCCGTGATAGCCCTGGATCATGACCCGGCGGTTGTAGGCAAAGCCTGCAAGAATCGCGAGCGTCGTGTCCGGATCGAACTTGTAGGTCGGGTCGATGTCGGGAACGCGGTCGCCCCGGTTCGGAAACGCCTTTACACGCATGTCCGTATCAATCCCGAACACATCGCGGACCGAGATTTCTTCGGTCGGTTTCGAGGTCGTGTCGTTGATCCGGTCAGCCATGTCGTGTCCTCATATCCAGCTTGCCACCAATGGCCTATCTCGTTTGCAGGTTCAAGGGCGCGAGGGGCTGTAACATTGGTTCGGTCTGCGGCCAAAGGTTGCCTTTCCCGGCCAAAGACGCAGATTAGGGGCAGACCGTCCAAAGGCCCCGCCCGATGACCACCCCAGCCGAGCTTGAAGCGATGATCGCACGGATGGCCCTGGGCGACAGGGCGGCCTTTGCGGCGCTTTACGCCGCGACATCGGCGAAACTCTTCGGCATCTGCCTGCGTGTCTTGGACAACCGGTCCGAGGCCGAGGATGCATTGCAGGAGGTTTTCGTGAAGCTGTGGCACAGCGCGGGGCGCTATCAGGTCAACGGGCTGTCGCCCATGACCTGGATGATCACCGTCGCCCGCAACCACGCCATCGACCGCCTCCGCGCCCGCCGTTCTGCCACCGGGGACATGGACGAACTGGCCGAGCTTGCCGACCTCACCCCCGGCCCCGAGGCACAGCTGATCGCCGCCTCCGAACGCGGCCGCATCGCGCATTGTTTGGGCACGCTGGAACCCGACCGCGCTGACGCCGTCCGCCGCGCCTATCTGGACGGCGAAACCTATGCCGATCTGGCGCACCGCTATGCCGTGCCGCTGAACACGATCCGCACTTGGCTGCGCCGCAGTCTGCTCAAACTGCGGGAGTGTCTGTCATCATGACAATCGACCGCGACGATGACATGGCGCTGGCCGCCGAATACGTCCTCGGCCTTCTGACCGAACCCGAATCCCGCGCGTTCGAGGCGCGGCTGGCCGTAGACCCGGAATTCCGCGCCATGGTCGCCGTCTGGACCGAAGACCTTGTCACCCTGACCGATCCGATCGCCCCGGTCACCCCGCCGAAATCCGTGCAACTGGCCATTGAACAGCGCCTCTTCCCCGAAGCGCGGCAAAGCTGGCTCCGCCGTCTGGGCCTGATCCCCTCGCTGATCGGCGGGCTAGTCGCGGCGCTTCTGGTCGTCTGGGCCTCCAACTTGGGCATTCTTGGCACCGATCCCGCCCTTGGCCCCAACTACCGCGCGGAAATCGTGGCGCAGGATCAAAGCCTTGTCGTTCAGGCCACCTACAGCGCCGCCACCGGCGTGATCGAGGTTGACCGCGCCGCAGGTGCCGCGCGCGAAGGGCGCGCGCTCGAACTCTGGCTCATCGCCGGGGAAAACCCGCCCGTCTCGCTCGGCCTTCTTGACACCGG
>JBGSWJ010000071.1:0-14737 GCA_041752495.1 Rhodobacterales bacterium
GTCTGCCGTCCGGTAGATGCCATAGGGCGCGCCGATATAGGCATGCGCCCCACCCGTGCCCGCCCTGTCGGGCAGGCGGCCGCCGTCCATCATATGGGCGGTCAGCACCTCAAACTGGAACGAAAGCAGCGCCTCGATCAGCGAGGTTTCGACCAAGGTCCCCTTGCCCGTCATGCCACGGCCCACAAGCGCGGCAAGGATCCCCTGCGCCATCGCCTCGCCCGCCAGCATGTCGGCCACGGCCAGGCCCATCGGCATCGGCGGGTCGTCCCGGCTGCCCGTCAGCCAGACAAGGCCTGAGCGGGATTGGGCCAGCAGGTCCTGACCCGGCAATTCGCGCCAGTCGGTATCGCCAAAGCCGGAAATCGACCCATAGACCAGCCGCGGATTGATCCGCGCCACATCGTCAAACCCGAACCCCTGCCGTTCGATCACGCCGGGGCGAAAGTTCTGGATCAGCACATCGGCCCCGGCGACCAGCGTCATCAGCATCTCGCGGTCGGCGGGGTTGCGCAGGTCGGCGGCAACGCTTTCCTTGCCCCGGTTGATCGCGTGAAACAGCGTGTTCTGCCCCTCCACCGGATCGCTGATGAACAGCCCCCGGCAGGGATCGCCCGTGCCCGGCCGTTCGACCTTGATCACCCTTGCGCCAAGGTCGGCCAGCTTCAGCCCCGCAAAGGGCCCCGAAAGGTATTGCGCGAATTCGATGACCGTCAGGCCCGACAGGGGAGGGGTCATGCCCGACTCTCCCTGTAGGCCCGGTTCAGCGCTTCCACGGTCGCGCCGACCGTCACCCCGCCGCGCAGGCAGGCGTGCACAATGTCGCCCGCCCGGTCCTGCAGCCCCATATAGCCGTCATAGCGCGGGCGCAGCCATGCGCTCTCCAGCGTCGCCCTCGTCCGGCGAAAGAAGTCGCGGGACGCCGCGTTGCAGGCGTCATCCTCCCAGGCGGCCGCATGGCCGGGCTGGCCCCCCGACTGAAAGTAAAGACCCTTCTGACACTCCGCCCCGGCGATCCAGAAGGCATAATCAACCGCCACCTCTGGATGGTGGCAGCGGGCCGAAACGGCGATGCCCGTCCCCCCCAGCACCGTCCCCGACGGATCGGCCCGCCCGATCCCCGGCGCATCGGCAAAGGTCAGCGGATAGGCGCAGTAACCGTCACGGGAATAATTGGTGTATCCATACCCGAAGGGCGAATAGGCCGGCCCCACCGCCTGCCGCCCCATCCATTCATAGATCCCGATCGGGTCAAGCGTCAGGCAGCGCTGGTCCATCAGCGCCACGACCTCGCGCAACAGGTCAAGCACCTCTGCCCCCTGCGCGGGCGCGATCAGATCGTCCCCTTCGGCCACCGCATAGCCAAGGTTCCGCGCCAACCCGAAAAAGCACATGAGTGCATTGATCGGGATCAGTGCGAACCCCACCTGCCCCTGCCGCGCAAGGTCAAGAACCCCGTCCCAGGTCGCAGGCGCCGCTCCGATGCGGTCCGCGCGAAAGCAGGCGACGGGCGTCGCCGTGTCGATGGCCAGCGCCCATTGCCGCCCGCCGAATTCATAGGACGGATGCGATAGCCCGACTGACCCCGACGCCAGCGCAGCCATTTCCGCATCCCGCCCCGGCCCGTCCAGCGCGAGCAATTGCCCCGTCCGCGCCACCTCGCCCACATGCGGGTGGTCGATCACCATAAGGTCGTAGGTCTCCGACATCTCGCCAATGGGCCGGTCGGCAAAGGCCTGAAGCGAGCGCTTCTCCCATGTGATCGTCACTCCGGGATGCGCGGCGGCATAGGCGGCGGATGTCGCCACCATAGGGTCAAAGCCCCGGGAATGGTCCCAGGTCATGCCGCGCAAGTTGATCTCAGACATTGGCCTTCCTCGCGGCCTTGGCCGCCAGTTTGGCCTGCGCCTCGCCGGCGAAAGGGGCCGGATCGCGGTAAAGCGCCGTCATAAGATGCTCGGCATACAGCACAAGCTCGCCCTCGCCCTTGTAGACGGAATAGGACACGCGGACCTTGCCCTGCTTCAGGTCATGGACCTCTTTCGACAGGTTCTCGCGGATCGTATAGATCGTGTCCCCGATGAAGACCGGCGCGATAAAGCGCAGCCGGTCGTAGCCATAGCTGAACGAATTCAGACAGTTGGTGGCGGCAAGCCCAAGCCCCAGGGAAAAGACAAAGGCCCCCGCCACCAGCCGCTTGCCAAAGAGTCCCTCTTCGGCGGCAAAACGTTCGTCGCTGACGTAGGGGTGATGATCCATCACGAGGCTGTTGAACAACATCGACTCGCCCTCGGAAATCGTCCGGCGGATCGAACGGATTTTGTCGCCCGGCGTGAAATCCTCGAAGAACCAGTTTTCGGCATTCCAGACCGGAATGGCGGCATGGTCCGCCGGAACACCCGGCACGCCGCGTGCATGCACCCCGATCTCGGCCATTCCGTCCCCCCGCCAAGCCTCATCTGACTGCCAGAGGTCTCATGGATGTTTTCACTTGTCAAATATTTTTCCGTAAGTGAAATTGACGTCAGGGGGACGACATGGAACGGATCCGCTTTTTCGAAGACTACATCACCGGTGAAAGCCGCCAGACTCTGGGCCGCACCATCACCGAAGCCGACATCGTGTTTCATGCCGGACATTCGGGGGATTTCTTTCCCCACCACATGGATGCCGAATTCTGCAGGGGGCAGCCCTTCGGCCAGCGCATCGCGCATGGCACCATGACATTCGCGATCGGCATTGGCCTGACGGCGACCGAAATCAATCCAAAGGCCATGACCTATGGCTATGAACGCCTGCGTTTCCCCAAGCCGGTTTTTGCCGGCGATACGATCCGGACAACGGTGACGATCGGCACCCGTCGCGATGACCCCAAACGCCCCGGCCATGGCCAGGTCACCGAGATCTGCGAAACCCGGAACCAGAGGGGAGAGACAGTGCTTTACTGCGAACACATTCTGCTGGTGGAACGGCGGCAACCTGCGACGGGGGCCCTGTGATGTCCATTGTTCAAGACTGGCCCGCCCCGTCTTCGCCGCGTCCCATCGTCGTCATCGGCACCGGGGGCATCGTCCGCGATGCCCACCTGCCCGCCTATCGCAAGGCAGGATTGGACGTCATTGCCGTCACTGACCTTGACCAGGCCCGCGCCACGTCGACGGCCGCAACCTGGGGCATCTCCATGGTCCATACCTCGGTCGCAGAGGCAGTTTCATCGCATGGCACAGGCGTCGTTTACGACGTCGCCGTCCCGCCCGCGGCGATCCTCACTGTCCTGTCCGATCTTCCTGCCGGTGCTGCCGTGCTTATCCAGAAACCGATGGGCACTGACCTTGCCAATGCGCGCGCGATCCGTGACCTCTGCCGCAGCAAGAGCCTCACCTCCGCGATCAACTTTCAGCTTCGCTTTTCGCCGATGATGATGGCGGCCCGGCAGATGATCGAACAGGGCCGCCTTGGCGGCCTTCTCGAAGTCGAGGTCCACCTCAACATTTTCACACCGTGGGACCTCTTTCCGTTCCTCATCCCCATGCAGCGGGTCGAAATAGCCGTTCATTCGATCCACTATCTTGATGCGGTCCGGGCCCTTGCAGGCACACCAAAAGGCGTCTTTGCCCGCACCCTCCGAGATCCGCGCCAACCCGATTTCGCGCAGACGCGGACCTCGATCATCCTTGACTACGATGCACCCCTGCGCGGCCTTGTCTCAATCAACCACAACCACCAGGGCGGGCGAAAGTTTCAGTCCGCCTGGTTCCGCCTCGAAGGCACCAAAGGGGCGGCCATGGTCAAACTTGGCGTGTGTTTTGACTACCCCCATGGCGAACCTGACGAACTCTGGTTTTGCCCGAACGGCGGCGACTGGGAGCAGGTTCAACTTACCGGCAGCTGGTTCATCGACAGCTTCATGGGCCCGATACGCAACCTTCAGCGCGTCGCGGCGGGAGAAGACAAGCTGCTCTTCAGTGGTATCGAAGACGCCTTTCACACCATGGCACTGGTTGAAGCGTGTTATCGGTCTGCCGCAAGTCCCTCTGAACCACTCGACCGTGACTGATGCCCGGACTAGCCCTTACCGGGATTCCGCCGCACCGGTCGCACTTCGGCGCTTCAACCGCCGAGCTGCGCGGCGCCCCCGCCCAGATTGCGCCCGATCAGCGCGGCCGCCGTCAAAAGAGCATTCCGGCAGGTATCAAAAGGAATGACCTCGCCATAGCGCTGCAGATAAGGGATCGTCAAAGCCGCAATCGCTTCGCCGGAATGATCCATCACCGGGGCAGAGATATTGACGATGCCCCGTGCCACAAAACTGTCCATCACCTCATGCCCCGTCGCCTTGATCTGCCCGAGTTCGGCCCGGATTTCGGTTTCGGTCTTCCCCTCGGGCAGCGGCACCCTGGCCAACGCCTCCGACAGTGCGGCCTCACCCCGATGGGCAAGGATCACGCGGCCCGACGACGCGCGCCAAAGGTCAATCTTGGCCCCCAGACGCACCGACATGATATTGTTGCCGGGGCTGTCGACCTGCCCGATCACGATCACGCTGTCGCCCGAAACCATGGCCAGATGACAGGACTGGTTCACATCCCGCGCCAGCCGCTGCATCACCGGGGCTGCGGTCGTGGTAAGACGCTTGATCATGGGCGTCCGGTGCGCGACTTCAAACAACAGGGTCGTCAGCACATAACGGTCACTGACGGGATCCTGCATCACGTATCCGCGTTCCTGCAACACGACCAGCATCCGGAAAATCTCGCTCACCGACCGGGACAGCCGGCGCGCGATATCCGTCTGCATCAGGCCCGCTTCCTCTGTCGAGAGAAGCTCAATGATATCCAGCCCCTTCTCAAGGGCCGGTGCGGTGTATTTCTGGCCCCGGGCTGGGTCGGTCAGGCTTTCGGTCATGCATTGGCCTGCAAGGATGTCATCTTTCCTGTTTCACATATGAAAGCTAAAAACACAACTTTTGCAGGGGTCCGGTCGGACAAGGCCGTCAACTAGTGCAACGAGGGATACAGACCATGGACAACTCGCTTCCTCTTGCCGGCCTTCTTGTCCTCGACATGAGCCAGTTTCTCTCCGGCCCCTATTGCAGCCTGCGGCTTGCCGATCTTGGCGCCCGGGTGATCAAGATCGAACGGCCGGTCACCGGCGACCTTGCGCGCCAGCTTTACCTTTCCGACACCGACCTCGGCGGTGACTCGACACTGTTTCACGCGATCAACCGGGGCAAGGAAAGCATCGCTCTCGACCTCAAGAACACCAGTGACATCAGCGCGCTCAAGGAACTTGCCGGGCGGGCCGACGTCGTCATCCAGAACTTTCGGCCCGGCGTGGCCGACCGGCTCGGTATCGGCCCCGCCGTTCTGCGAACGAATAATCCCCGCCTCGTGGTTGCCTCGATCTCCGGCTATGGCCAAAAGGGGCCATGGTCAGACAAACCCGGTCAGGATCTGCTTGCACAGGCCCGGTCCGGGATCATGTGGCTGACAGGTGATGCCACCCAGGGGCCGGTGCCCATGGGTCTTGCCGTCGCAGACATTCTTGCCGGGGCAACCGCTGCCCAGGGCATTCTCGCGGCCCTTGTCCGTCGCGGAATCACCGGCGAGGGTGCCCATGTGGAAACCAGCCTTCTCGAAGTCCTGATAGACTTGCAGTTTGAAGTGCTGACGACACATCTCAACGACGGGGGGCGACTGCCCAGGCGTGCGGCTGAAAACGGGGCCCACGCCTATCTTGCCGCGCCTTATGGTGTCTATCAGGCCGCTGACGGCTGGCTGACGATTGCCATGACGCCACTTTCCGTTCTTGCTGAATTGCTTGATCTGCCCGGGCTTCTTGATTGGCCCGATCCGGCAGGCTGGTTTACAGACCGCGACAGGATCAAGGCGCTGATTGCATCCCGGATCAGGCAAGGTACGGTCGATCACTGGCTCTCGCGGCTTGAACCGGCGGATATCTGGTGCGCCAAGGTCCTTGATTGGCCCGAACTGCTTGCCTCTGAAGGCTTCCGCAACATCGACATGCTTCAAACGGTCTTGCGAGCCGGTACTCTTCCGATCAGGACGACCCGGGCACCCTTGCAGATCGACGGCAAACGGCCAAGCTGTACGCGCGCGGCCCCGCAGGTCGGGGCGAATACCGCTGAGATTGCCGCAGAGTTCGGGCTCTGGCCGGACGGAGGGCACTGAACGGCGTGGCCGCTGTTCGACCCCCAAGAGGCATCATTTCACGGCGCTATCAACGAAAACCCCGGTGATCAGGTCGCCCGGAACAGGACCGTAACATGATCCGGCCCGGCAGGGACGATCCCTTTCGGGTTAAGCGCCTTGATCGAATAGTACCCGGCCTTGATGTGATCGAGGTTCACAGTCGCCCGCACACCCGGCAGGCGCAGAACCCGCTCCATATAGGCCTGCAGGCGCGGGTAGTCGGCGATCTGACGAATATTCGTCTTGAAAAGACCGTGGTAAGCCGCGTCAAACCGGATCAGCGTGACGAAAGTGCGGATATCGGTTTCAGTCAGCCGGCTGCCAAAAAGGTAATCGCCGGTCAGGCGGGCCTCCAACTCGTCCAGCATCGCAAACACACCGGCAACGGCCTCGTCATAGGCGGCTTGGGTGGTGGCGAAACCGGCCTTGTAGACGCCATTGTTCAGGTTGTCATAAATCCGCGCATTCAGCGCGTCGATATCTGCAGCCAGATCGGCGGGGTAAAGCCTCAGGTCCGACGGGGCCAGATGCTCGAATGCGGTGTCAAACATCCGCAGGATGTCGGCGCTTTCGTTCGAGACCATGAGATTGCGCGCCATATCCCAAAGTACGGGCACCGTGGCACGACCGGTGAAGTGGTCATCGGCGCGGGTATAGACCTCGTGCATGTAGGTGGCAGCGAAAAGCGGGTCGGCATCGGCCCCCGGATAGCCGCCGAACTGCCAACCCTGCGCGGTCAGGACAGGGTTGACCACCGTGACCGGGATCAACCCCTCCAGCCCCTTCAGGCTGCGCGCCATCAGCGTGCGCGACGCCCAGGGACAGATCAACGCGACATACAGCCGATAACGCCCAGCCTCAGCCCTGAAGCCCTCTCCACCGGTCGCACCGGCAGCGCCGTCCGCCGTGATCCAGTTACGAAAGCTCGACGTCTGGCGCACAAAGCGGCCCTTTTCGTCGGCCTTCTGCACCGGTTGCCAGTCCTCGGCCCACTTGCCATCGACAAGCATCTCAGGCCCCCTGATGAAACACGAAGGACCGCATCGACACAAACCCAAGGTCGATCGCATCCGTCATGAAGGTAAGCTGGTCCCGGGCGTCCGACGCCCCGGCGATGGTCAGCGCGGGCATGTAGTGGTCGACCGTTGGATGCGCCATGCGAAGAAGCGACCCAAGCCCCTCTCGGTCGGCCAGCGGCTTCAGATCCCGCGCTTCCAGTCGGTCAGCGAAAAGCCTGTCGAACTCCAGCGCAAAGTCATGCGGCGCACCAGCAAAGCGCATGACGCGCAGATTGTGAACCACGTTGCCCGATCCCAGGATCAGCACCCCCCGGTCGCGCAGCTGCGCCAGCGTGCGCCCCACCTCAAGCTGATGATCGAGTCCCCGGCCCATGTCTATCGAGATCTGAAAGACCGGCACCTTGGCCTGCGGATACAGGAACCGCAGCACCGTCCATGCCCCGTGATCAAGACCCCAGCTGTCATCCTCGGCCGCGTGGTGGCTGGCCAGCAGGCTGACCACTTCGCGGGCCAGGTCCGGGTTGCCCGGGGCCGGATAGTCCATCGCATAAAGCGCGTCAGGAAAGCCGTAAAAATCATGGATCGTCTTCGGCAAGGCCGAGACATCGACCAGCGTCGTGCCTCTGGTCGTCCAATGGGCCGACACGACAAGGATCGCCGCAGGTTCCGGCAGGTTCTGGCCAAGCGCAGTCCAAGCGCGGCTGTATTCTGTATCCTCAAGCGCGTTCATCGGGCTGCCATGACCAAGAAACACCACCGGCATCCGTGCCGAAGGCTCCAGCCGGTCGCGCAGGGCCTGCAAATTGGTAATCGCACTCATCGTGTCATCTCCTGTCAAAAGAGGGCCGCGCGTCGGAAGGCTTCCCGGTAAGCCTACGCGACCAGCGCCGTGCCCTCGGCGGAAGGTTTCAGCGCATAGGCGCCGCTGCCCAGAAGCGCGATGGCAACCTGAACCACGGCCCAGAACAACGGGAATTCCCAACCGCCGCCTTCCAACGAAAAGACCCAGCCATTACCGGAATGCACCCAGGTCGCGCCCAGAAGCACCGGGATCAGCGCCAGCGATACAGTGCGGGTCGCGACGCCAAGGATCAGCGCCAGACCACCGGCAATCTCGGCGGCAATGGTCAGATAGGCCAGAACGCCGGGCAGGCCGAGGCTTTCAAAGTAACCAACCGTGCCGGGAATGGTGAAGACGAAGACTTTCATCAGCCCGTGGGCGACGAAAAGTACCCCGCTGGAAACGCGGAGGATAAGGGCAGCATAGTCAGAATTGGACAACATGGCAGAGATTCCTTTGTATGCCGCCTTGCTGCGGCGCATATCGTTGCTGCGGAAGTAAACCTTGACGCAACAGCATGAAATGGAGACTTTATGGAATGACTATCAACATTTTGTTCTGAATTTCCGATGGACCTGATCGACGAACTCAGGGCCTTCGTGGCCACGGCACAGACCGGGTCCTTCACGGCAGGGGCCGGCCTGATGGGCGTGTCAAACCGCCTGACGTCGAAATACGTAGCCGAACTTGAATCGCGCCTTGGCGTTCGCCTGTTTCAGCGCACCACCCGCAAGGTCGGCCTTACCCCTGCGGGCGAGGAACTTCTGGCCCGCGCCCCGGCCCTGCTGGATGAACTCGACGCACTGATCGGCGAGGTTTCGGAAGGCTCGCGCGGCTTTGCCGGAATGATCCGAATCTCGGCCTCGGTGACGTTCGGCGAAATCTGGGTCGCGGGCATGCTGGAACGCTTTGGCCGCGCCAATCCCGCGCTTTCCTTTGATCTGCAGCTGACCGACAGGCATGTCGATCTCGCCGCAGAAGGGATCGACCTTGCTTTCCGGCTGGGCCGGACCGAAACGCAATCGCTCAAGGCGCAAAAGCTGGGAAGTTTCCGGTCAATGCTGGTCGCAAGCCCCGACTACCTGCTCCGGCGCGGGCATCCACGGGATCTGGGCGATCTGGCCGTGCATGACTGCATCATCGACACCAACCGCCGCAACCCTCGCCGGTGGACCTTTGACACAGGCACCGGGCAAACCCCGGTCAATGTGCAGGGCCGGTTCAATGTGAACTCGGCCCGCGCTGCCATCGAACTGGCTGTCAAAGGCCATGGCCTTGCCTTCGCGCCGCGCTTTGCATTTGGCGAGGCGCTTGCCGCCGGTCTTGTGGTCCCGGTCCTGCCCGAGCATCCCTGCGAGGCCAGCCCCCTCAGCGCCGTGTTTCTTGAAGGTCGCGTGCTGCCGCGCAAGATCCGCGCACTGATCGATTTCGCCGCACAGGATATCAAGGCGGCCAACATCCTTTAGGGCCGGTTGTCCAAAGCCCGGTCAAAGCGTCGACTGGCGTATCAGCAATTCCGGTGTGATCCGGATTACGGCGGGCCGCGCCACATTGCCGTCCAGGACGTTCAGGATCAGCGCCGCCGCCCGCAGGCCGATTTCACGCGGGAACGGGTTGATCGTGGTCATCGACGGCACAGCGACCTCGGCAATCTCATAGTCACCAAAGCCCGCGATGCAGATACGCCCCGGCACATCCACGCCGCGCCTCTGGCATTCCGTCAAAGCCCCAAAGGCCGAAAGGTCCGACACACAGATTACGGCCTCGGTGTCGGGCAAGGTTTCAAGCAACCGCCCCATCGCATCCGCGCCTTCGCGCATCGAAATCGGCGGCACCCCTGCGGCAACAAGGCGGGTCGCATCCAGCCCATGCGCCTGCATTGCGCCGATGAACCCGGCGCGCCGGTCGGCGCCCCGCGTGTCACGGCTGGTGTCGCCGCCGATAAAGGCAATCTTTCGCAATCCGCGCGCGACGAAATGGTCAACCATCCCCCGCACCGCCGCCGCGTTTGAAAACCCCACCACATGACCGATCGGAGCTTCGGGCAGATCCCAGGTCTCGACCACCGGAATCCGCGCATTCTCAAGCAGGCGCCGCGCCCGCGCGCTGTGGCGCCCCCCGGTCACGACAATAGCTTCAGGGCGGCGGCGCAAAAGCTGTTCGATCAGCCGCTCCTCCTCGGCCATGTCATAGTCGGTATAGCCCAGCAGGATCTGAAGCCCCCTTTCCTTAAGCCCGTCCGACAGGCCCCGCACGGTATCGGCAAAGTTGGCGTTGTTGATCGACGGGATCGTGACCGCAACGAAATCGGTGCGCTGCGACCGCAGGCTGGCCGCTGTGCTGTCAAACACATAGCCTAGTTCTTCGGCAGCTTTCAGGATCGCTTCGCGCGTTGTCCCGCTGACGGAACTGTCCGCCTTGAACGCCCGGCTGACCGTCATCGGCGACACGCCCGCCAGGCGCGCCACATCGGCCATCTTCGGGGCTTTGCGCTGGGGTTTCATCGGTGTCATGGCCCCGCGAGCTAGTGAACCCTGCGCCCTGAATCCAGCCTTTTCAGATCAGATCTTCCATATGGGCCGTGGTGACATGGTGATGCACCCTGCCCGTAAAGAAACGCCCGAGCACCGAGTCCGTCGCCGCCCGGCTTTCCGCGCGGACCGGGCTTGCCAGGGCCGCGTCCAGTGCGGCTGCGTCAGGATAGCTGATGGCCAGGATCAGCGGGTACTCCGGCGCCCCCGCATCCCGGGCGTCGGCAAAACAGACCTGCACCTTGGTGGCACCCGGAAAGGCCCGCCACAGCGGCAACAACTCGGCCAGCACGGCCGCGCGAAACGCCTCCGTCTGGCCGGGGTGGACCGCACCGTCAAACAACGCAAAACGGGTGATCATGACGACAGGTCCTTTCGCGGTCCCTTGAAGAATTCCATCAACGCGGCCTGATCCTCTCCGCCCAGACCCGCAGCGGTCAGCATCCGGTGAATCTCGGCCGCAAGCGTGGTCAGCGGCATCGCAGTATGGCTGCGCCGGGCCAGGTCCGAGGCACCGTCCAGATCCTTGACCATATTGTCGATCCGGCCCGTGCGGCGATAATCGCGCGCGGCAAAGCGGGGCATGTATTCCTGCAGGATCGCACTGTCGGCCCGCCCGCCCTGCAACGCACCCGGAATCATCGTCACATCAACACCCGCCGCTTCGGCCAGCGCGGTTGCCTCAGCCACTGCAAGGAACCCCAACCCGCACAAGACCTGATTAATCAGCTTTGTCGTTTGCCCTGCCCCCGGGCCGCCCAATCGCGTCTGGTTCTGCGCAAGCCCCGCCAGCACAGCCTGCGCCTCTGCCACATCCTCTTCGGCGCCGCCCTGCATCAGTGTCAGTTGCCCCAGCGCGACCTTGGGAATCCCGCCCGACAACGGGCTGTCGACCCAGCGCAGCCCCCGCGACGCTGCATCCGCCGCCAAAGCTACTGTCGCTGTCGGATCAATCGACGACATGTCGATCACTAGCGTCCCTTTTGCCGCCCCTTCAGCCACACCGGCAGGGCCGAAAACCGCCGCCCTCACGATGGCTGGCACGTTCAGAGACAGGATGACCGCCTCGGCGCCCCGGGCCGCCTTGGCCGCACTGGTCGCCGCCGTTGCACCAAGGGCGACCAAAGCCGCCCGCTTATCCGCATCCGGGTCAAACACGGCAAGACGGGTCCCCGTCGCCAGCAGCCGCGCTCCGATGGCCCCGCCCATCGCGCCTGCACCGATCAACGCCACCTGTCTTGTCATCGCCCATCACCCGTGCGTTGCAGCGCCGCCATGATCGCCTTGCGCCCCAGGACCGGAACCAGGTGCAAACCAGGCAATCTTCCCGCCAGGGTGCCGACCCATGACATGCCGGACCAAGTCTTTCGCGTCATGCCAACCCTCAGGGCATCCAGCATCCGCGACGGTGGCAAGGGGGGCCGCACACGGCCCCCCACCGTATTGGCCTTAGCCGTTCCAGATCGCCGTATAGGCTTCGCGATAGGGGATCGCCGGGTCGAACGAATTGCTTTCGCCCATCGCCTCCAGCCCCTCACGCGTCACCAGCGCAGGCGACGTGACATAGCCCGAGCATGCCTCGCCCTGCACGGCGCGGTTCAGCTCGTCCACGAGCTGCCAGCCCTGCAGGTTCAACGGTTCCGCAACGGTGATCGTCTGATACTGGCCGGTGCGGATACGCTGGAACGCGGCTTCAGACCCGTCACCTGCCGACCCGGCCTGCGGCCCATCCTCTGACGAAATCCCGGCCGAGGCGAGCGCCGGACCCATGAAGTCGAAGTAGAGGTCGTTGATGGCCAGCGCATGCGTCCAGCTGTCGCCATACTTCTGCAGCAGCGACGTCGTCAGCGGCCCCATCCGGGTCGAGGTTTCGGCGATGGGCGTATCGACATATTCCAGCACAGTGCCGCCGCCGGCCTCGATCGTCTCGCGGATGCGGTCGGCCTTGTCGATGGCGATCTGATAGGTGGAGTCAGTAAAGATGATGGCCCCCACGCCTTCGCCGCCGTCAGCCAGCGCCCATTGTGCCGCAACTTCGGATACCGTCATCGCATCGGTCGACACGTTGGCAAAGATCCCGCCAGGCGCGTCGCAGCCGATGACCGGGCCGGAATGCCAAGACACCATCGGAATGCCAGCCGTGACCACGCCTTCAAGCGCGGCCTGCTGTTCCACGGCGTCAAAGCCGTTGATGATGATCCCATCGGGCTGCAGCGCCAGCGCCTGACCGATGGCAGCGGTCCGCCCCTGCACCGATCCCGCACCGTCCAGAACCCGAACTTCCCAGCCGATGGCGGCGGCGGCTTCTTCGATGCCGTTCGACACGCCCAGGATCCCACCGTTCTTGAGGTCCGCTGCAACGACAACAATTGTCTTGCCTTCGGCCGCTGCCGGGCCGGTTGTCGGACCGTCCCATTCCTGCGCCAGCACCGGCGCTGCACACAGCGCGGTCGTCGCGAACAGCGCCGCTATCAGTATCTTCTTCATTGGTTCTCTCCCTTGTGTGTGTTGGATCTCAGCGCTTTTGCGCGCCTTTCTTTCGTTGGGCGTAGCCTGCGATGCCGATGGCAATAAGCAGGGTCACACCGTTGAAAAGCGGCTCGACCCAGAAAGAGCCGCCGAATTGCTGAATGCCCGAAATGCCGACCGCGAGGATCGCGACACCGACGATGGTGCCCCAGACATTGACCCGCCCGGGCTTGATGGTGGTTGATCCCAGGAACGCGCCCACCAGCGCGGGCAGCAGGAACTCCAGCCCCACGCTCGCCTGCCCGATCCGCAGCTTCGCGGCAAGCAGTACCCCCGTCACCGCCGCCAAAGTGCCCGAGGCGACGAACGCCCCGATCACATAGCTGCGTGTCGGAATACCGTTCAGCTGCGCGGCCTTCTGGTTCGCACCGATGGCATACAAGTACCGCCCGACAGGCGTGTATTCGAGGATGACCCACAGCGCGATCGTTACAGCCACGACGTAATAGCCCAGGATCGGCAGGCCAAAGACAAAGGTGCTCGACAGGCTGTAGAACCCCTCGGGCAGTTCCCCCACCACCTGCCGCCCGCCGGTATGCCACAGCGCGATGGAATAAAGGACCGTCCCCGTGCCCAGCGTCGCGATGAAACTGTCGATCCGCGCCACCTCGACCAGCATCCCGTTCAGGAACCCGGTCAGGGCACCCAGCAGGACGACCGTCAGCACCGCCACCGGGAACGGCCAGCCAAACATCGTCTGCAGCGATATTGCCAGGATGTGCCACAGCACGATCCCGTAACCCACCGTCAGGTCGATCCGCCCCGCCGCCATCGGGATCATCGCCGCCAGCGAGAGCAGCGCGATGATCGACTTGTCACTGACAATCGCCCGCAGGTTCAACAGCGTCGGAAAGGTGCGCGGCAGCAGAAGCGAGAACAGCACGATCAGCACGACCATCAGGATCACCAGCCCATAGGTCGGCAGGAACCGCATCAGCCGCTGTCCGGCCGTCAGGCCCTTCAGTTCTGCCTTGGTCGGTTCAAGCGCGCTGGATTCGATGGAAGGCATGGGTGCTCCTCAGGCTGCCGAATATTTTCCGGCCGAAGCGGCCTGGATCAGCGCGTCAGTCGTGATGGCGTCGCCCGCGATCTCGGCGACGATCTCGCCCTGCGAAAACACCAGAGTCCGGTGGCAGATCGTCGCCACCTCCTCGAAATCGGTCGACACGACGATGACGCCGACACCTTCTTCCAGAGCCTTGTTCAGCAAAGCATAGATCTCGGCCTTCGCGCCCACATCGACGCCCGCTGTCGGGTCTTCGCAGATCAGCAACCGCCGCCTCGTCGCAAGCCAGCGCGCGATCACCACCTTCTGCTGGTTGCCGCCCGACAGCGCCTCGATGGCCAGCGACGGGTCATTCGGCGAAAGCGCGACAGCACGGCCAAGCTCCGCGGCCTCAGTCGCCTCGGTTCGGGGGGACATGAACGACAGAACTTTGCGCCCCACCGCCCCCGGGTTCAGGAACGTATTCTCGCGGATCGTCAGGCTCGGGGCGACCGATTCCTCGGTCCGGTCGCGCGCGACAAGGCCGATCCCCGCCTGCAATGCCGATTGCGGCCGCGACAGGTCGGGCACCGCACCGCCCAGCCGGACATCACCCTCAT
>JBGSWJ010000072.1:0-10379 GCA_041752495.1 Rhodobacterales bacterium
GCTCCGCGCTGCCGTCGCCGAACTTGGCGGCAAGGGTGGCGGCGGACGGCCTGACATGGCCCAAGGCGGCGGCACCTCTGCCGCCAATTCAGACGCCGCCTTCAAGGCCGCCGAAGCTGTGATCGGGGCAGCCAAATGACCGCCCTCTGGATCGCCCACGTCCGCATAATCGACCCCGAAGGTTATGGCGAATATGCCAAACGCGCAGGCCCGGCCCTCGCGGCCTATGGCGGCGTGTTCCTCGCCCGCGGCGGAGCTTATGAGCAACTGGAAGGCGCGGACTTCCCCCGCAACGTCGTGGCCCGCTTCCCCAGCCTTCAGGCCGCGCATGACTGCTACCATTCAGCCGCCTATCAAGAGGCGCTGCGCTACGGTCTGCCCTCTGCCGAGCGCAGCCTTGTGATCGTTGAGGAAGTTGCCCCAGCCTAAGGCCCTGCCAAAGGTGGGTTGCACCCACCCTACATGTGACGATTGGCGTAGGGTGGGTGAAACCCACCACCCCGCACGCCCAGTTAACGGCGCATCAACCCGCACCTGCGACTCTCATCGCCGTCGCCGGTTAACGAAGCGTGACGCCACCGCGAAAAAAATACCGACGTAATACCGACGTGATACCGACGCATTACCGACAGTTTACCGAAGCGTTTTCCGCTTTGAAATCAGTGTCATAGTTCCGAACGCGAGAGTCGCCCCCCACAAACCGCCACCCGTCACCAAATGGTTAACGGGTGGCAGGCCGGGATCAGGACGCCGCGCGCGACTGGCGCTTGCGCTCGTTGGCATCAAGGAACCGCTTGCGCAGCCGGAACGCGCTCGGCGTGACCTCGACCAGTTCGTCATCGTCGATATAGGCAATGGCCTGCTCAAGGCTCATCAGCACCGGCGGCGTCAGCCGTACAGCTTCGTCCGTGCCAGAGGCCCGCACGTTGGTCAGCTTCTTGCCCTTCAGCGGGTTGACCTCAAGGTCATTGTCCCGGCTGTGCTCACCGATGATCATCCCCTCATAGACCGGGTCCTGCGGCACGACGAACATCTTGCCCCGCTCTTCCAGATTCCACAGCGCATAGGCCACAGCGGTGCCTGCTTCCATCGAGATCAGCACACCCTGACGCCGTCCCTGAATCGGCCCCTTGTGCGGCGCCCAGGCATGGAAAATCCGGTTCAGAACGCCCGAACCCCTTGTATCGGTAAGGAATTCGCCCTGATACCCGATCAGCCCCCGCGACGGCACATGCGCAATGATCCGCGTCTTGCCGGCCCCGGCGGGCTTCATTTCGACCAGATCACCCTTGCGCGGGCCCGTCAGCTTTTCAACGACCGCGCCCGTGTATTCGTCATCCACGTCGATCGTGACTTCTTCGATGGGCTCAAGTCGGACACCGTCCTCTTCCCGGAAAATCACCCGGGGGCGCGAGATCGACAGTTCGAACCCTTCCCGGCGCATGTTCTCGATCAGAACACCCATCTGCAATTCGCCCCGGCCCGACACCTCGAACGCATCGCCGCCTGGCGTATCAGCGACCTTGATCGCGACGTTCAACTCGGCCTCTTTCATCAGGCGTTCGCGGATGACGCGGCTTTGCACCTTCTTGCCATCCCGGCCCGCCAGCGGCGAGTCGTTGATGCCGAATGTCACGGTAATGGTCGGCGGATCAATCGGTTGCGCGGGCAGGGGAATGTCCATCGACAGGTCACAGATCGTGTCGGCGACGGTCGCCTTGGTCATCCCGGCAAGGGTGACGATGTCGCCCGCCTCGGCTACGTCGATGGCCTGCTGCGACAGGCCACGGAAGGCCAGAACCTTGCTCACCCGGAACTGTTCCAGCTTTTCGCCATTGCGCGACAGGGCCTTGACTGTGTCGCCCGCCTTGACCCGCCCGCTTTCGACGCGGCCCGTCAGGATGCGCCCGATGAACGGATCGGCAGACAGCGTGGTGGCCAGCATCCGGAAAGGCTGATCCAGCGCCTCGCGCTGACGCGGCGGCGGGACATGGGCGATGATCAGATCGAACAGCGCATTCAGATCCTTGCGCGGCCCGTCCAGCGTGGTGTCGCACCAGCCATTGCGGCCCGAGGCATAAAGATGCGGGAAATCAAGCTGTTCATCCGTGGCACCAAGGTTGGCGAAAAGGTCAAAGCAATCATCCAGCGCCTTGTCGGGATCGCCATCGGGGCGGTCCACCTTGTTCAGCACGACGATGGGACGCAGACCCAGCGCCAACGCCTTGGAGGTCACGAATTTGGTCTGGGGCATCGGCCCTTCGGCCGCATCGACCAGCAACACGACCCCGTCCACCATCGACAGGATGCGCTCCACCTCGCCGCCGAAATCTGCGTGGCCCGGGGTGTCAACGATGTTGATCCGGAAGCCGGCATGTTCAACGCTTGTGCACTTGGCAAGGATCGTGATCCCGCGTTCCCGTTCGATATCGTTGGAATCCATCGCCCGTTCGGTCGTGGCCTGATTTTCGCGGTAGGTGCCCGACTGTTTCAGAAGTTCGTCCACAAGCGTCGTCTTGCCGTGGTCAACGTGTGCGATGATCGCGATATTGCGAATGTCCATGATGCTCTCTTGTCCGGGATTGCGCGGGCCATACCGTGCAATTGCAGCGAAAGCTAGGGGGAAAGGGCCACGGGCGTGTGACGGTCGTTACGTTGCAATGTACCAGTCACGCCGGTGGTTGATGGCGATCACCAGATTGACGACGACCGCGCCGAGGAAACTGATGGCAACTGTTCGCAGGTCCAGCACGAACAGCGCCACTGCAAAAAGGCAAAGGTCAAAGATAAGTTGCGTCTGTCCGGCCCGGAACCCGGTCCTGTCCTGCAGGATCAGTGCCAGTATCCCGATCCCGCCAAGACTTGCCCCGTGACGGAAGATCGCCAGAAGCGCCGCGCCCGAGACGAAGCCGAAAAGGACCGCCCCGAACCACGGGTTGAGGCTGTCAAAGGTGACCCAGCCCGGCATCAGCATCGACAGCATAGATAATATTGCCACGGAAACAAAGGTCTTGACCGTGAACGCCAGTCCCCGCCGCCTGTAACCCAGAACGTAGAACGGCACGTTCAACAGGAAAAAGATCGGTCCGAACCCAAAGCCGGTCATATAGGACAAGAGCACGGCAAGCCCCGCCGTCTGTCCGGTGACAAGGCCGAGATGCGTCAGGATCACGATGCCAAAAGCTGCCATCGTAGCGCCAAAGGCAATGCCCTGAGCGTCTTCGATCAGCGTGTGCTGAGGCTGTAACATGACCGGAGACCACGCGCTGAGACGGCGGACCGGGGGCTATGCGCCCCCGGACCCCCGCAGGATACTTGGAACCAGAAGAACAGGGGAAGAAAGAGGCTCAGCCTGCCAATGCCTTGTTCAGATATTCGTCAACCTTTTCAAGATAGCCGATGGTCGTCAGCCACTTCTGATCAGGGCCGACAAGCAGGGCGAGGTCTTTGGTCATCCAGCCATCTTCGACCGCATCGACCGTGACCTTTTCCAGCGTCTCGGCAAAGCGCATCAGTTGCGCATTGTTGTCGAGCTTGGCCCGGTGCTTAAGCCCGCCCGTCCAAGCGTAGATCGACGCCACCGAGTTGGTCGAGGTCTGCTGTCCTTTTTGATGCTGACGGTAGTGGCGGGTGACAGTGCCGTGCGCTGCTTCGGCCTCGACAACCTTTCCATCGGGCGTCATCAGGACCGAGGTCATCAGGCCGAGCGAGCCAAAGCCCTGCGCCACGGTGTCGGACTGCACGTCGCCGTCATAGTTCTTGCAGGCCCAGACATAGCCGCCCGACCACTTCAGCGCAGAAGCCACCATGTCGTCGATCAGGCGGTGTTCATAGGTGATCCCGGCCTTCTTGAAGGCTTCCTCGAACTCTTCCTCGTACACCTTTTGGAAGATGTCCTTGAACCGCCCGTCATAGGCCTTGAGGATCGTGTTCTTGGTCGACAGATAGACCGGCCAGCCCAGATTCAGCCCGTAGTTGAGCGAGGCGCGGGCGAAATCGGTGATCGAATCGTCAAGGTTGTACATGCCCATGAACACGCCGGAGGACGGTGCGGAATAGACATCGCGTTCGATGGTCGTGCCATCCTCGCCCACAAATTTCATCGTGAGCTTGCCCTTGCCCGGAAAGCGGAAATCGGTGGCGCGGTACTGATCGCCGAATGCATGGCGGCCGACCACGATGGGCTTGGTCCAGCCTGGCACAAGGCGCGGGACGTTCTTGCAGATGATCGGCTGGCGAAAAATAACACCGCCCAGAATATTGCGGATCGTCCCGTTGGGCGATTTCCACATCTGTTTCAGGCCGAATTCCTCGACCCGTTGTTCATCCGGCGTGATCGTCGCGCATTTCACGCCGACACCGAATTCCTTGATCGCCTCGGCCGCGTCGATGGTGATCTGATCGTTGGTGCGGTCGCGTTCCTCAATTCCCAGATCGTAATATTTGAGGTCAACGTCGAGGTAAGGAAGAATCAACTTCTTCTTGATAAAGTCCCAGATGATCCGGGTCATCTCGTCACCGTCGAGTTCCACGACGGGGTTAGCTACCTTGATCTTGGTCATGCGGGCCTCTTGTTCAGGGATTCGGGATTGTGCGCGGCATAGCGCAAAACGGACTATCAGGAAAGTCCCTTGTATACTGTTGTATACGAAAAACTGGGCCCGTCAGCTGCGCGTGCTGAACCAGTCGGCAATCCGGCCCTGCAATGCCGCCCACAGGGCAGGGGCACCGCGCGCCACTTTGACCCCCACGCGGGATTCAAGCTGTTCGGGCGTGACGTCGTATTCGTTCCACGTTCCCCCGCCCGACGACAGGTTCGCCATCACGGGCTGCACCCGGTCGAGCGATTTGGCAAAGACAGCATCCGGCGTCTCGGCCGCCTCGAACTCTTCCCACAGCGCGCGCAGTGTGACCCCGATATCGGGCGGCAGCAGACCGAAGATTCGATCGGCCGCCTGCGCCTCGGCTATCTGCGTTTCGGCAGACCCGTGCGCCTGACCTCCTTGGGAGTGGATGGGCACGTCGCCGGTGTCGATTTCGACCAAATCATGCAGGATCAGCATCCGGACCACACGGTCGATATTCACCCCCGGCCCAGCCTGATCAGCCAGAACCATCGCGTAAAGCGCCAGATGCCAGCTGTGTTCGCCCGAGTTTT
Organism: Rhodobacterales bacterium; assembly: GCA_041752495.1. Classification (GTDB taxonomy): domain Bacteria; phylum Pseudomonadota; class Alphaproteobacteria; order Rhodobacterales; family Rhodobacteraceae; genus JAPLPE01. Next base: position 5,159 of record JBGSWJ010000072.1, read on the forward strand.
CGCGCCGCGATCCGTCGCAGATTGTCGTGGCCCGCAGCACCTGTTTGAGCCTGTCCGCCTCGTTCAGAAAGGCAAGCTGGGCGTCAAGACGGGGCGGGGCAATCAATGCCCGCCCGCCCCTTCTTCGGGGGTGTTCAGGATCTGCCGGCTGCCCAATTCGATACGGCCTTTCGACGGGTCCGCCGGTCCCTTGGCCAGCCGCGCCGCGAGATATTTCTCGGCCCGCTTCTGGGAAACACGAACACGGTAGGCGGTCATGAACGCCTCTTGCGTTGTGGTCGAAGATGCCCCGATCACTTTGGAGACTTCGGCGACAAGGTTCTCATCGCCAAGGATTTCAGCGGCTTCGATGGTGGCCAACGCCAGTTTGTCGGCAATCTCTTCGGTGATCGTGCTCATGGCTCAGCGGCTCGACTCGGTAAGGCGGCGGCGGACGTAATCCTTCACACTGCCGATCATGCGGTCCATATGCGGGTCTTCAAAGAAATGGCCGGCCCCTTCGACCACGTCATGTGTGATCTTGATGCCCTTCTGCTCGTGCAGCTTGTTCACAAGGCTCACCGTATCGGCGGGCGGTGCCACGCGGTCGGCCGATCCGTTGATGACCAGACCCGAAGACGGGCAGGGGGCCAGAAAGGAAAAATCGTACATATTCGCCGGAGGAGAGACCGAGATGAACCCGGTAATCTCGGGCCGTCGCATAAGAAGCTGCATCCCGATCCAGGCCCCAAAGGAAAAGCCCGCGACCCAGCAATGCTTGGAATTGGTGTTCATTGACTGCAGGTAATCCAGCGCCGACGCGGCATCGGACAATTCACCGATCCCCTGATCGTATTCGCCCTGAGAGCGCCCGACGCCACGGAAGTTGAACCGCAGGACGGTGAACCCCAGCTCATAAAACGCATAGTGCAGATTGTAGACCACGCGATTGTTCATCGTGCCGCCAAATTGCGGATGCGGATGCAACACGATGGCGATAGGGGCGTCACGGTCCTTTTGCGGGTGGTAGCGGCCTTCAAGCCGGCCTTCGGGGCCGGGGAAGATGACTTCGGGCATGCGCGTCCCTTGCAGTTGCGGGTCCGAGATGCTTTCTTGACGAAAACGCTCGGAGACCTTAGAACAATTCTAATCTCCGGTCCCGATGGGGCGGAGTGGCTTCGACGGAGTTAATCAGCCGGGGCCTCAACGTCAATGGAAGAACGGGCGCGACCTGCCCGACCCCGCCCGCGCTGCCCGGAGAGAACATGAAGCTGTCGACCAAAGGACGATATGCAATGGTGGCTCTGGCCGATCTGGCCCTTCAGCCGCCCGGCACGCTCGTCAATCTGGGCGAGATTTCCAAGCGGCAGGATATCTCGCTCCCCTATCTCGAACAGCTTTTCGTCAAACTGCGCCGCGCTGAACTGGTGGATTCCGTGCGCGGTCCCGGTGGCGGCTATCGGCTTGGCCGGCCTGCGTCCGAAATCCGTGTTGCCGACATTCTGGGCGCCGTAGACGAAACAGTCAGCGCCATGCACAAGGGGGCAGGGGCCCATGGCGGGGCTTCGGGCTCCAAGGCGCAATCACTGACGAACCGTTTGTGGGAGGGGCTGTCTGCGCAGGTCTACGTCTTCCTGCACCAGACCCGCCTGTCTGACGTTGTCCAGAACCAGCTCGCCCCCTGTCCCGCCGTCCCTTCACTGTTCGAGGTGGTGGACGAATGATGCCATGCATCACGCTGATGGCTGACAGGACGGGCAGGACAGCCCGTTGCCAAACAGGTCGGTCCTGATGGACCGCATCTATCTTGACCACAACGCCACGGCACCACTACGGCCTGAGGCGCGCGCTGCGATGGCGGCTGCCATGGACATTGCGGGCAACCCCTCATCTGTCCATGCCGAAGGGCGTGCGGCCAAGGCGCTGATCGAATCTTCCCGTGCCAAAATCGCCGCCGCCCTAGGCGCGACCGGGGCCGACATCGTCTTCACCTCCGGCGCGACCGAAGCGGCAGCTCTGGCCCATGCCGGACGCGACCTCCTCGCCGCCCCTGTCGAACACGAGGCCGTGCTGGGCTGGGTCAGCGCGTCCTTGCCGGTTGACGCCAAGGGCCGTGTCACCGTTACTGACCCCGCCCGCACTACTCTCCAGCTTGCCAATTCCGAAACCGGCATCGTCCAGACCCTGCCGCAGGGCCTTGCCGTCAGCGACATCACCCAAGGCGCAGGCCGTCTCCCCTTCGCCTTTGACTGGTCGGGCATCACCATGGCCTTCCTCTCCGCCCACAAACTCGGCGGGCCGAAAGGGGTGGGGGCGCTCATCCTGAAACAGGGCACCGATCTTGCCGCCCGCATCACCGGCGGCGGGCAGGAAATGGGCCGCCGTGCGGGGACCGAAAACATCATCGGCATCGCAGGCTTTGCCGCCGCCATCGAGGCTGCGGAACATGATCTTGCGTCCGGTGTCTGGGACGGGGTTGCCCAACTTAGAAATATTCTAGAAGAGGCCATTGAGGCCGAGAGCCCTGAAACTATTTTTGTCGGGAAAGGCGCGTCCCGCCTGCCCAACACGTCCTGCCTGCTCACACCGGGCTGGAAGGGCGAGATGCAGGTGATGACGATGGATCTTGCGGGATTTGCCATTTCGGCAGGATCCGCCTGTTCCAGCGGCAAGGTCCGCGCCAGCAAGGTCCTCCGGGCCATGGGCTTTGACGACGCCGACGCGGCAAGCGCTGTCCGCGTGTCGCTTGGCCCGGAAACGACGCGGGAACAGGTGCTGCGCTTTGCAGATGTCTGGACCGCGAAACGAACGAAACAGCGCCAGCGTGCGGCGTGAAGAAGGGGTGAACCATGGCTGCTTTGGATGTGACTGAGGTCCGCGAGGGCGTCGATGAAGCCACTGTTGCGGCCGTGGCCAAGCTTTCTGGCAAATACAAGTACGGTTGGAACACCGAAATCGAGATGGACTACGCCCCCATCGGCGTGAACTCCGATATCGTCCGCCTGATTTCGGCCAAGAACGAAGAACCCCAGTGGATGACCGACTGGCGGCTTGAGGCGTTTGCCCGCTGGGAAAAGATGGAAGAGCCGACCTGGGCGATGGTGAACTATCCGACCATCGACTATCAGTCACAGTACTACTACGCCCGCCCGAAAAGCATGGCGGAAAAGCCTAAGTCGCTCGATGATGTCGATCCGAAGCTTCTGGAAACCTACAAGAAACTCGGCATACCGCTGAAGGAACAGATGCTTCTGGCCGGCGTCGAGGTGGCCGAAGACGCACCCGAACGCCGGGTCGCTGTCGATGCCGTATTCGATTCCGTCTCGGTCGGCACAACGTTTCAGGCCGAGTTGAAGAAGGCCGGGGTCATCTTCTGCTCGATCTCCGAAGCGATCCGCGAACACCCTGAACTCGTCCGCAAATATCTGGGTTCCGTCGTCCCGCCGTCCGACAATTTCTTCGCGACGCTGAACACCGCCGTCTTCTCGGACGGCTCCTTTGTCTATGTCCCGCCCGGCGTGCGCTGTCCGATGGAACTGTCCACTTATTTCCGCATTAACGCCGAAAACACAGGCCAGTTCGAACGCACGCTCATCATCGCGGACAAGGGCTCTTATGTCAGCTACCTCGAAGGCTGCACGGCGCCCAAGCGTGACACCTCGCAACTCCACGCCGCCGTGGTGGAAATCATCGCCGAGGAAGACGCCGAGGTGAAGTATTCGACCGTCCAGAACTGGTATCCCGGCGACGAACAGGGCAGGGGAGGCATTTACAACTTTGTGACCAAACGCGCCGACTGCCGGGGCGACCGGTCCAAGGTGATGTGGACGCAGGTCGAAACGGGTTCCGCAATCACCTGGAAATACCCGTCCTGCATCCTGCGGGGTGACGATTCACAGGGCGAATTCTACTCGATCGCCATCGCCAACAATTTCCAGCAGGCCGATACGGGGACCAAGATGGTCCACCTTGGCAAGCGCACCAAAAGCCGGATCGTGTCCAAGGGTATTTCGGCGGGCCACGCCCAGAACACCTATCGCGGCCTCGTCTCGATGCACCCCAAGGCCAAGGACAGCCGCAACTACACCCAATGCGACAGCCTGCTGATCGGTGACAAATGCGGGGCACATACCGTGCCCTATATCGAAGTCCGCAACAACTCGTCCCGCGTCGAACACGAGGCGACGACGTCCAAGGTGGATGACGATCAACTGTTCTATTGCCGTTCGCGCGGCATGGACGAAGAAGAGGCCGTCGCCCTTGTTGTGAACGGTTTCTGCCGCGAGGTGCTGCAGGCGCTGCCGATGGAATTCGCTATGGAAGCGCAGCAACTCGTCGCGATTTCGCTGGAAGGGTCCGTGGGCTGATCGCCCCGCCAAGGTTTCGCCGCGTCGCGGTGTCAGGAGAACAAGATGCTTGAGATCAAGGGCCTGCAGGTCAAACTTGAAGCCGAGGACAAGCAGATCCTCAAGGGCCTGTCGCTGTCCATCGGGGCGGGCGAGGTCCATGCCATCATGGGGCCAAACGGGTCGGGCAAATCCACCTTGTCCTACGTCCTCGCGGGCCGCGAGGGATATGAAGTCACCGGCGGCACCGCCAAACTGAACGGGGCAGACCTTCTTGGGATGGAACCCGAAGAACGCGCTGCGGCCGGTCTTTTCCTTGCTTTCCAGTATCCGGTGGAGATTCCGGGCGTCGGCAACATGACTTTCCTGCGCACCGCGCTGAACGCGCAGCGCAAGTCGCGCGGGGAAGAGGAACTCTCTGCCGCGGCCTTCCTGAAGCTCGTCCGCGAAAAGGCCAAGACGCTCAAGATCGACGCTGAAATGCTCAAGCGACCGGTGAACGTCGGCTTTTCTGGTGGCGAAAAGAAGCGGAACGAGATCCTTCAGATGGCGATGCTCGAACCCCGGATGTGCATCCTTGACGAAACGGATTCGGGCCTTGACGTCGACGCGATGAAACTGGTGGCCGAAGGCGTCAACGCGCTACGCTCGGCGGGCCGGTCCTTCCTTGTCATCACCCACTATCAGCGCCTGCTCGACCACATTGCCCCCGACGTGGTCCACATCATGGCCGATGGCCGGATCATCAAGACCGGCGGCCCCGAACTCGCGCTCGAAGTCGAGAACAACGGCTATGCCGACATTCTGGCCGAGGTTGCGTAATGGCCCTGCCGAAACTGAAGGCTGACGCGACGGCGGCGCGCCTGGATGGGCTGACCCTGCCGAAAGGGGCCGCC
>JBGSWJ010000073.1:0-1627 GCA_041752495.1 Rhodobacterales bacterium
GAGCCCCGGTCCGGCGGTCATCGAAACCGGCGGCGCGGCCCGGAGTGCCCAGAGCCGCAGCCCGATCGCGATCCCCACCGCCCATCCGGCCACTGTCGCGAGGATATTGAGGTTGCCGTCCGCCAGCCGCGACATCGTCGAAAACGCGCAACCGCCGTTCAGTCCCGCGCCAAGCCCGAAGAAGGCTCCCCCGGCAACCGAGGCCACGGTCAACGGCCAATGGCTGAATCCCGCGGGATTCGACAGTACCCCCGCGAAGGCGGTCGCGGCAAGCACCCAGAGCGCGCTCTTGGCGAAAGACCACAGCAAGTGCGCCCGCCCGGTCGTCAGCAACTCGGCCACAGCCTTGACCGTGCACAGCCCGGCCCTGTGCGCGGCGAACCCCAGGACTGCGCCCATGAACAAGGGCAGAACGAATGACATGGCAGCCCCTCTGCTCGGCCGGGATCGGATACGTCATGCTCACAACGGACGTTGGCCTCCAGCCGACCCATGCCGAAAGTTGCGTCGCGACGTTCCCCTGAGATGGCAGGTCGTTGAAATGCCGCCGCGCCTTGCACGCCGACAATCAACGATACGTGATCCGGCGGACAATCCTGCGGCGACAGGAGCGCACGGCCCATCGCGCTGTTGGCGTTGGCGGAAATCGTGCGCATGGTTGCTGCGGCTTCTTGCGGGGCGAGACCATGAGTGGCGGGAACTCGCCGAAGGAAGATGACGGGGCGCAGCCACTCCGCCACGGCGGCGTCGCGATGCTGCGCATCGGTTTCAGGCTGGCGGCGATCGTGCTGCTTGCCTGGACCATCCACTTCGTCATTGACTGGTCTACATCGCAGACGGCACTGCTGAAATCCGGAAGCGAGCTGCGGCTCGGCATTCTGCTGGTCCTGCTGCTGGGCTACGCCCTGCTGATCGCAATTCCCTATGTGCCCGGCGTGGAGCTTGGAATATCGCTGATGGTGCTGGAGGGCGGCTGGATTGCGCCGCTCGTATATCTTTCGACCGTGCTCGGACTCGTCACCGCATACTCCGTCGGCGCATGGGTGCCTTATCGCAGCCTTCATCGCCTTCTCGCCGACCTGAATCTGCGCCGAGCCTGCCGGTTGCTCGAGAGCATCCAGCCGCTGGACCGGCAGGCGCGTCTGGCCCTTCTACGTGACCGAATGCCCGCGCGTTTGGCCCGTCTGATCGTCGAGCATCGCTACATAGCCCTCGCGCTGTTGATCAATCTGCCTGGAAGCGCGGTGATCGGCGGCGGGGGCGGCATCCTGCTGGTGGCCGGGTTGAGCCGCCTGTTCACGTCTGGCGGCGCCATCCTGACCATCCTGATCGCAGTCGCGCCGGTGCCCGTCCTGGTCTGGGCATTCGACATGCGGCTGGCGCCTTGATACCTGCTCCGGATGAACGGTTCCGATGCATCGTTTCAGTCGTCGCGCTGACCTGACGAGCGAGGTCGGGAAAGGAGGGCGCCTTTACCCTTGATGCAGCGGCCCGATGCCTTGGAACATTGCGCGGAGGTCGACCGTGCCGCGCGTGCCCAAGTCGTCGAAATGCCGGTCCAGCCAGGCCGTGGCCGTTTCTCGCCCGAGATCGCGCAGGTGGGTCAGGAACGCCCATTCCGCATTGA
>JBGSWJ010000074.1:0-7986 GCA_041752495.1 Rhodobacterales bacterium
CAATGGCCCCGGCCGCCATGGGCAAGGAAGAGGCGCTCAAGCAGTTCTGCACCGACCTCACCGAACAGGCGCGCGAAGGCAAGATCGACCCCATCGTCGGCCGGGACGAGGAAATCCGGCAGGTCGTGGACGTCCTCATGCGCCGCCGCCAGAATAACCCGATCCTCACCGGCGAAGCCGGGGTGGGCAAGACAGCCGTCGTCGAAGGCTTTGCCCTCCGCATCGCCCGCGGCGACGTGCCGCCTGCGCTCAAGGACGCGCGCATTCTGGCGCTTGACGTGGGCCTCTTGCAGGCAGGTGCCAGCATGAAGGGCGAATTCGAGAACCGCCTGAAATCGGTGATCGAAGAGGTTCAGGCCTCGGAAACGCCGATCATCATGTTCATCGACGAAACCCATACGCTCGTCGGCGCAGGCGGTGCAGCCGGCACGGGTGATGCCGCGAACTTGCTGAAACCGGCTTTGGCCCGCGGGACGCTCCGCACCATCGGCGCCACGACCTGGGCCGAATACAAAAAGCACATCGAAAAGGACCCCGCCCTGACCCGCCGGTTCCAGACCGTCGTGGTCGAAGAACCGTCGATCCCCAAGGCCATCATGATGATGCGCGGCATCGCATCGATGCTGGAAAAGCACCACAAGGTGCAGGTTCTGGACGAGGCGATCGAGGCAGCGGTCAAACTCTCCGCCCGCTATATCCCGGCGCGCCAGCTGCCCGACAAATCGGTGTCTGTCCTCGATACCTCCTGCGCCCGCGTCGCCATCAGCCAATTCGCCGTCCCGGCCTCGGTCGACGATTCCCGTCGCCGGATCAGTGCCTTGGAAACCGAACTTGAGATCATCGAACGCGACGAGACGGCGGGTTATGAAGTCGCCGAACGCCGGGCAGCGATCACATCGCTCAAGGCCGAGGAAGAGGTCCGTCTGGCCGATCTGACTGGCAAATGGGAGGCCGAAAAGAAGGTTGTCGACGAAATCCTCGCCCTCCGCGCCAAGCTGCGCGAAGGCGCGGCCCCGGTGGAAAGCGTAGAAGCCCCGACCTCGCCCTTGCCGGCCGAAGATCGGGCCAATCTGATTGCCGATCTGCAGGCCAAGAACGCCGAACTGTTGGCCCTTCAGGGCGAAGATCCCCTGATCCTGCCGATCGTGGATGCCACCGCCGTGGGCACGGTGGTGGGCGACTGGACCGGGATTCCCGTGGGCCGGATGCTCAAGGACGAACTCCAGACGGTGCTTGACCTGTCAAGCCATCTGGCCAAGCGCGTGATCGGCCAGGATCACGCGATGGAAATGATCGCCAAACGCATCCAGACCAGCCGCGCCGGCCTCGACAACCCGTCCAAGCCGATCGGCGTCTTCATGCTCGCCGGCACCTCGGGCGTCGGCAAGACCGAAACTGCCCTCGCCTTGGCCGAGGTGCTTTATGGCGGCGAACAGAACGTCATCACCATCAACATGAGCGAATATCAGGAGGCGCACACCGTCTCCTCACTGAAGGGCGCGCCCCCGGGCTATGTCGGCTATGGCGAAGGCGGCGTTCTGACCGAAGCCGTCAGGCGCAAACCTTACTCCGTCGTTCTTTTGGACGAGGTGGAAAAGGCCCACCCCGATGTGCACGAAATCTTCTTCCAGGTCTTTGACAAGGGGATCATGGAGGATGGCGAAGGGCGGCAGATCGACTTCCGCAATACGCTCATCCTGCTGACGACCAACGCCGGGACCGAGATGATCATGGACATGTGTTCAGACCCAGACCTCATGCCCGACCCGGAGGGGCTGGCCAAGGCGCTGCGCGAACCCCTGCTCAAGATATTCCCGCCCGCCCTTCTGGGTCGCCTCGTCGTGATCCCCTACTATCCGCTGTCGCCCTCGATGATCGACGCGATCACCCGGCTGCAACTGAACCGGATCAAGAAGCGCGTGCAGGAAAACAAGGGCGTCCCGTTCGAATACAGCGACGCCGTGGTCAAGACGATTGTGGACCGCTGCCAGGAACTGGAAAGCGGCGGGCGCATGATCGACGCGATCCTGACCAATTCGATGCTGCCCGAGGTTTCGGGCGAATTCCTGCGGCGCATGCTGCAGGGCCAGAACGTGACCAAGGTGTCCATCGACGTCAAGGATGGCGCCTTTACCTATGCGTTTGACTGAAGTGGCGGCACGGCAGGAGGGCTGAAAGATGGCAGATGGCGGGGTCGAGATGACCTTCAACTTCGGGACGCTGGACGCGCCCCGCCCCGAACGGGATGCGGCGGCCAAAAAGCGTTTCCGTATTGCCCTGATGGGTGACTTCTCGGGCCGCTCGGCCAAGGGCGAGGTCGAGATCGGAGAGGATCTGGCCAAGCGGCGCCCGATCAAGTTCGATATCGACACAGTCGAAAAGGTGATTGCGGGCTTTGGCACGACCCTTATCCTGCCTATCGGCAAGGACGGGGCCGGCATCGAGGTGGAACTCGGCAATCTGGACGCGCTGCATCCGGATGAACTTTACGAGAATGTCGAAATGTTCTCGGGTCTCAACGCGCTCAAACGGCGGTTGTCTTCCTCCTCCACGACCAAGGGGGCGCAGGCCGAACTGCGCGGCTGGGGCGATGAATTCGGGATCAAGGTCAACCCGCCTTCACGCCGGTCAGGCGGCAATGCGGTCCCTGCCGACCGCAAACTGTCGGATTTCGAGAAACTCGTTGGCGGCAAGGCCAAGCGCGAGGTCGAAGCAAGCCCCGCCGATGACCTGATCGCCCGCGTCGTCGGGCCCTATATCCGCAAGAACCCCGACGCCGACCAGTCCGAGATGCAAGAGGCCGTGGACGAGGCTTTGTCGGGCGCGATGCGGATGCTTCTGCATCACCCCGAATTTCAGTCTGTTGAATCCCAGTGGCGGATGCTCGACCTTATCGCCCGTTCCATCGAGACGGATTCGACGCTCGATATCGTGCTCTATGACATCTCGGCCGAAGAACTTGCCGCCGATCTGGCCGCGGTCGAGGATCTGTCGAAAAGCGGACTTTGCGAATTGCTGGTGGAAAGCACGCCGGACGGGCGCGGCCCGTTTTCGGCCGTCTGCGCGCTTTATACGTTCGAGGAAACGCCGCCCCATGCCGAACTGCTGGGCCGGATCGCCAAGGTGATGGCGCACAACAACTGCGCCTTCTTTGCCGCGATCAGCCCCGGCTTCATGGAAACGCCCAAGGAAGAACGCCATCCGCTGGTCAAGGCCTCGTGGGACACGCTCCGCGAAATGCCCGAGGCGGGCTATGTTGGCCTCGCAACCCCGCGCTTCCTGCTCCGCCGCCCCTATGGGCAAAAGACTGAACCGATCTACGAATTCGAGTTCGAGGAATTCACCCCCGAAGAAGGGCTGACTGGCCTGCTCTGGGCCAACCCCGTGGCCCTTGTGGCGATTCTTCTGGCCAAGTCCTGGCGCAAGAACGGGGCATCGCTCGGGCTGGGTTCGGTCATGTCTCTGGGCGAGATTCCGTTCATCTACTTCAACGACAGTTATGGCGATCAGGTCGCCCTGCCCTGCACCGAACGCAACCTGACCCAGACCAAGGCGCAGGCGGTGCAAATCCGTGGTTTTATGTCCGTCATGTCGGTCAAGGGACGGGATGAAATCCGGCTCGGATCGTTCCAGTCGCTGGCCGGAGGAACGGTTCTGGGCCCGTGGTCTGATGCGCCGCCACCCAAACCCAAGGACGCCGCGAAACCGGCAGCAGCGGCTGCGGCAACGGCCGAAGCGGAGGGCACTGGCGACGATGATCTGGATGCCCTGCTGGCGGGACTGGGCGGCGATGACGGCGCGTCGTCCGACACCAGTTCAGACGGCGATGACCTGGACCTTGATGCGATGCTGGCTGGTCTTGGCGACGACGCGCCTGCAGAGGACTCGGGCGACGATCTTGATCTTGACGCATTGCTGGCCGGGTTCGCGGATGACTCATCCTCGGACGATGCCTCTGCCGATGCCGAAGAAGAAATGGACCCGGAACTGGCGGCGCTTCTGGCCGATCTGTAACCCGATCCGGGGCGCGCCCGTGCCCCGGACCCTGCCCGCCAGCGGGCGACCATTGTGACACCGGAAAGGACGAGAAATGCGTGCACCTTCCAGTATGGGCGTCAACATGCAGCTTAACCATGACATGGTGAAACTGGTTGCTGCAGGGACATCGGAAGACGTGTTTCTGATTGGTGGCAAGATCGAGGAGGAGCTGGGCCGCCTGCCCCGGATGCAGATCGAATTCGTCTCACGGTCCTTTGGGGTCAATCTGGACGATCTGCTCGGTTCGACAATGACGATCGAGGTCGGCCTCGGGATCATGGGCGACGACGGCTTTCAGACGAAACGGTCGTTCAAGGGCACCTGCATCACGATTGAAAACCTGGGGATGGCACATGGTTGCCCGACGTTCTTTGCCGAAGTCAGACCCTGGCTCTGGTTCCTGACGCGGATGAGCAACAACACGATCTACGAAAACATGACCGCACCCAATATCATCAAGCAGGTGATGTCGGATGCGGGCTTTTCCGATGTCACACTTCGTCTTTCAGGCACCTACAGAACGCGGATCTACACCGTTCAGTATCACGAGACGCATTTCGACTTCATCAGCCGGTTGATGGAAGAAGAGGGCATCTACTATTACTTCGATTACTCCGGCCCGGTCGAAAAGATGGTGCTGACAGACGGGCCCGGCGGCCATGACCAGACGCCCGAAAAGGCCATCTTCAAGTTCGACCAGCGCATCGACCAGACCGTCCATGACGAGGACGAGCTTTACGACTGGTCGATGGGCAAGCGGGTCGCAACGGGCAAGATCAGCCTTGTCGACTATGATTTCCAGAACACGACCGCCCGGCTCAAGGTGACCAAGATTCTCGAAAAGGGCACGCACACCCACAAGAGTCATGAGCGGTTCGAAATGGACGGCCACTACATCACGGCGGCAGAGGGTGAACATTATGCCCAGATCAGGGTCCAGCGTGATGCCGTGGGAACCACCTTTCTGCGGGGTGAAGGCAATGCGCGGATGGTCCAGTGCGGGGCCAAACTGCGGCTCGAAGATCATCCCACGATGGACCCGATGGACGGTCTGACAGTCAGCACGGTCTTCTACGTCAAGTCGACCATCGACAAAGGTCAGATCAAGATCCCTGGCTTCAAGCTCGGCGATCTCAAGATCGACTTTCCCGCGCTTGACAAGCCGACCTATGTCCAGTTCCAGTTGGCGCCTGCGGCAGACACCTATCGTGCAGCCCGCACAACAACGCCACCCGATCTGTCAGGATTGCACACGGCGGTTGTGGTCGGTGCTGACGGCAAGACCGAAGTTGCGGCCGGGGCCGAAAAGATGGCCACGGACGAATTCGGCCGCATCCGTGTCCGTTTTCACTGGATGACGGACACACAACAAAGCTGCTGGGCCCGTGTCGCCTCGCCTTGGGTGGGCAAGGCCTATGGCTTTTACGGGATCCCCCGTATCGGACAAGAGGTCATCGTCCAGTTTGAACGGAACAATCCCGACCATCCAATAGTGACGGGCATGCTTTATAACGGCACGAACACACATCCGCTGAACGTTACGGCCCAGATCACCAAAGTCGGATTCAAGACCCAGACGTCCAAGGACGGGACTGCGGCGATGTTCAACGAATTCACGATGGACGACAAGAAGGACGCGGAGATGGTGACGCTCCAGTCCCAGAAGGACTATACCCAGATCATCAAGAACAACGCGACCGTAACCATCGGCACCGACGAGGCCGCGGTCGGCGACCTCACGCAGACGATCAAGAAGAACAAGACCGAGACGATCAAGGAAGGCGACTTTGTCCAGAATGTCGAAACCGGCAACCGGACGCTGACTGTAAAGACCGACCATACCGATACTGTCGAAGGCAAATCGACAACGACGGTAACGGGCAATACGGACCTTACCGTCAAGACCGGCAACTTTTCCGAGACGATTTCAACCGGGCACTACACGACTACCGTCGACAAGGGTAATATCACCATCAAGGCGTCCGCAGGGCAAGTCGTGATCGAAGCGGCACAGTCTCTTGAACTCAAGGTCGGGGGATCAAGCATCAAGCTCACTCCGGCAAGCATCGACATCAAGTCACAGGCGATCACGGTTGACGGCAAGGCCACGACGGTCAAGGGCAGCGGCGTCGTCAAGGTCGAAGGCGCCATCGGGACCTTCGAGGCATCTGGCATCCTGTCGCTCAAGGGCAGCATTGCGAAGGTGAACTAGGGGCCATGGCATGAGCGAGCGTTTTGCAGGACTGACCAAGATCCCCCGGCACCCGGCCGCCAAACTGCTGGCCGAAGCCAATGTCAAGCTGGATACCCCGATTGACGCCCCGGCAAGCGCGCCGGTCGATGTCGTCCTCGCTGAACTCGAGGCCAAGAAAGCCGATCTTGACATGCTCAAGATGCTCGCGGTCGCGCTGCCGGTCCGCGAACGGTGTTGGTGGGCCTGCCTGGCCGCGCGCGACACCCTGAAGCCCGGGGCCAAGATACCTCCGCCCCTCGCCGCGTCCGAAGCATGGGTCTTCAAGCCGAGTGAAGACAACCGGACCATTGCCAAACAAGCCCTTGATACGGCTGACGTAAAAGATGATACCGTGCATGTGGCGACCATCGTCCTGTTCTGCGACGGCACGCTTGGGCCGGGGGATTTCAGGCAGTATGATGCGCCACCGGGGGCGTCCGAGCTTTCTGCTTTTGCGATGAATGTGATTGCGATGTGCCGGGATCCCGAACTGATGGAAGCAAACTGGGTTGTCCTTGTGGACCGCGCCCTTGATATTGCCAGAGGCGGCGCAGGCAATATCCCTGCCGCCACCAAAGGCCAGACAGCTGAGGGGAGTATCTGACATGTTGGCTGCGCGGATTGGCGACATGCATGTCTGCCCGATGGTCACCGGCATCATACCACATGTGGGCGGCCCGCTGGTCGTCGGGGCGATGAATGTGCTCACCTGCTTTGTTCCGCAGGCGACCGTGACCAAGAACATGACCTGCGTGGGCCCGCCGGATCTGGTGGCCAAAGGGTCGATGACGGTTCTGGTGGGAAACATGCCCGCCGCACGGATCGGGGATATGAGCGGGCATGGCGGTTCGGTGGTGGCAGGGGCCCCCACGGTGATGATTGGCGGTTGATCAGGGGCGATGGGCGTAACTCTCCGGTTTCAGACCACGGGCGCGGTGCCGGGCAATGCCGGTCCCGTCGTCATGCGTGGCAAAAGCCTGACCATCGGGCGTGGTCAGGAAAACGACCTTGTCCTTCCCGACCCCGACCGCATGGTCTCAAAAACCCATTGCGTGATCGAAGATCATGGCGGCACGATCTTTGTCGTGGACCTGTCCACAAACGGCACATTCCTGAACTATTCCAAGATCCCGCTGGGCCGCACGCCGTCGCCCGTTAACGGCGGCGATGTCCTCACCCTTGGCCCCTATGAGATCGTGATCGAGATATCGAGCATCGAACAGGATCTCTTGCCGCCCGAGGAACTGGGCCCCGCCTCACATGGGTGGGCTTGGGCGGCCCCCGATCCGATGCACCTTCTGGATGATGCCCCGCCGGGCGCGGATTTTCTGGATTCGCTTCTGGGCGATCCCAAGGGGCCAAAGGGCCCGCGTGGGATCAAGACGGGCAAGTTCGACCCGGACGAATTGTTGCCGCCTCTCGACGATGATGCGTTCCTGCCCGGCCCGGCCCCGGTTCACACCGGTCCCACAATGCGCGAAGGCGGGGCTGCAGGAACCGATTCTTTCCGCGCACCGGCAGCAAGCCGCGCGGTCATCCCCGATGACTGGGAAGACGATTTTCTTGCTCCGACCCAACCGCCCGCACGCCCGGCGCCCGCGCCCGTTGCCCCCGTGGTCACGCCAACAACCATTCCGGCCAGCATTCCCGACGACTTTGACGACCTGCTGGCCCCCGTTACGCCACCACCCGCGGCCCCGCCCCCCGTGGCCCTG
>JBGSWJ010000075.1:0-1781 GCA_041752495.1 Rhodobacterales bacterium
GCTCTGCCCCCGCTGCTTGCGCAGCCCCCCGAGGTATTTGGGAGACAAAGAAACCCTTGCAGCGCGGGGATCATGCCGCCACTTTCGCAGGTTGCCACACTGTCACGGTCCAGGCCCAGGCGTAAGGTGCGCTTGAGCGCACCATGCGTCAGGTCCGATACCTGAAATCCGGCATGATGGCGGCGATGGGCAGGTCATTTCCGGCAAGTCCTGCGTTCGACAGTTCCGCAAAGCCATGGACGATCGACCACAGGAGGAGTTCGGCCCGGCGCTGGGCATCGGGGGCATCGGCCTTGTCCCAGTCGAGCCCGCGCGCGATTCCGGCCAGCACGGCATAGCTTTCGGCCCCGGCGGCCCGCAGAGCGGGGTCGGTCATCTCACAATGTTCCTTGGAAAACATGAGTGAAAACAGCGCCGGATGGTCGCGGGCAAAGCGGACGTAGCCCTCCATTGCGACATGAAGCCGGGCGCGGGGTTCTGACAGGTCATTGACGCCTGCCTGCATAAAGGCCGCATGGCGGCGGAAGCCTTCGGTGGCGATGGCAGTCAGCAGGCCCCGAAGCGAGCCGAAATGGTTCCTGGGCGCGGTATGGCTGACTCCCACCCGGGCCGCGATTGCGCGGAGCGACAGGGCGGGCAGACCTTCGGTTTCCAGAATCTGGACCCCGGCAAGCACAAGGGCGTTCTTGAGATCGCCGTGGTGATAGGGCCGCCGGGTTGCGCTGTCTTGCATGATCCGCCTCCATGTTTCCACCGTAAATATTTTCGCTGGACAAGGCAATAGAATCAGTCCAGTTATATTTCCAGTGTAAATATACAGTGGTGAGATTTATGACACCAGAAGAGCTTTTTGCCCTGACCGGGCCTCCTGCCCTGTTGGGCTGGGCCATCCTGATCCTTGGGCCGCGCCGCTGGAGGCTTTTGACCGCAGTGCCGCAGGTGGTGATCCCGCTGGGGTTTTCGGTGCTTTATACCGGGCTGATCCTGGCCAGTTTTGCGGCCACGGGCGGCGGGTTCGGCACGCTGGCAGCGGTGCGGCAGTTGTTCACCTCGGACTGGATGCTGCTGGCCGGGTGGGTCCATTACCTGGCCTTTGACTTGGCGGTGGGGGCCTGGCTGGCCAGGCGGATGGACGGGGCGGGGTTCGGGCGTCTGATACAGGCGCCGCTTCTGGCCCTTACCTTTCTGTTCGGGCCGGTAGGGTTCCTGCTCGCCCTTCTCAGTGAAGGCACGCTTCGCCTTGTTCCTTCACGCTCATCAAAGGTCTGACCCATGCAATCCCTGGCATTTTCCCCGGAGGGCCCCCGCCCCCTGATCGTCCTGACGGCCGTATCGGTCGCGCTGACCCTGATGACGGTGATCTGGTCCCTTGCCGATCCGCGCCTGATCGACGGCGTGGCGGTCTGGGCCAAGCCGATGAAGTTCGCCGTTTCGTTCATCCTCTTTTTCGGCACGCTGGCCCTGCTCGACGCACGGCTGACCCCTGCATGGCGGGATGGCTGGCTTTTGCGCGGGACGACCGCCGTCATGGCCGCCGCGATGGTGTTTGAAATGGGTTACATGATCGTTATGGCGTCCCGGGGCGAGGCTTCGCATTTCAACCAGTCGACGGCCTTCACGCAGGTCATGTATTCGCTGATGGGGCTTGGGGCGACGTTGCTGGTCGCGGGTGTCGCGATCTACGGGGTCGCGGCGTGGCGCGACGCCGGGGCCGATCTTGGCCCGGCGTTGCGGATGGGTGTGGCCGTGGGGTTCGTGGGGTCGACGGTGCTGACGCTGAT
>JBGSWJ010000076.1:0-29725 GCA_041752495.1 Rhodobacterales bacterium
CGACGAAGGCGACGAGAACAACGAGAACGACGAAGGCGACGAAAACAACGAAGGCAACGAAGCCGACGAGAACGACGAAAACGACGAGAACAACGAAAACGACGAAGGTAACGAAGACAACGAAGCCAACGAAGCCGACGAAGGTGACGAGGGGAACGAAGGTAACGAGAACAACGAGAATCCGTTCCCGGAAGTCGGCCTTGAAGGCAACGAAGACAACGAAGGCGACGAAAACGACGAGGACGACGAAGGCAACGAGAGTAACGAAGGCGACGAAGACGACGAAAACAACGAAGGCGACGAAGGCGACGAAAGCAACGAGGGCGACGAGACCACCCTCGGTGACGAAAACGACGAAGGCGACGAAGGCGACGAAAACGACGAAAACGACGAAGGCGACGAAGACAACGAAGACAACGAAGGCGACGAAGACAATGAAGGGAACGAGGCATAACGAACCTCGGTTCTGCTTCGGAAAACAGACTGGCGCGTCCCCGAAAGGGGGCGCGCTTTTTCGTCAGCCGATGGCCAGCCTGACGAGGTCCGGCAATAGAATGTGGCCTCGGAAGATATCCCAGAGCGCATCAGGCGGCAGCGTGGTGACGACCCGCCGCGCGATGACCCGCGCCACGGGGTAGTTCCAGTCATAGCTGTAGGGCGCACTGGGGTTGGCCATGGCCGCCCCAAGGACGCGCGCGGATCGCGCAGAGGACCGGTGATCGCGCGCCGCCTGCAAGGCGGCAAGATGCGGGAACCCCGAGTCAGCCGCCCGCGCGACAAGCCATTCTGCCAGGCAGGCCACCGTTTCCCGGAGCGCGGGGGGCGGCGGACTATCGGGATGGTTCAGGACATGGCAAACATGGCCAAGTTCGTGGCCCAGCACCAGAAGGTCAGACAGGAGGCCCGTGCGCGGGCAAGACACAAAGGGCAGGCCTCCCCCCGCATCATGCAAGGTAAAGGCGCGGGGGAAGCGGGTCAGGTCTGGATCAAGATCGACCTGCACGTCGGCCCTTATCTGATCCAGGACATTGCCGGCGGGCGGGAGCGCCTGGCCAAGATGCCCGATCACCAGTCCCCAGGGATCAGTTATGTCTGCCAACGGGTCATCGGCGGGCGGCGGCACTTTGACCACCAGATCAAGAAGCCGGGCGCAATCCGCAATGCTGAGCTCGTGGAGTGTCAGCCAGTCCGCGAGAAAATAGGCCGGCGTATCAGCCAACGGGGGCGCCAGCGCAGGTCGGTGGTTCGGCGAGGGGGGTGATCAGCGGTTCACCGGGCGGCAAAAGCGTTGCAACATAGGCGATCCGGTTGGGCACTGCGCGTTCCGTATCGGCTGTGTCGACCGGGGGGAACCGGTCCGGGTAATGCAGTATGGCAAAGGCGAACAGGGCCGTTTCCGCCAGATCTTCGCGGTCGGGGTTCTCCATGCCGTATCCTGTCAGGAACCCGCCGTCGGCGGTCTGGGCCGCGACCCAGCCTTCCGAAAGGCGATGGTCTTCGTCCCATGAGGCATGAACGGCTTCGTGGAACAGGGACTCTTCCAGATGGGCATAGGACGCGCGCTGGTCCGCCATATCCACATAGACGACGATCTGCCCCGTTCCGGCGTGAAAGGATTCAAAACCGCCATGGATCGAAAACCGCCCGATCCCGGCCCGCAGGCTTGTCGGCAACTGGCCCAGCGGGAAGGCAAACCTTTCGGCCAGAGAAGCCGCAGTTACGGCGTCGAATTCCGGATTGACTGCAATCTCGATCTCGGCACCGTCAAGGTAACGGGCGATGAAAAGATGCGCTTCAACGACCGGTTCGCCATCAACCCGCTTGTCCCAGATCTGCCGCTGGGCCTGCCCTATCGATTCGATGCAGACAAGGGCCGAGGGATCAGAGGTGGTGATGATGTCGAACACCGTCCCGGCCGTATCACCATAGGGTGGCCTTGGGACGTCCTGGGCCAATCCTGCCGTTGCCGTGGCAAGCATGGCCACAACAAGGAACGCAGGCAAGTTCACAGTCTTTCTCATGTCGATCAACCCGAACATCACAACCATGAAACTGTCGCATGGCCGCAAAAGCCGGACAAGATCAAAGGTCCGGCACGGGACGCAAGCCAGTGTTTTCAAGGCTATGCTTGCAAGGAATGGCTTGATTGCAGCAACAAGTGAGTGTTAGCGTCGAGTCATTGGAAGACATGTCTCGGGAACCCGTCAGCCCATTTCGCTGCTTTTTCGGGGCAAATGTATTAGGAATGTTGAACAACCATGAACGTGAATGACTTCAAGTTTACCAAGCGCACCTATTTCCCGACAAATGTGTTTCAGATCGACCTGCCTCATCCGGAGACGATCAACGCCCGGCTTCTCGAACTGATCTATGCCGAGCAGGAGCGTGATCAGAAAGGTATTGAACGATCCAATGTTGCGGCCCTTGGCGGATGGCACAGCCACACCGACCTTCACAAGTCGAAGGACTTTGCCGAGATCACGTCATGGATCAACGCGGCAACTGATCGGATCGGCGAAGATCAGGGATATGACGAACGCTTTGGCCTGAAGATCGGCACGATGTGGTCGATCATCAACCCGCCGGGAAGCCAGAACCGGGCGCATGTCCATCCGGGATGTCTGTGGAGCGGGGTCTATTACATTCAGGCGCCGCAGGGGGCGGGGCAGATCGAATTCTTTGAGCCGCGCACAGCGCATCTGATGAACCAGCCGCGTTACAAGCCGAACCAGAAGCGGGCCAAGGAAAACTGGACAAAGGTCCGCTATGAGCCGGTTCCGGGGCGGATGATCATCTTCCCGAGCTGGCTTTATCATGCGGTTGACACGAACATGGCCAAGGGCGAAGGGCGCGAGGGCCATCGGGTCATCATCAGCTTCAACCTGAACCAGGCCAAGAAATAGGCATCTTGCGGCCCGGACTCGCTTTTTTGGGCGGGTCCGGCTATTCTGGCGCAAGGAACAGGGAACGGCCCATGGAACGCGGCTTGTCCGGTCTGGCTCAGCAGGCGCTTCGCGCAGGGCGCGGCATCCTAGTCACGGCCTTTGTGCTCAGTTTTTTCGTGAATATCCTGCGGCTTGTCGGGCCGTTGTTCATGATCCTTATCTACGACCGGGTCCTGCCATCCCGGTCAGAGGAAACCCTTGTCGTCCTGTTCGTGATGGCGGCTTGCTTTATCCTTGCGCAGGCTGTGCTCGATTATGCCCGCAAACGCATTCTGGCCCGTTTTGGGGCCCAGTTTCAGGAACGTGTGGAGGATGGCCTGTTTGCAAATGCGGGCCACGGACAGCTTTTTGAGGCGGGCCGCACCAAGCCGTTGACGGGTCTGGACGAAGTCGACGGGCTGCGCGCATTCTTTCATTCCTCATCGCTCGTCTCGATCTACGATTTCTTTTGGGCGCCGATGTTCGTGACGGTGGTTTTCCTGCTTGATCCGAGACTGGGGTGGGTCTGCATGGGCGGCATGGGCATCATTCTGGTGCTTGTGATGATCCGCATGTTCTTTATCGGCAATCGCGTGGCCGATGCCGATGCAGCCAGCCGCAACGTGGCCGATCTGCGGACGATGGTGGCCGTATCGCGTGAGACCTTTCGTAGTCAGGATATGGGGCGGGGGTTCAAGTCGAGATGGCTTGGCGCACGGCGTAACAGCCGGGACCGGGCAATTGCGTTGAAAGACTGGACGGGGTGGTTCGACAGCCTGTCAGACGGATGCGTGCTTCTGGTCCGATATTCGGTGCTGGCCGTCGGCGCGTGGCTGACGCTGGAAGGCGCCATCACAATCGGGGCGATGGTTGCCGCGACTTTTCTTGTGTCGCGTGTCCTTGTTCCCGTTGAAAAGTTCCTGACAGAACTGCCCTCGATCGCCGGGGCCTGGAGGAACTGGGGGCGGCTCAAGAAGATCCTCGCCTTGAAATCAGAAGACGTCGCCGATCCCTTTGCCGCCGACGAAGGCAATCCGAGGGCGCGGCTTTCGCTTGTCAATCTTGCCGTAAGGTCGCCGGATACCAATGCGCAGATCCTCAAGGGCGTCACGATTGATATTGCACCGGGCGAGATGGTGCAGATCCTTGGCCCTTCGGGACGTGGCAAGACGGTTCTGGCGGATGCCATCATGGGACTGAACCGAAGGTCGGGCGGTACGATCCTTGTCAACGGGATCAATCCGTCCCGCATGGGCTTGGACGCACGGGAAAAGCTTTTCGGTTACGTTCCGGAAGTGCCGACTTTCTTCAGCGGGACATTGGCCGAAAACATTGCCCACATGGACCCGGACGCATCTCCGGCCCAGATTACTGGGGCCGCAAGGAAAGCCTGCCTGCACGCGAGGATCAGCGCCCTGCCAGAGGGCTACCAGACGCAGATCGATGCGGCGGCATCCGGGCTTTCGCGGGGGCAGCGTCACCAGCTTGCCTTTGCCCGAGCGGCCTATAACAACCCGGACATCCTTATCATCGATGAGCCTGACCAGATGCTCACGGATGTGATTCCCAAGACATTCGAAAAGACGCTTGAACAGCTTCTAGAGCGGGGAAGTGCTGTTCTGATCCTCGCGCGGAAGCCGGTCCCGCTCAAGCAAATATCGGCGTCATATCACCTTGAAGACGGCCGGCTGCGGGCGGGCAAATCTGTAGGGAACCGCCTGACTGACCGGTCCAAGGTCGTGGCCCTGCCCGACGCGACAGCGCATGACAATGCGCGGACCGAGAACGCAGTCACCAAACTTCTGCGCGGTTGATTGTGTCCGCGGCGCCAGATCGGCAGACCTGGAACATCCGGCGGCCCCTGGTACTTGGCGTGCTGACGGTCGTGGGTCTGCTTTGCGCCTTTGGGGCCTGGGCAGCGGTAGCACATATCGCAGGCGCCGTTATCGGCAATGGCACGATCGAGGTTCAGACAACCCGGACCGCCGTTCAGCACCCGATCGGGGGCATCGTCGTCGAGGTGTTGAAACAGGATGGCGACCATGTCGATGCCGGA
Source organism: Rhodobacterales bacterium (assembly GCA_041752495.1). Taxonomy (GTDB): domain Bacteria; phylum Pseudomonadota; class Alphaproteobacteria; order Rhodobacterales; family Rhodobacteraceae; genus JAPLPE01. The sequence goes on from JBGSWJ010000076.1 coordinate 4,981, forward strand.
GAAGTCATTCTGCGGCTTGATGACCGGCAGCTTCGATCAAATCTTGTGGTGACCGAAGGGGCACTATTCGAAACGCTGGCCAACATCGCCCGGCTTGAAGCGGCCCTTGAGGGGCGCCGCGAGATGGAGCTTCACCCCTTGCTTGCCGGGGCTCTGCCAGGCAATGCGGAACTGCAGGATCTGATCGCCCGGTTGCAGGCCCAGCTTGATGATCAATTCACGGCAATAGACACGGAACAGCGTCTGCTTGACGAACAGATTGTCCAGAACGAAGCGCAGATCGCGGGCGTCGAGGCACAGCTTGCCGCGCGACAGGATGAAATCGCCATCATCGCGACCGAACTGGCAAACGCGCGTCAGCTTTCGGCAAACGGGCTGATCCGGTCTTTCGAACTGAATGAGCTGGAGAAGGAAGATGTCGACGCCCAGGGCGAAATGGGCCGACTTACTGCACAGATTGCAGAACTTCGGGGCAAGATCGCCGAGACTGGATTGAAGCGTCTGTCTGTCAGGACTGATGCGGCCGAGTTGATCAGCGTCGAGCTGAGCCGCCTGCGGCCCGAGAGGACCCGTCTGCTTGAGGCGCGGAACGGGATCCTTGATTCACTCGAACAGCTGGAAATCCGAGCTCCGGTTTCGGGGCGCATCATCGATTCCCGGGTCTTTGGGGTGCAGTCCGTCGTGGTCGCGGCAAGCCCGCTGATGATGATAGTTCCAGAGGACGATCCGGTGCGCGTCCGCGTCCGCGTTGCTTCGACAGACATCGACCAGGTCTTTGTCGGTCAGGATGCGTCACTCAAGTTCAAGTCGTTCAATGGGCGCTCAATCCCCATCATCCTGGGGACCGTCAGGCAGATTTCTGCGGATGCTTTCGTCGACCAGAAGACCCAGCTGCCCTATTACGAGGTTGTCGTTGGTCTTGACGATCAGGAGATGGTCAAGCTTGGAAACGGAGACCTTTTGCCGGGAATGCCGGTCGAGGCTTTTCTGGCGACGGAATCACGGACACCGGTGAGCTACATCATGCGGCCTATTCTGGTTTACCTGGATCGCGCGTTCCGCGATTCCTGAACGGGAATGGCCGGAACTGTCCCAGACTGACGCCTTGCAGTCTCGGGCGATGCCCGCAACCCGGACGGCCTGATGGGATTCACCCGTCCCATTCGTGGATGACTTGGGTTGATTGATGCCTTGGTCAGATGCTTGCCCGGCACCCGAACCACTTTTTGGTCAGCGCCGAACTCCTAGAGAAGCTGTATGCAACAGCACACTTTGACCGGCGCGCCGCTGATTTCGCTTGACTTGAGACCGGTCGTCGAGACTTTGGACGTGAAATGAAAGCGTCCCTTGGCCGTGGCGGCGTCTGACCTTCACTTTGGCCAAAGATATCCCGCTTGTGTTCCTGTTGAAGCACGGGTTCGGCCTGTTGGGTCGCATGGTGAACAGCGCCATGACCACTCCTCCAAACCCTCTCACGTCATCAATCTTTTGCGCTGCCGGCGCATCCTTTTTTCTGGAGACAATCCATGTCCTACCCGTTCGTTGCCCCCGTTGAGGCTCGTGATATCGCCGCGGCAATCCGTATTGCGCTGATCGACATGCATGCCACGGTCAGCTTTGCCGATCCTCCGGAGGACAGCAATGACGAGGGCAACGAGGACAATGAAGGCGACGAAGCCAACGAAGGCAATGAGGGCAACGAAGCCGTGCCGGGCGCCGAGGACGACGAGAACGACGAAGGCGACGAAGGCAACGAGAATAACGAATCCGACGAGGGCGACGAAGGCAACGAGGGCAACGAAGCCAACGAGAATGACGAGGGCGACGAGGCCAACGAGAACGACGAAGGCAACGAAGACGACGAGAACAACGAAGCTGACGAAGGCGACGAGGGCAACGAAGGCAACGAGGGCGACGAAGGCGATACGACCGGCAATAACGAAGACAACGAGAACGACGAGAACGACGAAGGCGACGAAGCCAACGAGGGCAACGAGAACAACGAAGATAACGAAAACGACGAAGGTGATGAGGGCGATGAGAGCAACGAAGGCGATGAGACGGGCCTAGGCGACGAAGGCGACGAAGGCGACGAGGGTAACGAAAACGACGAGGGCGACGAAGGCGACGAGAATAACGAAGCCGATGAGGGCGACGAAGGGGACGAGGGCGACGAGGGGAATGAAGGCGACGAAGGGGACGAAGGCAACGAAGGTGACGAAGCCGACGAGGGGAACGAAAACAACGAAGACGACGAACTGAACGAGGGCGACGAAGGGAACGAGGACGACGAAGCCGACGAGGGTGATGAAGGCGACGACGTTGCCAATCAGGAAGGCGACGAGGGCGACGAGAACAACGAGGCCAACGAAGGCGACGAGACCGACGAGGGCGACGAGGGCGACGAACTGGACGAAGGCTTCGAAGACGACGAGGACGACGAAGGCGACGAAGGCGACGAGGCCGATGAAAACAACGAAGGCAACGAAGGCAACGAAGGCAACGAAGGCGACGAGGGCAACGTCAACAATGAAAACGATGAGGGCGACGAGAATGACGAGGGCATCGAGAACGACGAGAATAACGAGAACGACGAAGGAAACGAACTGAACGAGGGCTATGAGGGCGACGAAGGCGACGAAGACGACGAGGACAACGAAGGCGAGACCGGCGGCACCGCCAACGAAGGTGATATTGGCGACGAAGGCGACGAGACCGATGAAGGCGACGAGGGCAACGAGATCTCGGCCGGCGCTGACGATTTTGCCGGGGATGAAGCCGACGAAGATAACGAGCTGAACGAAAACGACGCCGACGACGAAGGCAACGAAGGCGACGAGGACGACGAAGCGAACGAGGACAACGAAGCCGACGAAGGCGACGAGGGCAACGAAGCCGACGAAGAAGACGAAGGCGACGAGAACGACGAAGAGGATGAAGGCGACGAGAACGACGAGGGCGACGAAGGTCAGGAGGACGACGAGACCGACGAGGGTAACGAGGACTCTGACAACGACGAAGGCGACGAATTCGACGAGGACAACGCCAACGACGACTTCAGGACGAACGAAGACAACGAAAACGACGAGATGGACGAGAACAACGAGGACAACGAGAGCGACGAAAACGACGAGGGTGACGAGGGTGAAGAGGGCGACGAGGCCGACGAAAACGACGAGGATGACGAGGGCGATGAGGCCGACGAATTCGACCCGGACCTTGGCGATGAGAACGACGAGGGCGATGAGGACGATGAGTCCAATGAAGGGACCGACGAACCCGATGGCGACAGCGCCTTTGGCTCGGAAGGTGACGAGGGCAACGAAGGCGACGAGAGCGACGAGGGCGACGAGCAGGACGAAGGCGACGAAGGCAACGAGGGCAATGAGAGCGACGAAAATAACTGACGTCGCTGGCACGTGGATCGCAAAACTCTGTTTGCGATCCACGGCAAGCGGGTTGCCTGGCGTGGGAGGTTAAAGGTTAACCCCGCCTTGTTGCGCGGGGTTGCGCCATGTAGCGGCACATGACGCGCGGCTTGCGTTCTTGGGATGCAGACGGTTCAGGCGCCATAACTTCGCTGCGCAATAGCTCCCTCTGTGGAAACATCGGTTTGCGAATAGACTGTGCTCTTGATGGCGTCCCGATCTAGCTCGCCTTGAGGGCCAGTTGGGTCTTGCCGTCGAACAGGTGCATCCGGTTCTGGTCGAATGACAGCCAGACATCCTGATCCGGTTTGACCTGAACATGGGGATCAACGCTGATGACCATGATCGCCTCGCCCAGATAGACCTGCACGAAGGTGATGTCGCCGGTCGGTTCCACGGTGTAGATCCGGGCGGGAATCGCACCGTCGACCGGTTCTGTGCTGAGGCGGATCGTGCTGTGACGAGCGCCGAGGATGACGCTGGACGTTGTCGCGTTGCGGGCCTTGTGGGCGTTGAGGTCGGACAGAGTAATCTCCCACCCCTGCTTGCTCGTCAGGGCGACATTGGTGCCGCGCGTGACAGCCTCTAGCGGAACAAGGCTCATCGCGGGGCTGCCGACAAAGCTTGCCACAAAGGTATTGACCGGGTTGTTGAACACCTCGGAGGGCGCAGCGTATTGCTGAAGCAGCCCGCCGCTCATGACGGCCATCTTGTCGGCCATGGTGACGGCTTCAAGCTGGTCGTGGGTCACGTAGATGATTGTGGCGTTCAGATCCTGATGAAAGCGCTTGAGTTCAGAGCGCATCTGGACGCGGAGTTTGGCGTCAAGGTTTGAAAGCGGCTCGTCCATGAGAAAGGCGCGGGGATCGCGGACCAGAGCACGGCCAAGGGCCACGCGCTGCTGCTGCCCGCCCGAAAGTTCACGGGGTTTGCGTTCCAGCAAGGACGTGATGTCGAGCACCTTGGCCGCGTCGCGGACCTTGCGGTCAATCTCGGACTTGGGGAGTTTGCGCATCTGGAGCGGGAAGGCGAGGTTCTTGTAGACCGTCTTGTTGGGGTAGAGCGCGTAATTCTGGAACACCATCGCGATGTCCCGGTCCTTGGGGTCCAGATCGTTGACAAGGCGATCCCCGATCTGAATGTCGCCGCCACTGATCGGAATCAGCCCGGCGATAAGGTTCAGCGTCGTCGTCTTGCCGCAGCCAGAGGGGCCGACGAGGGCCACGAATTCGCCGTCCTCGACCGTGAAGGACACGTTGTTGACCGCACAGACGCCGCCATACATCTTGACGACGTCCTTCAGGATGACCTGAGCCATTCAGTCTTTGCCTTTCGATTTGGTGCGGATCACGATTTGACGGCCCCTTCGGTGAGGGCGCGGACAAAGTATTTCTGCAGGACAAGGAAGAGGACGACGACGGGCACGCTCATCAGAAAGGTCGCGGCCATCAGGCCGGGCCAGTCGGTGGCGAATTCGGCAAAGAAGCTTTGGATACCGACAGGAAGGGTCAGGCGTTCCTTGTTGTTGATGAAGGTCGCGGCGTAGATGTATTCATTCCACGCCCCGATGAAGGAGAAGATCGAGGTGGCGATGATGCCCGGCATCGACAGGGGCATGACAATGTAGAGGAAGGCTTGAAACCTTGTGGCCCCGTCGATGCGGGCGGCCTGTTCCAGCTGGATCGGGATATTGTCGTAAAACCCCTTGAGCAGCCAGATCGAGAGTGGAAGACCAAAGGTCAGGTAGGTCAGGATCAGCGATCCGTGGCTACCGACCAGGCCCATCCAGCGCATCAGAAGGAACAGAGGCATCAGAAAGACGACGGCCGGGAACATGTTGCGCAACAGGACAGCAAAGAACAGGAAAGTCCGACCCGGAAAGCGGAAGCGCGAGAAGGCATAGGCTGCGGGAACTGCAACGCCGACACCAAGGATCGTGGTCGCCGTCGAAACGTAAAGGCTGTTCCAGAAATAGCGCAGGAAGTCTTGCCCAACGCGGTTCGACGGGTCGAGCAGTTTGGTGTAGTTCTGCAGGGTCGGTTCCTGGGGCCACCACTGCGGCGGATATTGCATGGCCGCGAACTGCGTCTTGATCGAGGTCAGGATCATCCAGACCATGGGCAGCATGGTAAAGATCATCAGGAACGTCAGAAAGATGCGGCCTGCCCAGCGCCACCAGTCAACGGGCTTGCGCGTTCTTGCCGGGCGTGGGGCGGTTGTCATCCTGCCCCCCTTTCCCCGTCACCACGGGTGAGCGCCTTCACATAGAAATACCCCAAGGCCATCATCACGATGAACAGGATCACTGCATAGGCCGAGGCCAGGCCCCAGCGTTGGCGGCCAAAGGCCAGTTGATAGATCTGCGTGATCCAGATGTCGGAAGCCCCCGCCGGACCGCCACCAGTCATCACCCAGGGGATGATGAAGGAGTTGAAGTTGGCGACCATCAAGAGAAGGATCGTCACCATCGAAACGCCCTTCAGATGCGGAACGGTGACATGCCAGAACCGCTGCCAAGCGTTGGCGCCGTCCACCATTGCCGCGCGGAGATGCTGTTCTGGGACGGTCTGCAATCCGGCCATGATCATGATCATGGCAAATGAAAACTCGCGCCAGATGTTCACGACAATCAGCGACGGCAGGACGGTATGGATATTGTCGATGAAATTGATCGGCTTGTCGGTGATGCCAAGCGCCACTGAAATCGCACCGATCACCCCATAGTCGGAATGGTAAAGCCATTTCCAGACATAGGAGGCCGCAACGGCGCTCACGACATAGGGGATCAGGAGAAGTGCGCGCATCAGGCCGCGACCCGCAAATTCGCGGTGGAGGGCCAAGGCGGCGCAGACGCCAAGCACAAAGGCGATCAGGGTCGAGGCAACGGTCCAGATCACAGTATTGATGGTGACTGCCCGGAAAGATTCGCTTGTCAGGATGGTGACGTAATTGTCGAATCCAACAAAGACCTTGTCCCGCATCTGAAGGTTGGCGGGCGTCTTATAAAAGCTGAGTTCGATCGTGTAGTAGATCGGGTAGGCAATCACCACGAGCATCACGCCCAGCGCCGGCAGGACATAGAGATAGTCCGCGCGGCTCTTGATGATCTGTTGCAGCAGACTGGTGCGCTCTGTCCTGACTTTGGGAACCGGCGCGGCAGTCTCGACCCCGGTCGTGACGGTCACGGTGTGACATCCTGGCTTTAAAGGGGGATGACCGGCAGGCTCAGGGCCCGCCGGTCTGATGGCATAGGCGCGCTACATGCCGTCGAGCAGCGCCTGAACTTTGGCCGCAGCGTCATTCGCGGCTTCTTCGACGGTCATGGTTCCGGTCAGTGCATTCTGCAGCATGTCCGGGACGATGATGTTCATGATTTCCGGCGCTTCCGGGATGACCGGAAAGGGGATGCCGTTCGGCAGCATGGAGGTCGTCACGTCAAGGAACTTGATCGTGTCCAGACGTTCCTTCATCCATTCGGTCCGGAACCCGTCAAGGTTGCCGGGGTTGGAGCCTGTCCATGCAAGCTTTGTGGACCATTCCGGGCTTGTCCAGAAGCAGATGAGCGCTTTGGCCGCCATTTCATCCAGCCCGCCGTCGACATATTCGTCCTTGACGATGTGAATGTTCGACCCGCCGAACACGACGGCCCGCCGGTCGGCGCCTTCAGGGATCAGACCATAGCGCATGTTCGCCACAACCTCATCCGCGACGGCCTTGTCGGCCCCGGTGGCTGCCCCGGCGAGGTCAACCATCTTGGCGTATTCCGACGGGTGCGCGATCATCATGGCGAGTTGACCTGCAATGAACGGCGCCTGATTTTCGGCCTGGGTGTTGGTCAGGGCCGAGACGGGGACCGACTGGTCACGGACATACATGTCATAGACCGCCTGAAGCGCGGCGATACCGCCGGGGCTGTTAAGGCCAATCGAGTCATAGGTCGGCGCATCGGTGTTTTCGTCCAATGCCGAACCGCCATAAGCCCACATCATCGGCATGAAACGGAACGGTGTATTGCCCGCGTTCTGTTTTGCCACCAGACCGTACCCGGCAATGCCAAGGCGTTCGTGGATCTGGGCTGAATAAGCGACAACGTCATCCCATGTTGCTGGCGGGTTCTCACCGTCAAGCCCCGCATCTTCAAAGATTTTGGCGTTCCAGATGAAGGCCATCGTCTCGTTGTTGGTGGGGATGCCATAAGTCGCGCCATCGTAAGTGACCGACTTCATCGCGCCGGGCCAGAAATTGGCAGTGGCATAGCCCACATCCTCGGGTGCCAGCTCTTCGAGATAGCCTTTCGCCCCAAACTCAACCCCGCCGAGAATCTGAAGACGCACGACCGCCGGGCCGGCATTGCCCAGGAGAGAGGTACGGAGTTTGTCCAGAAGGTCGTTGTAGGGGATGTTCTGGGCATCGGTTTCGATATTGGGATAGGTCTCGGCCCAGGCAGCCCAGAATGCGGCATCAATATCACGTTCAATCTGCGGCGAAGCGTCGTTCGGTCCGGTCCACCAGACCGAAACCTTGCCCGCATAGTCAAGCGGCACGACCTTGGAACAGTCCCCTGCGGTGTCAAAGGTAGCCGTCCCTGCGATGGAACGTATGTAGTCGGGCGACCACTGCGACAGGTCCACGCTTTGCGCGAAAACCTGAAGCGGGGCAGCCACGAGGCTGGTCGTCATGAGGGCCGCCACGGCGACCTTAGTTCCGGAAAATACGCGTTTACTGACACGACTGGTAAAGTCGATCATTTCAGATCCTCCCGTTTTCAAGTGACGAAGTTGCTGGTCTTTGCGCCTGCTAGGGTCACGCTAATGGGAAGGATTGAAACCTGTCAACAATCATGTCCGGCAATGAATTGATGTATGGAACAGGAATTCTCTGTATGGGCGACGCTGTTTTTGCCGTTTCTGGAGGGCCCTCGGTCGATTCCGGAACGCTTGTTCGGCCACCCTTTGATCTCGTGGACGGCACAGGTCGCCGGCACAGAATTGGTTGACCGAAAGAAACCGGTCGGGCACGCGGCCATCGCGGTAGGTAAGCCTGCGCAGCCCCGGACTGACGAACCGGCTGCCCCAGCCAAGGCTCTCAGCGGGCGCAGCGGGGAGTGTGCACACACCGGTTCGCCGTGCTTCAGTGATGTTTTCTCAACAGAGGCATCGGGGCGGGTCAGCACGCACTCCTCTGATGGGGTGACGATCTCGCCTTCGGCAAGTCCGAAACGGCACCGGCCACCTCTACTTGCCATGAAAGTCAGTCGACCACAGACCGAAATGTTGCTGCACAAAGGTGGCTTCGATAAAGCTGGATGCATGCTTTGTACGTGATATGCCGAGGGAAGGCTGGCCTGAGCCGCTGTGCCTTGCGCATCAATTGGAGGCTGGACTTGACAAGGAGTGTTCTTACCGCTGCGCAGCGTGTCCGCTTTGACCAGGATGGGTTTCTTGCTGTGAGAGGTCTGTTCAGCGCCGAAGAGGTCGACGGAATTCGCGCGATCTTCATGGAAATGGCCAATGACGGCCCTGTGCCGGGGCTGTCGGACATTCCCAAATCGCGCGGGGGCGCGCCAGTGCCATCGGGCGATCCGCTGTCCCTTTTTCCCCGAATGATGAACCCGCATCGCCACGCGGATAAAGCCGTCGGTCCGATTGCCATGCGTTACATGCGCGAGGCGCGGCTGCGGCCCATTCTGGCGGAACTGATGGGAGAGGAGCCCTTTGCCTGCCAGTCGATGTTCTATTTCAAGCCGCCGGGTTCCCGCGGGCAGGACTTGCACCAAGACAATTTCTATCTTCGCGTCAAGCCGGGGACCTGCATGGCCGCCTGGCTGGCGGTCGACGATGCCGACGAAGGCAATGGCGGCATGATGTGTGTGCCGCAGACTTCGACGCTTGAGATAGCCTGCCCCGAGCAGGCCGATCCAGACCTTTCATTTACCACCGAGCATGTGGAGCCGCCGCAGGGATTGCGGCCGCAGATGATGCGGCTCAAGGCAGGCGACGTGCTGTTCTTCAACGGTAACGTCATCCACGGCTCGACCCCGAACACCAGCACCGACCGGTTCCGCCGCTCGCTCATCTTTCACTACATTCCGAAGAGTACGGTCGAATTGAGCCACTGGTACCAAGCAATGAGCTTTGACGGTGCGAGGCAGGACATCGCAGTCAATGCCGACGGTGGCCCGTGCGGCACGCTGCAGGCCAATCCTGCGAGCCCGCACTGACGCGCTGAACGGCGGCGGCATGCCTCGCAGGGATCCCGACCCCCGGATCACTCGGGTAAGGGTGCCCGCAGGATGCGGGCCATCTCTGGAGAACCCAAATGAACCGGAGACACGAGGGGGCCCGCGCGAAGCGGGTCTGATCGGATGCTTGGGCTCAAAGGTCCCTGCTTTCCGGTTCTGTACTGTTCTAAAGGTCAGAGATGCTGGCCACATAGGCAGCGAGTGTCGCGGCAACTCCCCGGGCCCAGATGCTGTTCAACTGGGTGTGAAAGGCGTTCAAAAAGGTCGGGTTCTGGCCGAGGTCACCGAAGACGCGGGTGTAGGACAGAAAGGCTGCCGGATCGTCCTTTGCCGCAAGCGCGCGGGACTTCAACTCGGCCGCGTGATCGTCATTCGGTGCTATCGGATCGCCGGCTTCATTCACTCCAGCACAGTATCGGCACCAAAGGGCGACCTCGAGCGCGAGGCCCGAGCAGGGTCTGTTCTCGATCAACGCCTGACGAAGGGTGGGCAATATGAATTTGGGTTGGCGGTTCGATCCATCGAGGCAAAGGCGGGGAATGGTGTCGCCGACGCGAGGGTTGGAAAAGCGTTCGGCGACCTTTTCACGGTAGGCGTCATAGCTGACATTCGGGATGGGCGTCAGCGTCGGTACGATCTCGCGCCGGGTGAGTGCGTCAAGCCAGCCGGTAATGCGGGGATCGGCCATGGCGTCGTGGACAAAATGGTGACCCAGAAGCGCGCCGGGATAGGCGATGGCCGCGTGACCGCCGTTCAGGATGCGCAGTTTCATAAGCTCGTATTTGGCCACGTCCGTAACGAATTCCGCGCCGACCTTTTCAAGTGCAGGGCGGCCCTGGGGAAAGTTGTCTTCCAGCACCCATTGGCGGAACGGTTCACAAGCGACCGGGGCCGAGTCGTTCAGGCCGAACAGGTCGGCGACCATGCGGCGTTCACGATCGGATGTGGCGGGAGTGATGCAGTCTACCATGGAGTTGGGGAAGGCCACGTTGTCGGCGACCCAATCGTCAAAGGCGGGGTCGGACAGGCAGGCGAGGCCGGTGATGGTGCGCCGCGCGACATGGCCGTTTTCGGGAAGGTTGTCGCAAGACATAACCGTAAACGGCCGTGCCCCTGCGGCACGGCGGGCGCGCAGGGCGGCAAGGATCATGCCGAAAGCGGTGCGGGGTGCGTCAGGATGAGCAGCGTCATGCAGGATGTCGGCATTTTTCGAATCGAAGCCGTCGGTCAGTGCGTCGATGAAATAGCCGCCCTCGGTAACGGTCATTGATACGATGCGGATCGCAGCATCTGTCATCCGGGCAATCAGCGCCGCCGGATCTACAGGAACGAAGTCGATCATTGATCCCGTGACGCAGGCCGTCAGCCCGGTGGGGTCAAGTTCCACGACCGTAGTCAGCCAGTCCTGCGCTGCGAGCCTTTCGCGCATGGCTGTGTCTGTGGGGCGGACGCCTGCGCCGACGATGGCCCAGTCATGATCAAGCCCCAGCGCAAACAGGCGATCGAGATAGACGGCCATATGGGCGCGGTGGAAGTTGCCCACGCCGATATGGATGAAACCCGGTGTCAGGCTGGCACGGTCATAGGCAGGCCCTGCGACGTTCGGGGGAAGGGCGGCGAGCGCCCGGGCATTGAGGGGGAGTGTCATCAGCTCATCCAATTTCCGCCATCGACGTTAAGCGTCTGGGCGACGATATAGTCTGACTCGGCCGAGGCGAGGAAAACGGCGGCGCCAGTCATGTCTTCAGGGCGGCCCATGCGGCCAAAGGGGACGGCAAGGCCAACCTCTTTTTTCTTCTGGCCGAGGGGCTTGTCTTCGTAGCGGGCGAAAAGCGCGTCAACCTGATCCCACATTGGTGTGTCGATCACGCCGGGGGCGATGCCGTTGACGTTGATCCGATGCTTGATCAGGTCGAGCCCGGCGGATTGGGTCAGGCTGATCACGGCGGCCTTGGAGGCGCAGTAGACGCCGACGAGCGCCTCTCCCCTCCGGCCGGCCTGCGAGGCCATGTTGATGACCTTGCCGCCGCGGCCCTGGGCGATCATCACGCGGGCGACGGCCTGAAGGGGGAACAACGTTCCTGCGACGTTGATGTCGAACACGCGGGCATAGCTTTCACGGGTGATGTCGAGGATGGGGGCGAGGTCAAAGATGGCGGCGTTATTCAAGAGGATGTCGATGCCGCCGCCCCATTCGGCGGCACGGGCGACCCCGGCGTCGATGCTGGCCTGATCGGTCACGTCCAACCGGATGCCAATCGCATTGGCGCCAAGACCCTCTGCCGCCTGTTCCGCGCCGGAAATGTCGGCGATGACAACTTTGGCCCCTTCGCGGAGATAGGCCTGAGCAAAGGCCAGACCGATCCCGCGTGCGGCCCCGGTGATAAGGGCGGTCTTCCCGGCGAGGCGTGTCACAGGCGTTGTCCTTTGTCGTCGAAGCGGTGGATTTTTTTCGGATCGGGGGTGAGGTAGATCGTTTCGCCGTGGCGGATGGCGACTTCGCCACCCGCGCGGACCATGATGGTTTCACCAAGGCCCGTGTTGTTGACCCGGAAGAAGGTGTCAGAGCCAAGATGTTCGGAGACTCCGACCGTGCCTTTCCACAGACCTTCGGTCGTGGAGGTGGCGATGTGTTCGGGGCGGATGCCGATGGTAGTGGCGCTGTGCTTTGCCGCCTCGGCCCCGGTGATAAGGTTCATCTTTGGGCTGCCGATGAAGCCCGCGACAAAGGTGTTCTGCGGGTTCTGATAGAGGTGGAGAGGCGAGCCCACCTGTTCCACCCTGCCCGCATTCAGCACGACGATCTTGTCGGCCATGGTCATGGCTTCGACCTGATCGTGGGTGACGTAGATCATCGTCGTCTTGAGGCTGGCATGCAGTTCGCTGATTTCAAGCCGCATGTTGACGCGCAGGGCGGCGTCAAGGTTCGACAGCGGTTCGTCAAAGAGGAAGGCCTGCGGCTCGCGGACGATGGCGCGGCCGATGGCGACGCGCTGACGCTGGCCGCCTGACAGTTGTCCGGGGCGGCGGTCGAGGTAGGAGGTCAGATTCAAGACCTGCGCGGCGGCCATGACCTTTTTCTCTTGCTCGGCGGGGGAGAGGCCCGCCATGCGGAGGGGGAAGGCGATGTTCTTGCGCACGGTCATGTGGGGGTAGAGGGCGTAGGATTGGAACACCATGGCCAGGCCCCGTTTGGCGGGGGGAACCCCTGTCGCGTCCTTGCCGTCGATGGCAATCTGGCCGTCCGATACGTCCTCTAGCCCGGCGATCAGCCTGAGCAGGGTCGATTTCCCACAGCCTGAGGGGCCGACGAAGACGACGAATTCGCCGTCTTCGATGCGCAGGTCCAGGGGCGGGATGACCGATACGTCACCGAACCTTTTGGTCACTTTGGAGAGGGTGATCTGTCCCATGATGGTCCCTTACTTGACGGCGCCAAAGGTCAGGCCGCGGACGAGTTGTTTCTGGCTGAACCAACCCATGATGAGGATGGGCGCGATGGCCATGGTGCTGGCCGCGCTGAGTTTGGCGTAGAACAGGCCCTGCGGACTGGAGAAACTTGAGATGAATTTGGTCAGGGGCGCGGCGTTCACAGTGGTGAGTGTGATGGTCCAGAACGCCTCGTTCCAGGCGAGGATGATGTTGAGAAGGACGGTCGATGCGATGCCGGGGACGGCCATGGGCAAAAGGACGTAAAGGATTTCAGAACGGAGCGTGGCACCGTCCATCCGGGCGGCCTCCAAAATCTCTCCTGGGATTTCCTTGAAGTAGGTGTAGAGCATCCAGACGATGATCGGCAGGTTGATGAGCATGATGACGACGATCAGGCCGAAGTGCGTGTCGAGCAGTTTGAGTTTGATGAAGATGAGGTAGATCGGCACGAGGACGGCCACACCCGGCATCATTTTCGTTGAGAGCATCCACATCAGCAGATCTTTGGTCTTGGCGCCGGGGACGAAGGCCATCGACCATGCGGCCGGGATTGCGATGACAAGGCCCAGCGCGGTCGAACCGACGGCGATGATGACCGAGTTCATGAAGAAGCGGAAATAGTTCGCCCGCTCCATCACGGTGGCATAGTTTTCGGTCGTCCAGTCGAACCAGAACCAGACGGGGGGCGACAGAACGGCCGTTTCCTCGGACTTGAAGCTGGTCAGGATCATCCAGAGGATCGGGAAGAAGATCAGGAGCGCGATACCCCATGCGGCGACGGTGGTGAGCGTCTTGCGGCGGGTTGTGACGGCGCGGGCCATGTTTATGCTCCCCTATGCGTCAAGGTTCTTGCCGATCGCTCGCATCAGAAAGACGGCGACGATATTGGCAAGGATGACGGCGACAACCCCCCCGGCGGCGGCCTTGCCGACGTCGGAATTCAGGATCGACTGCTTGTAGACAAGGAAGGTGAGCGTCGTGGAGGCCGTGCCGGGGCCGCCGTTCGTGGTCACAAGGATTTCGACGAGCACGCCCAGAAGGAAAATCGTCTGGATCAAGATGACCACGGTGATAGCGCGGGACAGGTGCGGCAGGATGATGAACCAGAAACGTTTATGCGCGGGCGCACCGTCCATTTCGGCGGCTTCGAGTTCTTCGGACGAGAGCGATTGCAGCGCGGTGAGCAGGATCAGGGTCGCAAAGGGCAGCCACTGCCATGCGACGATGATGATGATCGAGATGAGGGGCGCCACGCCCAGAAAATCGAACGGTTGCAGGCCCAGCGCCTTGAACGCCTCGGCAAAGAGGCCGTTCGTAGGGTTCATGAACATGTTCTTCCACACCAGTGCTGCGACGGGAGGCATGATGAAGAAGGGCGCGATGACAAGGATACGGACATAACCCTGACCCCAGATGGGCTGATCTATCAGAAGGGCCAGAAGGATGCCGCCGATCACGGTGATCGCCAGAACGCCCAGCACAAGAAGGAGCGTGTTGACGATGGCCTGGATGAAGTCGGGCGAGGCGACAAAGGTTGTGTAGTTGTAGAAGCCGACGAAACCTGCGCGTTCGGGATACATCAGGTTGTAACGCTGGAACGAGAACCAGAGTGTCAGCACAAGCGGCACGATCATCCAGATGAGAAGCGAGATGACGGCGGGCGAGAGCATGACCCGTGCGGCGGACCGCGAGGCTTGCGTGGACATCGGTGGCTCCACTGGCTGTCGGCGATGAAGGGGGCGGGGTGCCGCCTTTCCCGAAGTGTAGGAGAGGCGGCGGTTTGGGCCAAGGCCCGGGAGGGAGGGGCCGGTTCGGGAGGGAACCGGCCCCACGGTCTTGGCTGATTACTGGATGTAACCTGCGTCAGTCATGGCCTGAACAGTCAGAGCCTGCGCGGCGGCCAGAGCGTCGGCTGCGGATTTCTGACCGGCGAGAGCGGCCGAGAATTCCTGACCGACCGAGGTGCCGATCCCCTGGAATTCAGGGATAGCGACGAACTGCACACCGACGTAGGGAACCGGATCAACGGTCGGGTTGGTCGGGTCAGCCGAGTTGATCGAGTCCAGCGTCATCTGGGCGAATGGAACCGCCTGATATTCCGGGTTCGCATAGAGCGAGGACCGGGTACCCGGGGGAACGTTCGCCCAGCCTTCGTTGGCGGCAACGAGGGCGGTGTAT
Organism: Rhodobacterales bacterium; assembly: GCA_041752495.1. Taxonomy (GTDB): domain Bacteria; phylum Pseudomonadota; class Alphaproteobacteria; order Rhodobacterales; family Rhodobacteraceae; genus JAPLPE01. The sequence continues at coordinate 20,260 of JBGSWJ010000076.1, forward strand.
TCCTTGGACGTGGCCCAGGCGACGAAAGCCTTGGCTGCATCCATCGAGTCAGTCGTGGCGGGGATGGCAAGCGACCAGGCCCAGAGCCAGTTGCCGCGACGGCCAAGGCCGTTGTCAGGGGCAAGAGCGAAGCCCACCTTGTCGGCGACGGTTGAATCGGCACCGGTCACAAAGGACGCGGCGACGGTGGCGTCAATCCACATGCCGCACTTGCCCTGTTGGAACAGGGTCAGGTTTTCGTTGAAGCCGTTGTTGGACGCACCCGGCGGGCCGAAGTTGTTCATCAGGTCGAGGTAGAAGTTGAGCGTCGTGGCCCATGCTTCGCCATCGAACTGCGGCTGCCAGTTTTCATCGAACCAGCGTGCGCCGAAAGAGTTCGACATGGCGGTCAGGAAGGCCATGTTCTCGCCCCAGCCGGCCTTGCCGCGCAAGCAGATGCCGTAGACTTCGTTGTCCTTGTCCGTCATCGCCTCGGCGGCCTGACGGATGAAGTCCCAGCTCGGTGCGGCAGGCATTTCAAGGCCAGCAGCGGCCATCAGATCTGCGCGGTACATGACCATCGAGGATTCGCCGTAGAACGGCGCGGCATAGAGGTTGCCGTCAACGGTCAGGCCGCCACGGATGGCGGGCAGAAGGTCGTCGATATCCCATTCGGCGGGCAGATCGTTCAGCGAGGCGAGCCAGCCCTGCTTGCCCCAGATGGGAACTTCGTAGGTGCCGATGGTCAGCACGTCGTACTGGCCGCCCTGCGTGGCGATGTCGGTGGTGACGTTCTGGCGCAGGACGTTCTCTTCCAACGTGACCCATTCGAGCGTGATGTCGGGGTACTTGGCGTTGAAGTCAGCGGTCAGGCCTTGCATCCGGATCATGTCACCGTTGTTCACGGTGGCGATGGTCAGGGTCTCGGCGAAGGCACCTGTCGTCAGGGCGCACAAGGCCGTTGCGCCCAGAAGGGCGCTGAAAGTCGGTTTCATGGTATTCCTCCCTATTTGCCCCACTTGGGCAAATGCTTAACTAGCGGGCAAATATTCGTTTGCTAACCGATTCTTGTCAATAGGGGTTCCACGCCGCATTGCGGCGCAGACTAAGCTATTGTTATTGTTGGTCTAGAGAGGAGAGCCCAAGAATCTTTGTCGAAGATTCCCGGGCGCTGGCCGTTGGTCAGAGACCGAGCTTGTCGAGCGGTGGTCCCGGGAAAGTGCTGAAGGCCGGGGCGCCGTCGGGCGCACCAATCAGTTCACGCACGGCCCGAACGGCCTGATCGATGGCAGAGTGGGCATAGGCATAGGCCCCGGAATCCGAGTTGGCGATGCTGATCCGGCCCCAGGGTTTGCGCGCCTCGAAGATCGGCAGCGGTCCATCAGGCCAGAATTTATCCCACGGACGCATGTATTCGTAGGCGTAACCATGGCTCCAGCGGTTGCATGTGATGCCTTCGATGTCGGTCGCGGGATTAAAGCTGGTCCCGGCCAAAGCACGTGACAGTAGTTCGCGGATCGAGCGTTCCATGTCCTCGAACGTAAGACTGACAAGCTGCCGACGCCCGGCAAGCCCCTGTTCGCGGGAAGACAGGCCGGGTTCCACCAACACCTTGGACAGGTGCAGGATCACTGGGTCAGAAGGCACATCGGCAAACTTGTAGTCCCCCATCGAGACGGGGAAATCGATTTCGAACCCGCTCCAGAAATTGCCACGGGCGCGGGCACCGTCGATCTTGAGTTCGTTCAGCGCCTCCCAGTTGCGCAGTTGCACGTTGGTGTAGATCAGCGGCACCTTCTGCTGGTCATTCAGGGCGGCAACCTGTTCAGCACTGATCTCTTCCGTCAGATAGGGGATGACGCGGTGCCAGCAGGCCAGCACGACATTGCCCGCCGTGACGGTCTTGAGCCCGTCCAGCCCGGCATAGGTGACGGTCACGGTTTCCGCTGTCGCGGGATCGCCATCATGGGCGACCTTGACGACCGTTGAGTTGAGCCGAATGCGGACCGGATTGTCGTCTAGGTCCAGTTGGCTGTAGTCAACGCTTTCGGTCGCCAGTTCCTCCATCGTTGTGCCGGCAAGAGCGTTGGGCAGCATGGAGCGGACGAGTGCCCGGGCGATGCCGGCATTCCCGTCGGGGAAGTGGTAGATGTAGTAGTCCGGGTCAGTGAACGCGAGCCGGCCTGAAGGGCTGTGGGCTGGGTGAACGGCCTCGCCAAGGTCCATCCCGTCAAAGCCAGGGTTCCAGTTGCCCCTTGCGTCAAGTGCCGTTGCCGCATCGATGCCGACACCAAAATAGCCGGCGGTCGAGTTCTGGAAGTAATCCACCAGCTGAGGATCGGCCTTTACATAGTCGAGCAGGAACTCTTTGTAGGTGATCTGGCTGAGTTTATCGAGCCGTTCTTCTGGTGTCATTCCGGGGAGATAATCGCCCGGCGAGTCGATGAGGGCGATCAAATCGGCCTTGGCTTGTTCGTTCATCGGGGTCTGAGCAACCCACTCGGCAGTGTTGTCCGTGCGGATGACAAGCTTGTCCACACCCCATTGTGCCGAGTCGAAAAAGACGGCACCGGACAGACCGCGATCTTCGGACCATGTCTGGTCATAGAATTCTTCAAACCTTGAGGGAACTATGCCGACATCAGACAAAAGCTGGTTCACGGCAGGGCTGAAAAAGCTGGGCGTTTGCATGGACTGCGAACCGCCATAGCCGATCAGACGCTTGCCATTGGACGCCGTGAATTCGTTGCGTTTGGCATGACCGCCGAAATCTTCGAGCGGGTCGATGACCAGAACCTTTGCATCGGGTCTTAGCTGGCGGAAGAGGAAAGCGGCGGCAAGGCCGGAGATGCCGCCACCAACGACTACCAGATCATAGGTTTCCCCCGAATCTGTGATTACTGGGTTCGCGGACCAGAAGCTGCCATCCCTGATTGCATGCATGACGTTGGTCGCAGAATCCGTCTGACCGCGCAGGCCGGTCAGTGACGGAGGATAGTTTGCGTCCTGGGCCGATGCCGGCGTTGCGCCAAAGCTCAAACCGCCAAGTGCAGCCCCGCCGATTGTCAGCGCAACACCGTCAAGGAAATCGCGCCGCGTAATAGGCCTGTCCATGCCAAGCCGTTTGTCCCTGTCTGACCACGCCATTCCAAACCCTCCTGATCCTGATAAACGAAAGCGTGGACAGGGAACGGATAAGAATCAAGTCTATGTTTTGTCAGCAGTCCCGACCGCAATCAGCCGCTCGGCGGTTGCCTCGTTCGTGATGAGGCCGTTGATAAGGTGGCCGCGCAGTGCGGCGCGAATGGCCTGGACCTTGCCTTCGCCGATGGCGACGGCGGTGACCGGGCGGTCAGCAGCACGGGGAATTGGGGCAGACGCGACGCGGGTGTTGAAGTCGCAATCCATCAGGTGGCCCGAGGCGTCGTAGATCCAGCTTGTGATCTCGCCCGCCGCCCCGGCGGCAAGAAGCTCGGCCAGTTCAGTATCCGACAGAAAGCCGTCTACCATTAGCGGCGCCTGGCGGCTCATCTGACCGATACCAACAAGGGTAAAGTCTGCCTCGGCGCAGAGGGCCATCGTGTTCCGCACGGGCTCCTGACCGTGGAGGATGCGCAGTTCCTCGGCATCCTTGGCAAGCACGGGGAGAGGATAGGGATAGTGGCGCGCACCAATTCGGTCGGCCATCCGGATAACAGCGTTGTAAGGGGTGGCCGAGCCGTCCGACATCATGTTGCCAAGCAATGAGACGACACGGTGCTGCGGGCAGTCCATCGCGGGAAGCTGTTCCACGGTCGCCTTGAGAGCGCGGCCCGTGCCCAGCGCAATGATGCGCGGCTCGGGTGACTTCAGGATCAGTTCAAGTTCGGCGGCGGCTGCGATTGCGACCCCGGTCAGCAGGTCAGGCGCCTCTCTGTCCGAGGGGACCACTTCGGCCGTGCGGAGGCCAAAGGTTTCGATCAGGCCCCGCGACAGGTCCATGCAACGGCCGATGGGATGGTCAATGCGGACCTTCACCAGCCGTTCGCTGACCGCCATTGCGACAAGCCGCTGTGCCGTTTGACGCGAAACGCCCAGTTTGCGCGCAATTTCGTCCTGCGTGTTGTTTGCCACATAGTAAAGCCAACCGGCGCGGGCCGCGTCGTCAAGGCGCGTAGTTTCCGAATTGAATCGTCCGATGGTCACGGTAACGGGTCGTCCCTGAGAAGTTCGGGATAGAGGGTTGCAAATGCCGCCCAAGAGTCAATTGCCTGCAACGTGGGCGCGATGTCAAACCCCTTGCCCTGCATGTGGCTGCCGCCCGTAAAGAGGACTACCTGCATTCCCGCCGCGCGGGCAGCAAGAATTCCGGGGCGGCTGTCTTCTATCACAAGGCAATCCTCCGGGTCTGCGCCCATCTGTGCAGCCGCATGCAGAAAGAGGTCGGGGGCGGGTTTGCCTTGGGCCACAAGGCTTGCCGTGAAGACCCGTGGGAAATAGCTGTCCAGTCCTGCAATCGCCAGCGACCGCGCAACGCGGGGCGGGCTTGAGCTTGTCGCGACGCAATGGGCCACCCCGAGGCGGGACAAAAGACCATGAATGCCGGGCATTGGCCGCAGATCTGTTTCAAAGCGTTCCAGCAGACGTGCGCGATAGCGCCCTTCGAAATTGGGGGGAAGGGTGACTGTGAATCTGTCGCGGATGATCTGAGCGACAGTTGGAAAGCTGCGGCCGAGGAAATGGTCGCGGACATAGTCAAGATCAATGTCAACACCTTGGGCCGCCGCCTCCTCGATCAGGATGCGGGCCGAAATGACTTCTGAGTCGATCAGAACCCCGTCACAGTCAAAAATGATAAGAGAAACCGGCATTCGGTGATCTGCTTGGAGGGGGTCGGCGGACAAGGAGCCGGACGAAGTTGACAGGGCCATTCTGTTTGAGCTTGGAGCCGGCTGCAATAGGCTGCAATTGGGAAGGTTCAGCTAAATTATTGATTCGACTTCTCGAAATTCCATGAAGAAGCGAATGACTCGGTCGGCCTGCAAGCAACTTGTCCAGAGCACCGAACGGTGGAAAGTCCGACGGGTTTACCGGGTGTCTGATTTGGATTCAGTTTCACTTAGGAGGGGTTCGAACTAACGCATGGCAGGGGTTCCCTGGAGCCAATCTGAACCGCACCGGGTTTGCGGGAGGCTGATGGACGTTAATTACGCGGCCATGGCTTCAGTTTCCAGCGCTGCGTAGTAGTTCGCTTCGGCTTCGGCGCGCGGGATATTCACGATGGGTTCAAGCAGACGGCGGTTGTTGAACCAGTCGACCCAATCGAGTGTTGCGTATTCCACGGCCTCGAAGTTGCGCCAAGGACCGCGACGATGGATGACTTCGGCTTTGAACAGGCCGTTGATCGTCTCGGCCATCGAGTTGGAGCTCCTATGTTCGTCATGCAGCAAACGGCGGTGACTTTGGCCGACAGAGGGAGTTGAAGATTTCCCGCACGATGTATCGCTTGATGCAGCGCACGATCTCCCGACGTGTTTTTCCCTCTGCTGTTCGCCTGGCCGCATAGGCTTTCGTTTCATCGTCGTCGCGCATGCGCACGATTGCGACCCGATAAATCGCTGCATTGGCCTGCCTGTTGCCGCCGCGGTTCAGGCGCATGCGGTTCGTCTTGCCGCTTGAAGCCGGCATCGGGCAGACGCCGCAAAGTCTGGCGAGGGACGCTTCGGATCTGATCCGTTCTGGATTGTCCCCGACCAAGATCAGCATCTCGGCTACGGTCAAAGTCGAGATGCCATGGGATACCATCAGCTCGGGTGCTCTGTCCCGTACCATGTGTTCCAGCTCCTGTTCATGTAGCTGGACTTCCTCGTGCAGAACCAGCCAGCGACGTGCAATCGCACGCATCGCGGCTTTGGCCGATGTGGTCGGGGAGACAATCTCGCCGGGTCTTAGAGCTGCGACATGGCGAACCAGAGTGATCGGCCCCCTTATCTGATCCAGGCTGGCGCGCAGTTCAGCGGGTGCGTTTATGATGAGTGTTTTCAGGGTGATCATCGCCTGAGACTTGGCCTTAACGGCACTGTCGCGTGCGATCTTGATATGGCGGATCATTTCCGAAGTCCCGGCCTGTGTCTTGGCCAGAGAGGTGGCCTGACCGTTCAGCACCGACCGCGCGGCACCTTCGGCATCAAGACTGTCAGACTTGCCATGAAGATAGCGCAACTGGCGATTGGGACGCATGACGTCCAGCACAGTATGGCCTTTGGCCTGCAGATCTCGCGACAGGCCAGCACCGTAGGAGCCGGTGCCTTCGATGCCAAAGGCTTTGACGCTGCCCAATCCTGTGGCCCAAGCCTCAAGACCACGATACCCGTCTCGGGTGGTTGGGATTGGCATGACACCCAAGCGGGCTCCCTGTGCGTTTATCGCAACGGCAATATAATTGGCTTTGTGCGTATCAACGCCGATGATGATCTGGTCCATGTCTACCTCATTGGCCAAAGTGAACCCGGGCATCGTTCGAAGAGGACAGGACTGTGAAAGTACGCGACCGTCAGGCTCCTATGAAGTCACATCTCGACCGCTACCGGGGCAACCTGATGGACGACACGTCAACACAATGACACAGGGTCAATCGTAGCATGGGTCAGGCCATCAGGCTGCGATACCATACTCACAATCGTAGCTGTCGCCGACGCTGCTCACGGAAGGTTCGATGCCCGCATCCGCCAACCGTTCGGTGTATTTGATCGACAGATATTGGGCAGATTCAACCGGTCGTCGCAACACCCTGATCTTGGAGGTGTTGATGACGACAGGAAGACGGAAGTCGGAGCGCTCGACGCGAGGCAAGTTATCCTCGCCAGGTCGGCCGCCAGTCTGGCAGCGTGAGCATCTGTGCCGGTTCTGGCGGGAGATTGCAGCGGGGCTGTCCAGCGAAGAAGCTGCTGTTGCAGCGGGTGTTCCAGCTCCGGCCGGAACCCGATGGTTTCGGAGTTCTGGCGGAATGCCTCCTACACATCTTGCGCCATCGGCTCCTGTGTCGAAGCACCGTAGCCTTTCGTTCGTGGAACGCGAGGAGATAGCCCTCGAATGCGCTCGGGGTACCGGCGTGCGGGCAATCGCGCGCAAGTTGGGCCGATCACCTAGCACGATCTCGCGTGAGATCAGGCGCAACTCGGTGACGCGCAGCGGAGAGTTCGACTACCGGGCAATTGCAGCGCAATGGCATGCGGATCGTGCGGCCAAGCGTCCAAAGATCAGCAAGCTCGCGGTCAACCCCGTCCAGCGCGACTACGTTCAGGATCGGCTGTCCGGCCTCATTGCGACACCCGACGGCATCGCCTTCGAAGGACCCGTCGTGGTATGGAAAGGGCGGCGGGCCGTTCTCCGGCAAAGCCGACGCTGGTCATCTGCCTGGAGCCCGGAGCAGATCTCGCAGCCTCTGAAGGTGGATTTCCCCGAGGATCCGACTATGCGCATCAGCCATGAAGCCATCTATCAGGCGCTATACATTCAAGGGCGTGGGGCACTGAGGCGAGAACTCTCAGCCCGTCTCCGTTCCGGCCGCACACTCAGGTTGCCCCGCGAACGAGCCCGGAACCGCGGAAAGGCGTTCATTGCCGACGCGTTGATGATCAGCGACCGCCCGGCGGAGATCGGTGACAGGGCTGTTCCTGGTCATTGGGAAGGCGACCTCATTCTCGGTCTCGGCAGTTCGGCGATCGGCACACTGGTCGAACGCACGACCCGTTTCACCATGCTCCTGCACTTGCCGCGCCTGGAGGGGCACGGGACGGGCAAGTCTGTCAAGAATGGGCCAACCCTTGCCGGCCACGGCGCCGAGGCCGTCCGGGATGCCATCGCAGGGACGATCCGCAGCCTGCCTGCCCACCTGCGTCGCTCGTTGACTTGGGACCAGGGTGCCGAGATGGCACAACACGCGCAACTTCGGATTGAAACCGGTCTCGAGATCCATTTCTGCGACCCTCAGAGTCCTTGGCAACGTGGCAGCAACGAGAACACCAATGGTCTGCTCCGCCAATACCTTCCCAAGGGCACGGATCTCAGCCAACATGGCACCGAAGAGTTGAGCGCCGTTGCCCATGCGCTGAACACGCGCCCCCGGAAAACGCTGGGGTGGAAAACACCCGCAGAGGCTCTCGACCGGCTGCTCAAACAGGATATGATCGAAGCTGTTGCGACGACCGGTTGAATCTGCCACTCCGCCCGTCAACCGATTTGTGCAACAGAGCCCCGGGAGCGGCACAAATGCGTGACCAGTCCGACAGCTGATATCTGGTCCATCGGCTCCGACCGCACAGTTCATCATGCCATAACCGGGCGGCCGGCAGTCATTCTTCCAGATCGACCGGTGCCCACCGTTCATCAGGATTGAACATCGTAATCGCCGAAGCGACTGTCAGGGTGTTTTCGCCAAGATCGGCCTGATAGACGATGCCACCTTCGCCTACCAAGAAACTCATCACGCCGGTATCGCCATAGACCGCCGGAAAGGCTGCAACCGCGTAGCCTGAGACCATGTTTTCTCCGATCATATAGCTGTAGGCGCCACCCGGCGCGGCCGGGCCCTGGCTTTGCAGGATCAGGAAATAGTAGCCCTCAAGCGGTTCTGGTTCGAGATTGACGCCATCCAGATTGAAGCCCGTGAAACTGGCCCGCGCGATCGTGTCGTTATAGGGGCTCGGTTCGGTTCCCGGTTCGTCCGGCCAGTAAAGGCCGTCCCGCTTGCCAGGGTTGCTGAGCAGGGACGAGGCATATTCCATGACGCCATCACCGTCGTGATCGACTCTGCGGAATTCGGATTGGATTTCGGAAGCACGCCCCAGAATATCGATCACGGCAAGTTCGTTGCGCCCGATCCGGCGGAGCCGCAGTTCTTCCCGTGCGCCTTCGCCGTCAAAGCTCCAAGTGCCATCGTTCAAAACGAGCGGGAAGGGGAAGGAAGCGCGGTCCAGCCCGAAGAACAGAGTAGCGAGACCCGGCGGGTCGACCACGACTTCGCTGAAATCCTGCGCATCGGCATAGAAACCACCCCAGATCTCTTTGTCTTGATCGGCATCGCCGGTTGTCAGGATGTCCTGATTTTCGGGGCCGAAGATGCTGAGGATCGTGTCCTTGTCCCGGTTTTCGAGGGCGGTCAGCACGGCCTGCACGGCAGCGTCGGGCGTATCGAAACGGGCAGGGTCTGACAACGCCGGGCCGGCAGAGGCGATCAGGGCCAGAACAGCGATGAGATTGCGGTCAAACATGGCCTATCTCCTCCCATGGAGGTTACGGGTGCTTTGGCGTCCGCGATCAATCGCCTGTGGCGACACGGACCGTGACGACGGCGAAAACACATTGTCATTGCGGGATGGCGTTCGGGTCCTCTGTGTTGGTTGCGCGGCAGGGCGTTGGTTCTGGGTCGGGCGGGCAACGGGCGTATCGCGGTGGGTGGTCGCCGGGCGGGTCGTGGGCACCTGCCGGTCAGCGGGGCGATCACGGC
>JBGSWJ010000077.1:0-8595 GCA_041752495.1 Rhodobacterales bacterium
GCTAGCGGCCGCGCCAGATCCAACCGCCGCCGAGCACGCGGCTGCTGTCGGGGTCGTAGAAGACACAGGCCTGGCCCGGGGCCACGCCTTCTTCGGCCACGAGGAGTTCCACCTCGGCCTCGGTCGCCGAGATCGGGCGAAGGACAGCCGGAAGCGGCGGACGGGTTGATCGGACGCGCACGTCAACAAGGCGTTCGGCCTTGTCCGCAAACCCGCCATCGCCCAGCCAGTTCACCTCGCGCAGCGGCACGCGGCGCGTGGCGAGGAGTTCCTTCGGCCCGACCACGACCTCGCGCCGGTCAACATCGAGCCGGACAACATAGAGCGGATCGGCCAGACCGCCGATCCCGAGACCGCGCCTTTGGCCGATTGTGTAGTGGATAACGCCCCGATGGGCGCCCAGGATAGTACCGAAGGTATCCACAATATTGCCCGGCTCTGCGGCGCCGGGGCGGAGTCTCTCGATCACGGCGGCATAGTTGCCGTTGGGGACAAAGCAGATGTCCTGGCTGTCAGGCTTGTCAGCCACGCTGAGCCCATAGCGCGCGGCCAGGGCCCTGGTTTCGGCCTTTGAGCCAAGATGGCCGAGAGGAAAGCGCAGATAGGCCAGCTGTTCCGGCGTGGTCGAGAACAGGAAATAGGATTGGTCCCGTGCCGGATCGGCAGCGCGGTGGAGTTCGGGACCGGAGGGCCCGAGCTTGCGCTGGATATAGTGGCCGGTCGCCATGCAATCGGCCTCGAGATCGCGGGCTGTGTTCAGGAGGTCCTTGAACTTGACCCGTTCGTTGCATCGGATGCAGGGCACGGGCGTCGCCCCCGCAAGATAGCTGTCGGCGAATTCGTCGATCACTGCGGCGCGGAAGGTGTTTTCATAGTCCAGCACGTAATGCGGGAAGCCCATGGTCTCGGCCACGCGGCGGGCATCGTGAATATCGCGTCCCGCACAACAGGCGCCCTTCTTGGCCAGGGCCGCGCCGTGATCGTAAAGCTGCAGGGTCACGCCGACCACATCGTAGCCTTCTTCGGCCAGTTGCGCCGCGACAACAGAGCTGTCCACGCCGCCCGACATGGCGACGACGACCCGCGTGTCGGCGGGTGCCTTGGGCAAGCCAAGCGAATTCAGTCTTGCGTCAAGCGCCATGGCCACCGTCCGGAGGGGAGTTCAGGTGCGGGGGAATATAGGAAAATGATAATCACTCACAAGCCCCGGTTTCATCCCGCATTAAGCCGGATGACCCCAAGTTGCCCGCCGCAAGACTATCACGGAGGGGTGAGAGATGTATTTGCGCAAAGTGGACGGGCCAAGGTCGGTGACCCTGCCCGATGGAACGATCATGACGCGGGCCGATCTGCCGCCGGCGGAAACACGGCGCTGGGTGGCGTCACGCAAGGCGGCTGTGGTGCGGGCCGTGATGGCCGGGCTGATTACCCGTGAACAGGCCTTGACCACCTATGACCTGTCAGATGCGGAATTCAGCGAATGGGAAAACGCCGTGAGTCTGCATGGCGAGGCTGCGCTGCGCGCGACGGCCTTGCAACGATATAGACAACCATAAGTGGAAATGCATAGCATGGTTCTAGGGTAACGGGTGGTTAACTATTGCGCTGTTAGGGTGAATTCATGGAGCACTTGGCGGAGACCTTGGATGCGCGTTTTGCTGGTGGAAGACGACCCGACAACATCGAAAAGCATCGAACTGATGCTGACCCACGCCAATCTCAATGTCTATGCGACCGACATGGGCGAGGAGGGCATCGATCTTGCCAAGCTTTATGACTATGACCTGATCCTTCTTGACATCAACCTGCCGGACATGAGCGGGCACGAGGTGTTGCGTCAGCTGCGCCTGAGCCGGGTGGAAACACCGATCCTGATCCTGTCGGGGGATCTCGGGACGGAAAGCAAGCTCAAGGGGTTCGGCTATGGGGCGGATGATTATCTGACCAAGCCGTTTCACCGCGAAGAGCTGGTAGCGCGCATCCACGCCATCATCCGGCGGTCAAAGGGCCATGCGCAATCGGTGATCCGGACCGGGCGGATTTCGGTCAATCTGGACGCAAAGACGGTAGATGTGGGCGGGACGGCCGTACATCTGACCGGCAAGGAGTATCAGATGTTCGAGCTTCTCAGCCTGCGGAAAGGGACTACCCTGACAAAGGAGATGTTCCTGAACCATCTTTATGGCGGGATGGATGAGCCTGAACTTAAGATCATCGACGTCTTTATCTGCAAGCTGCGCAAGAAGCTGAGTGAGGCGACGGGGGGCGAGAGCCATATCGAAACGGTATGGGGCCGGGGCTATGTGCTGAGGGATCCCGAGCCGGCAGTGCGCAATCCGGAACGACTGGCGGTCGGGGCCTGAAACCAGGGCAGCAAGTCTGGATCGAGGACAAAGACGGGTATGTAAGCGCAAAGGTCAGAGGCCCGGGCTTTACGTGAACCTGAAGCGGGCGACGCGGTTGTTCGGAACAGCTGGCGATCGGGAACTATACGCCCTGCGGCAAGGCCAGGCGAACGGTGGGGGCAGGACTGGACGCAGGGCGGGGTCGACCCTATCACTTGGGCAGCGGGAGGTCCGTCCCGCTGGCATGAGGATGGGGGCAGGGCGTGGCGGAAAGCAGGACGGCGGGTGTGCCCGTCAATGACCTGACAGAAGCGCAGGCGGCAGAAGAACTTGCGCGGCTGGCGGCGGCCATTGCGGCCGCGAACCGGGCCTATCACACGGAAGACGCGCCCGAGATCAGTGACGCCGATTACGACGCGCTCAAGCAGCGGAACGCCGGGATCGAGGCGCGGTTTCCGGCGCTCAAGCGGACGGACAGCCCGTCAGAGCAGGTGGGCGGTGCGCTTGGCGAGGGGTTTGGCAAAGTCGCCCATACCGTCCGGATGCTGAGTCTTGAGAATGCCTTTGACCGGGATGAGGTGGCGGCTTTTGACGAACGGATCAGGCGTTTTCTGAACCTTGGTCCCGATGACCCGCTGACCTATACGGCCGAGCCCAAGATTGACGGGCTGTCACTGTCGCTGCGCTATGAAGACGGTGTGCTGGTGCAAGCCGCGACCCGAGGTGACGGCGAGGTGGGCGAGAACGTGACAGCCAATGCCCGGACGATTGCCGATATACCTCAAGAGTTGTCAGGCGCGCCCGCGGTTCTTGAGGTCCGGGGCGAGGTCTATATGAGTCATGCCGACTTTGCGGCCCTGAACGCGCGGGCGACAGCGGAGGGCAGCAAGACCTTTGCCAATCCGCGCAATGCGGCGGCGGGCTCTTTGCGCCAACTTGACGCGAGCATCACGCGGTCGCGGCCGCTGCGGTTTTTCGCCTATGCCTGGGGCGAGGTGTCGGAGCCTCTTGCCGCCACGCAAGGGGATGTCATTGCGCGATTTAACGCACTGGGCTTCAAGACGAATCCCTTGACCGTCACCTGCCGAGACACGGCAGGACTTCTTGCGCAGTATGACCGGATCGGGGCGGGGCGGGCCGATCTGGGCTATGATATCGACGGTGTCGTCTACAAGGTCGACGATCTGGAATTGCAGCGGCGTCTGGGGTTCCGCTCCACTACGCCGCGGTGGGCCATTGCACACAAGTTTCCGGCGGAACTGGCCTGGACCCGGCTTTTGGCGATCGACATTCAGGTCGGCAGGACAGGGGCTTTGTCGCCGGTCGCGCGATTGCAGCCGGTGACGGTCGGCGGCGTCGTGGTATCGAACGCGACGCTGCATAACGAGGACTACATCGCCGGGCGCGATTCGACAGGGGCCGCGATCCGCGAGGGGCGGGATATCCGCGTGGGCGACTGGGTCGAGGTCTACCGGGCCGGGGATGTGATTCCCAAGATCCGGGATGTCGATCCGGCGCGGCGGCCTGAGGGGGCAATGCCTTTTGTCTTTCCCGACAAATGCCCCGAATGCGGATCAGATGCCGTGCGCGAGGCGGGCGACGCTGTGAGGCGCTGTACGGGCGGGATGATCTGCCCAGCGCAGGCCATTGAAAAGCTGAAACATTTCGTGAGTCGTGCGGCCTTTGACATCGAGGGTCTGGGTGCGAAGCAGATCGAGATGTTCTTTGCCGACGACCTGCTGCCCGTCCGGGAGCCTGCCGATATCTTTACCCTGGCCGTGCGGGATGCGGCCAATCTGGCCAAGCTGAGCAACCGGGACGGCTTTGGCGACAAGAGCGTGACGAAGCTGTTTCAAGCCATCGAGGACAAGCGGCAGATTCCGCTGGCGCGGCTGATCTTTGCACTGGGCATCCGGCATGTGGGGGAAACGGGGTCGGCCTTGCTGGCGAACCACTACGTCTCGTGGGCGGCCTTTGAACGGGCAATGACCGCGGCTGAGGTGGGCCAGGGGCCGGAGTGGGAGGAGTTGAACGCGATTGACGGGGTGGGCTCTGTGCTGGCCGCGTCTGTCATCACGACGTTCCATCAGGATCATGAGCGGGCGTCCATCGACCGGCTGGTCGCGCAACTGCAGGTTCAGGATGCGGTGATGACCCAGGCGTTAGACAGCCCTGTCAGCGGCAAGACGGTGGTCTTTACCGGCACGCTGGAAAAGATGACCCGGGCCGAGGCGAAGGCGCGGGCCGAGGCTTTGGGGGCCAAGGTTGCGGGATCGGTGAGTGCGAAGACGGACCTTGTCGTCGCGGGGCCTGGGGCCGGGTCAAAGGCCAAACAGGCCGAGGCGCTTGGCGTCGAGATCATTGACGAGGACGGCTGGCTGCGCCTGATTGGCGCGGCATGAGCGCGCCGGAGCGAGAGCGGCCTGCCGTCAAGGGGCGGCCCGAGGTGCTTTGGCCGCTGTTTGGCGAGATCACCCGGCTTGACGGGATCGGGCCGAAATCGGCCCAGCTCTTGGCCACGATCGGGATCGAAAGGCCGCGTGACCTGCTTTTTACCCTGCCGCATACGGGGGTGGACCGGCGTTTCCGGGCCACGATCCGGGATGTGGCCGCACCCGCGACGGTGACTGTCGAGGTGGTCGTGGGGATGCATCACCCGCCCAAGACCAAAGGACGGCCCTATCGGGTGACGGTGCAGGATGCCGAGATCGCGTTTCAGATCGTGTTCTTCCACGCGCGCGGGGACTACCTGCAAAAGTTGTTGCCGACCGGGCAGAGGCGGATCGTTTCGGGCAAGGTCGAGCTGTTCGACGGGATCGCGCAGATGGTGCATCCCGATCATGTCGTGCCGGTCACCGAGGCCGAGAGCATTCCGCAGTTCGAGCCGGTTTATCCCCTGACTGCGGGGATCACGCAGAAGGCGATGTGGAAGGCCACGCGGTCGGTGATTGATATGGCCCCGATGCTGGCCGAGTGGATCGATCCTGCCCTGAAGGCGCGTGAAGGCTGGCCTGATTGGCAAGCTGCGCTCGAGCGGGCGCACGGGCCCGAATCCTCGGTTGATCTGTCGCCGAATGATCCGGCGCGGCAGAGGCTGGCCTATGACGAGTTGTTTGCGCATCAGATCACGTTGGCGCTTGCGCGCGCGACGGCGCGGCGGGCCAAGGGGCGTGTAACGACGGGGGACGGGCATTTGCGGGCGCAGGCTTTGGCGGCTTTGCCCTATGCGCCGACGGCGGCACAGGTGCGGGCGGTTGGAGAGATTGCCGCAGACTTGGCCGCGCCCTTGCGGATGAATCGGCTGTTGCAGGGGGATGTGGGGTCGGGGAAGACTCTGGTCGCATTTCTGGCGCTGCTGATTGCGGTCGAGGCGGGCGGGCAGGGGGTGATGATGGCCCCGACCGAGATCCTCGCGCGGCAGCATCTGGACGGGTTGCGGCCTTTGGCGGCTTTGGTGGGCGTCACGCTTGAACTGTTGACGGGGCGCGACAAGGGGGCCGAGCGGGCGGCCAAGCTGGACCGGCTGGCGCTGGGGGAGACAGGGATTCTGGTGGGCACGCACGCCGTATTTCAGAAGGATGTGGTGTTTCATGATCTGCGGCTGGCGGTGGTGGATGAACAGCACCGGTTCGGGGTAGCGCAGCGGATGGAACTAGGCGCCAAGGGAAGTGCAGTTGATGTGCTGGTGATGACGGCCACGCCGATCCCGCGGTCGCTCGCGCTGGCGCAATATGGGGATATGGATGTCTCGGTTCTGGACGAGAAGCCGCCGGGGCGAACGCCGGTCAGGACGGCTTTGGTGACGACGGGCCGGATGGATGAGGTCGTGGCGCATCTGCGGCGGGCCGTAGCCGAGGGGCGGCAGGCCTATTGGGTCTGTCCTTTGGTCGAGGAGAGCGAAACGTCCGACATGACGGCGGCAGAGGAGCGGTTTAAGCGGCTGCGGGCTGCACTGGGCGAGGGGGTGGTGGGGCTGGTTCACGGGCAGTTGCCGCCGACTGAAAAAGATGTGGCCATGGCGCGGTTTGTCGGGGGAGAGACCAAGGTTCTGGTGGCGACGACGGTGATCGAAGTGGGGGTGAACGTGCCCAATGCGTCGATCATGGTGATCGAGCGGGCCGAGAGTTTCGGGCTCGCGCAGTTGCACCAGTTGCG
The DNA here is from genome assembly GCA_041752495.1 of Rhodobacterales bacterium. Lineage (GTDB taxonomy): Bacteria > Pseudomonadota > Alphaproteobacteria > Rhodobacterales > Rhodobacteraceae > JAPLPE01. Next base: position 6,501 of record JBGSWJ010000077.1, read on the forward strand.
CGGGCGCGTGGGGCGGGGGGCGGCCGAGTCCACCTGTCTGTTGATGTATCAGCCGCCCCTGAGCGAGGCGGGGCGGCGGCTTGAGATTCTGCGGGAGACCGAGGACGGGTTTCGGATTGCCGAGGAGGATCTGGCGATGCGGGGGGCGGGCGATGTGATCGGGACGGCGCAATCGGGGCTGCCCCGGTTCCGGATTGCCGATCTTGAGCGGCAGGCGGCGTTGATGGCGGTGGCGCAGAGCGATGCGCGGAAGCTCTTGCATGACGATCCGGAGCTGGGCTCAGCGCGGGGGCAGGCGGCGCGGGTCCTTCTGTGGCTGATGGAGCAGGACAAGGCGATCCGGTTGATCACCGTGGGGTGAATGCGGAATGTTCACTTTTGTTCTCATAAAGTTCTTTACAGAAGGTTAAGGATGTGAGAACAAAGAGGCAACAGCGATGCGGCCAGACAGGAGGCGAAGATGGCGAGGGAAATCAGGACGATGATTGAGAGATCGCGTGACACCCTGGTTTCGGACGCGATTGGTGCCTTGTCTTTGGTTGTGATGCTTGTTGCCGGACTGTCCCTGCCCGGGCTGTTCTGATTTGCCCTGCGATTCCGTGCCGGCGTCCCCCCGTTTGCCCAACCCCTGAGCGGACGGTTTTAAGGATCGACTTTGCCCGTCGTGATCCTTTCCGGGGTTTGCCTGCCCCATGTGGATGATCCGGGTCCCACACGGAAACGCCTTGACTGCCGCCGCCATCCTTGAATGGATGCGCGGCGGTTTTTTCTGGGGCTCAGGCCTGTGCGGTGGCGGTGGCCTGATCGAACGCCTCGAGCGTGGCGTCGAAGGCGAGCATGATCGAGGCGTGGCGGTTCTTGTAGTCGCGGGCGGGTTCAAGAACAGCAAGGCCCTGGAACGGAGCGGCGGGAACGGGGCCGTTCGATTTGAGCATGGCGAAGAGTTGATCCCTGCCCTGCTGGACCTGATCGCGGGTCAGGCCCACGACGGTTGATCCCACGATCGCAGCTGCGGCCTGACCTAAGGCGCAGGCTTTGACGTCCTGACCATAGTCGCGGATCACGCCGTTCTGGACATCGACATCAACGGTGACAGTGGAGCCACAGAGCGGAGAGCGGCGGCGGGCCGTGCCGGTGGGCGCTGTCAGGCGCGTGGTGCGCGGCATGTCAGCCGCGAGGGCCAGAATCTGAGCGGAATAGAGGCGGATGAGATCGCTGTCGGACGCCATGGGTTTGCCCTTTGAACGCTTGCCCCCTAGATAGGCCCGGTCGCGGTCTTTGCAAAGGGAGTCTGAGGATGGCGTTTGATGTGGCGTCGCTGAAGTATGACGCGAACGGCCTGATCCCGGCGATTGCACAGGATGCGGCGACGGGCGAGGTTCTGATGATGGCCTGGATGAATGCCGAGGCCGTTTCACGGACCTTGGCAACGGGGCGGGTGACCTATTGGTCACGGTCGCGGGCCGCGTTCTGGATCAAGGGCGAGACGAGCGGGCATGTGCAGGAACTGGTCGATTTCCGCGTGGATTGTGACCGGGATGCGTTGTTGGTGACGGTGCGGCAGACGGGGCCAGCCTGTCATACGGGGCGGCGGTCGTGTTTCTACACCGAAGTTCGCGATGGGGTCGAGGTGGAGATCTTAGCACCGCTATAGAGAGTATAGCGGCGTTACAGGCCGACCATGCGGCGGATGTCCTGCGGTGTGGCCCCTTCCTGCCAGTAGAGCCTGATCGCGCGGGCGTCGTCGCGTTTGGCGAGGCGTTTGCCATGTTCATCACGGATCAAGCGGTGGTGGTGGTAAACGGGTGTTGGCAGGCCAAGAAGCTGTTGCAGCAGCACGTGGATAAAGGTTGCCTCGAACAGGTCCTCGCCCCTGGTGACATGGGTGATGGCCTGGGCGGCGTCGTCGAGCACGACCGAGAGGTGGTAAGAGGTTGCCATGTCGCGCCGGGACAGGACGGGGTCGCCAGTGGTACGTTCAAGGTCTTGCCGGGTGAAACGGTGGAGGCCTGCATGGGCCGGGCCGGTTTCGGTGAAGCTGAGCAATGTTGCCGGGATGCGGGGCAGGGAGAGGCGCAGGGTGGCGTCGCGGGGC
>JBGSWJ010000078.1:0-2322 GCA_041752495.1 Rhodobacterales bacterium
CAGCCCGGCACCACCCGCCAGACCGAAATCCCCCGCATCGCCGTGGGCCTTGACACGTCAAGCTCCATCGACGCCGCCCGCTGGGCCCTCTTCATGGGCGAAATCGCCGGAATCGCCCGCCGCACCGGGGCCGAAATCCACCTCCTGCCCTTCGACGAAACCGTCGAATCCGCCATCCGCCTCGACCCCTGTCGCTGGACCTCCACCCTCGCCACACTCGACACTCGGCGCGGCGGCGGCACCGATTTCCGTGCCGTGATCGCCGCCGCCCAGCGCCTCGCCCCCTCCATCCTGATCCTGTTGACCGATCTCGAGGGAGACCCCGGCCCCGCCCCGCGCCTGCCCGTTATCTGGGCTGTCCCCGACGCCGCGCACTTGCCCGACACTCCCTTTGGTCAGGTCATTTCACTGGCCCGCTGACCCCATCAGCGCCGCCAGCCGCGCATGGGCCGAAACCTGTGCCGGATCGAAGCTCGTCATCCGCAGCGATTTGCCCTGCATCATGTTGATCCGGTATAACTCCTGCTCGTCCAGAGGGGCCGCCAGCAACTCCTCCCGGATCATCGCCATCTCAGCCTTCGTCAGGTCCAGAAACACCGGCCCGCCCCCCTCCGGCTCGAACTGCACCGAAACATAGGTCAGTGGCGGCAGCCGTGCCAATTCCGACTGCTCCACCACCATATGCATCATCCCCGACGTGATCCCCTGCCCCGCCGCAACCCGCGTGAGCAAGGACACCGAACGCACCCGTAACAGGTCAAGCCCCCGCTCTGCCCCCGTTTCGTCAATCAGCGCCGCCCGCGCCTTGGGCGACAGTCGCAACAGCTTCATCTCGACCATCCCGATCAGCAGCACCATCAGGATCGGCGCCTGCGCCAGCGCCAGCGCGGTATTCTGCCATGTCAAGCCGATAGCCAAGAACGGCAGCAAGGGCAGGGTATAGCGAAACGTCTGCACCTCGAACACCATCCGCAATGTCGTGCCCTGCCCCTGCCCCGGGCGCGGAAACAGGCTAACCCGGTTCACGAACTTGCGTGGCACCTGCTTCATCTTGAGAGCGGCTGACGCATTGACAGTCTTTGGCGTGACGATGAACACTTAGGTCGGCCCCGGCTTTTCCTGCCTCAAGGTGAGGCAGTCCCCGTCCCTGTCAACCCGCCCCCCGCAACCCCCCTTGCCAGCGCCCCCCGCATCAGGCTAGCGATGAGGCGTCAGATCGGGAGAATCCGGCGCAACGGGGCAACCCCGCGCGTCGGTGCCGAAGGAGCAACCGCCCCGGTAAACTCTCAGGCGCAAGGGACCGTTCTGACAAAGAAGCTCTGGAGAGCGGTGCGAATGCACCCGCCGAAGGGATAACGATCTCAGGCGCCCCGATGGGGTCAGGACAGAGGGGGCATCGCAAGGTCGGGCGCAATCCCGGCCAGAAGGGTGCCCGGCCCCGTGCGGTCGGCAATAGGCAGGAGGCGGCACTTGACCGACCTTGACGACCACGACCTCAGGCAGCTTCCGCTGCATAACCTCCATGTCAGCCTGGGCGCCCGCATGGTGCCCTTTGCGGGCTACACCATGCCCGTCCAGTATCCTGCCGGCGTGATGAAGGAACACCTCCATACCCGCGCCGCCGCAGGCCTCTTCGACGTGAGCCACATGGGCCAGGTCATCCTCCGCCCCCTGACGGACATGGCCACCCTTGCCCTCGCGTTCGAGGCGTTGATGCCCGTCGATGTCCTTTCCCTCCCGCCGGGCCGCCAGCGTTACGGCCTTTTCACCAACGACGCAGGCGGTATCCTTGACGACCTCATGTTCGCCAACCGGGGCGATCATTTCTTCGTCGTCGTCAACGCCGCCTGCAAATCCGCCGACATCGCCCATATGACCGCCCGTCTGTCGCACGCGGCCGAGGTGATCCCCGTCACCGACCGCGCCCTCCTCGCCCTCCAGGGCCCCGCCGCCGAATCTGTCTTCGCCGCTCTGTGCCCGCCCGTCGCCGCCATGCGCTTCATGGATGTGGGCATCTTTCCGTCGGACTACGGTGATCTCTGGGTCTCGCGCTCGGGCTACACCGGCGAAGACGGCTACGAAATCTCGGTTGCCGAAACCCATGTTCTGGCCTTCGCCCAAGCCCTCCTCGCCAATCCCGCCGTCCTGCCCATAGGGCTCGGCGCACGCGACTCGCTCCGGCTGGAAGCCGGGCTCTGCCTCTACGGCCATGACATTGACACCACAACCACCCCGGTCGAGGCCGGGCTCACCTGGGCCATCCAGAAATCCCGCCGCCCCGGCGGAGCCCGCCCTGGCGGCTTCCCCGGTGCCACCCGCATC
>JBGSWJ010000079.1:0-1637 GCA_041752495.1 Rhodobacterales bacterium
TGGGAGGGGCGGCAACTATTCTCTTGGCGTGCATGGCGGGCTCGGGCTGTTCGGGCCGCTCCTCCCACACATTCAGCGGCTCTCTTGCGCCGCTGGGATTGGGGGCGGCCGCATAGATTGAGCTTTAGCAGGTCGCTGAAATAGTCAGCTGCCAAGAACGCTGTTCTGATCAGGCGGGAGTAACACTGCTCCGAGCCCGAGGTTCAGGGCGGATGCCTGCGATCTTCCTCCTTGCTTCTGGTCATGTTGCCAGTAGCTTCGGCAACCTCGCCAGGTTGCAGGCGGCCATGGTCATGGTGAACTGCGCGCCGAGCCTTTCGGTGCCGCGCAGCATCGTCTGCGCCATTGAGCCGACGGTCTTGGCCCAGCCGAAGGGCTCCTCAATCTTCTTTCGTCGTTTCTGCGACATGGCATAGCCCGGATGACGGGTTGTTCGGCCGTCGATTGCGGAGTGGCGTGCCTTTCTGGCGACGTGTGGCGTGACGCACATCCGGCGAAGGTCGGAGATGAAGTCCGCGCTGTCATATCCCTTGTCGGCACCGAGAGTCAGGCGCCGGGTCGAGCCTGGGGAGTGGCGGTTGACCATCTCCAGGGCGGCCTTCCGCTCGGCATGGCCATCGGCCTGCGTGACCTCCGCCTGCACGATCAGGCCGTTGCGGTTTTCCATCAGCGTATGGCCCATGAAGCAAAGAATGGCCCCGGCACCGGGCGACTTCTTGTAGAACCGCGCCTGGGGATCGGTTACCGAGGCGTGGGTCGCGTTCGACCGTTTCTGGCCACGGAAGTCGGCTTCGGCATTGCGATTGCGGCTGGTCTTGCGGGTGCGGCTGGTCTTGTGGGGCATCGGCTCGATCTCGGTATGGCCGTGTTCGGTGGCGGAGGCGTCATAGGGCGGCGACGACGGTGGTGGATCCTCCGGTTCGCCCCCTTGGTCGGGCGGCGCGGTATCCGCCTTCGGCTGGAAACTCTTCATCGAGGCCCAAGCCTTGATCAGCGTGCCGTCGACCGAAAAGTGCTCGTCCGACAGCAGCGGCTCCACCTCCCGGTGGGCAAGAATGGCGGCCATGAACTTGCGCGACATCGTCGTCGTCAGCAGCCGGTCGCGGTTCTTCGTGAACACCGTCGGCACCCAGACCGGGTCATCGATACCCAGGCCCACGAACCAGCGGAACAAGAGGTTATACTGCATCTGCTCCATGAGCTGCCGCTCTGACCGGACAGAAAACAATATCTGGATCAGGCTCGCACGGATTAGCCGCTCCGGCGCGATCGAGGGGCGGCCCTCAACCGAGTAGAGCCGGTCGAACTCGGGATCGAGGCTGGCCAAGGCATCGTTGACGATCTGCCGGATCTTGCGAAGCGGGTGCTTGGCGGGGATGCGCTCATCAAGGTCCACATAGCTGAACAGCGACCCGCTCGCCTCGTCCGTGCCCCGCATGCTCACCCCCTGCCAACCGTCAGGAAAAGTGAATCATGTCCCACATCCCGCGTCCAGCGGCCGGTTTTTCAGCAGCGTGTTAAAGCCTACAGCAAAGAGCCGCATTTGTTGGCCGTAGTGGACGGCATAAATGATCGCAGGCTGCAAGGCGTTTCATCTGCAGACAGAGCGCGATTCACAGGGCAGGGCGCGCCAGACT
>JBGSWJ010000080.1:0-4775 GCA_041752495.1 Rhodobacterales bacterium
CGGATGTCGCGGATGCGGCTCATCCGGTCGAGCGACAGGATCATTTCCCCGTTCGCCTGCCCGCCACCCACCAGCCCCGTGATCCCGCCCATCGGCACCACCGGCGTTCCCGTTTCATGCGCCAGCGCCATGACCGCCGAAACCTCGGCCGTCGATCCCGGCCGGACCACGGCCAGCGGCGCAGACGGGTAATTTCCGGTCCAGTCCCGCGTCCAGCGGTCCATATCCGCGCCGCGCATAACGTTGGCGGGCCCGACGATCCGGGCGATCCTGTCAAGCAGGTCCATGCATATGCCTTTGATGACGTTCGCGTCGTCACCAGAACGACGTTTACGCCTGTAATCGCCGATTTGTCTGACAAGTGGAAGGCCCCCAAGCGGACTTGGGGGCCAGAAAATCGGGGCGCGGCGCGGAAGTTACAGGATGAAGTCGTCCAGCCACGAAACCGTCGCCGTCGTCACACCCGAAAGGGTCACCGACGTGCCCGCCCCCAGCGTGATGACAAGGTTTCCACCTACATCCGCCGAGGCGGCCACAAGCTGCGATTTGGTCAGGCCATAGGCCGTCAGGTCGATATCGTCGCTGCCTGTCTGGAACCCGTTCACGATGTCCTTCCCGTCGCCCGGCGCAAAGACGAACCGGTCGCTCCCCGCCCCGCCGTCAAGCGTGTCGTTCCCGGTGCCGCCCGTCAGCACATCATTTCCGGCGCCGCCAAACAGCTTGTCGCTGTCCGACCCGCCGAACAGCTTGTCATTGTCCTCGTCGCCCGAGATGTTGTCGCGCCCCGTCCCGCCGAAAAGCTGGTCATTCCCGGTGCCTCCGCGCAGCGCGTCATTGCCGTTTCCGCCATCGACGAGGTCGACGCCCGCATTGCCGTTCAGGATGTCCTGCCCGTCATCACCGTAAAGCGAATCGTCATTTGCACCGCCCTGAAGTTTGTCATCATTGGCCCCGCCATACAGGCGGTCGTTCCCTGCGTCGCCAAACAGTTCGTCGTTGCCTTCATCGCCCCAGATCCGGTCATTGCCGGTCCCGCCGTAGATCGAATCCACGCCAAGACCGCTGCGGATGTCGTCATTTCCCTCGCCGCCATAGACGGTATCGTCACCAAAGTTCGCGTTGATCCAGTCATTCCCGGTCCCGCCAAACAGCGTGTCATTGCCCGAACTGCCCCGGATCTCGTCATCGCCGCCGTCGCCATAGATCAGGTCATCACCCGGCCCGGCGGTGATGATGTCATTGCCGTCGCCGCCATAGAACGTGTCGTTCCCACCCAGCAGGTCGATGATGTCATCGCCCGAGGTGCCGACAAGATCGTCGTTCAGTACAGTTGGCAAGGCAACCAGAATGGAAAGTGAAGACATGATCAAACCCCCATGATCAATGTGGCCGCTGTGGCCGCCGAAACTGGCCTTTCGGCCATTACAGTCTGTCGAAATTCCGGATCATTGCCGGAATAATGACGCGATATTGACAGATTGCTGCCACAATTAAGGGGATTCGCAACGACATTTCCGCATGGTGTTCAAATATCGCAACCGAACATTTCAGAATGCGAAACAATGGCGTCCCTTCGGCGGGATTAAAGTGAAAACGGCGGGCCACAGGGGCCCGCCGCCAGATCGCTTTCGTTTGCCGCCAGTGTCAGACTTTGACAACCTGCGGCACCTGCCACGACCCGTCGATGATCGACGGCGCCGATTCCTGCGGCCAATAAAGCCGCATCATCAGATGGAATTTGCCCGACGGTGCAGGCAGCCAGTTCGCCTCATTGTCCGACCCCGGGTTTTCGTTCTGGATGTAGATGACCAACGATCCGTCCGCTTCATAGGTCGGGTTCGTCCGCAGGCTCATCGAGTAGCGGTTGATCGGGTTGGCGACAAAGAACATGTTCTCGTCATACATCGTCAGCGACCAGAACCCCTTGGCCGGGGGCAACTGCCCCTTGGCAAAGGTCAGCGTGTATGTGTTTGCCCCGTCATAATCCTCAAGCGCCGAGGGCTTGAGCGACGTCGGATAGACGGCATCCTGCGGCCGGTTGGCCCCCAGACCGATAGCGGTGATCAGGGCGCGCTGGACATAGTTCGTGCCATAGGTCCCGGCCTTGGTGGTAAAGGCCCAACCGTTTTGCTTGGTCATGTCCCCGTCGCTGTCAACGTAATGGGCCATGATGGTTGGCATTGGGCGCCGTCACATCGCGGAACGAGGCATCCGGATACTGGCGCAGCTTGATGATGGTCCCCATAGGACCACGGCTGCCCTGCTGTTCGGTCACATTGGTCACGACCCGACGGGTCATCTCCATCGTCACAAGGGGATAGCCATAGATATAGGCATCCGACGCAGTCCCGAACTCTTCGGTGCTTTCCAGCTGATCAGCAATTCCGCTGTCACTCTGGGCAAGGGCGGCCCCGGTCATCGCAAGGGTGGCGGCAACGCTGACGCCGCCAAGGATTATCGCCCGACGTGTAATCTGCATGGGTATCTCCGTTGATAAGCGGTGGCGGGAATCCCAAAAGATTCGGCACAACTCCGCTTCGGTTTGGAGGACAATATAACGGACTCGCGGCAAGGTGCGGCCGCCATGCCTGGAACGCCTGCCATATCCCGCATCGCCCTGCGCCCTGTCCTGCTGAACGGGCCGCCCCTGCTCGGTGCTGTCGCCGCCGAAGTGGGCCTGCACCCCCGAACGCTGCGCCGCCGCCTTGCCGATGAAGGCACAACATTCGAGGCCCTGCGCGACGAGATGCGCTTTACCATCGCGAAAGAGTTCCTCGCGATGACCGACCTCCCGATGGGCGAGATTTCGGCCGCGCTGGGCTTTGCCAGCCCCGGCGTCTTCTCCGAAGCCTTCCGCAAATGGAGCGGTGCCACGCCCGGCCAGTGGCGGCGCGGGATGCAGTCAGTCTGACGCCCGCTGCGGTCCTTTCAGCCGCGCCCAAGGCCCTGCGCGCAATCGCCCATCTTGACCCCGCGTCTGCGCAATGTAATCCGCAACACGACAGCGTTTCCGGAGGAAAACCCATGCCCGTCTATCGTTCCCGCACCACCACCCATGGCCGCAACATGGCCGGCGCGCGCGGCCTGTGGCGTGCGACCGGTATGAAGGACGGCGATTTCGGCAAGCCGATCATCGCCATCGTCAACTCCTTCACACAATTCGTCCCCGGCCATGTCCATCTGAAGGACCTCGGCCAACTCGTCGCGCGCGAGGTTGAGGCGGCAGGCGGGGTTGCCAAAGAGTTCAACACCATCGCCGTCGATGACGGGATCGCGATGGGGCATGACGGCATGCTCTATTCGCTGCCCTCGCGCGAGATCATCGCCGACTCGGTGGAATACATGGTCAATGCCCATTGCGCCGATGCGATGGTCTGCATTTCGAACTGCGACAAGATCACCCCCGGAATGCTGATGGCGGCGATGCGGCTGAACATTCCCGCCGTCTTTGTTTCGGGAGGGCCGATGGAGGCGGGCAAGGCCGTGCTGAGGGGCAAGGAGGTCGCCCTCGATCTGGTCGATGCCATGGTTGCGGCGGCTGACGATGCCCTCAGCGACGAGGAGGTGACGGTGATCGAACGTTCCTCCTGCCCGACCTGCGGGTCGTGCTCCGGGATGTTCACCGCCAATTCGATGAACTGCCTGACCGAGGCCCTGGGCCTGTCGCTGCCCGGGAACGGCTCGACCCTCGCCACCCACGCCGATCGCCGGCGGCTCTTCGTGGAGGCCGGGCATCTGATCGTCGATCTCTGCCGCCGCCACTACGAGCAGGATGATCCCAGCGTGCTGCCGCGCGCCATCGCCAGTTTCGCCGCCTTCGAGAATGCCATGTCGCTGGATATCGCCATGGGCGGCTCCACCAACACGGTGCTGCACCTGCTGGCCGCCGCCGAAGAAGGCGGCGTGCCCTTCACCATGGACGACATCGACCGCCTGTCGCGCTGGGTGCCCTGCCTGTGCAAGGTGGCCCCCTCCAAGGCGGATGTGCACATGGAGGATGTCCACCGCGCCGGCGGGATCATGGGCATCCTGGGCGAGCTGGACCGGGCGGGGCTGCTGAAGACCGACCTGCCGATGGTGCATGCGCCTTCGCTGGCCCATGCCCTCGACCGCTGGGATGTGAAGCGGTCGAACAGCCCCTCGGTGCACGACTTCTTCCGGGCCGCCCCCGGTGGGGTGCCGACGCAGGAGGCCTTCAGCCAGTCGCGCCGCTATGCCAGCGTGGATACCGACCGGGAAACCGGGGTGATCCGGGATGCCGCCCATGCCTTCTCGAAGGACGGCGGCCTGGCGGTCCTGTCGGGCAACCTCGCGCTGGAAGGGGCGATCGTCAAGACGGCGGGGGTCGATCCGTCGATCCTGGTCTTCTCCGGTCCGGCCCGGGTGTTCGAAAGCCAGGACGCGGCGGTGGCGGCGATCCTCGGTAACGGCATCGTGCCGGGCGATGTGGTGGTGATCCGCTACGAGGGGCCGCGGGGCGGACCGGGAATGCAGGAAATGCTCTACCCGACCAGCTATCTGAAGTCGAAGGGGCTGGGCAAGCTCTGCGCCCTGCTGACCGACGGGCGGTTTTCCGGCGGAACCGCCGGACTGTCGATCGGCCATGTCTCGCCGGAGGCGGCGGAGGGCGGCCTGATCGCCCTGATCGCGGAGGGTGACCGGATCGAGATCGACATCCCGGCACGCAGGCTGCACCTAGCTGTCGCCGATGACGTGCTCGAGGCCCGCCGGGCCGAGATGGTCGCGCGCGTGGACAAGGCATGGAAGCCGGCGAC
>JBGSWJ010000081.1:0-2511 GCA_041752495.1 Rhodobacterales bacterium
CGCCAGTGAGGACGGCCGCGGCGGCAAGGGAGGCTGCGACGCCGAAACGGTCCACGGCGCGGCCCATGAGGAGATTGCCGAGCGCGTAACCCAGCATCGTGAGCGTATAGGGCAGCGATGCGCCGCCCCGGCCGGTGGCGAATTCGTCCTGCACGGCGGGCATGACGACGACGATGGACCACATGCCGACATTGCCGATGGTGGCAATGGCCAGCGACACCAGAAGGCGGGACCAGGCGTAGCGGCTGTCAAGCAGGTCAGTCATGGCCCAACCTTAGGCCGGGGTAAGGGGAATGCCCAGAGTGGCGGGTGAGACCGGGCAGTCTGGATCGGTAGTTAGGCGTCGATGCGGGCCAGAAACGCTGCGGATGCGGCATCTGGGGCGTTGAGGACAGGGGCGGGAAGCGGGGGACGGGAGTGCAAGATCATTCGAATGATCTTGGCAAAAGTCTTGGAAGACTTTTGGGGCGGAAAGCGGGGGATGGGGCTGCAAGATCATTCGAATGATCTTGCCAAAAATCTTGGAAGATTTTTGGGGCGGGAGGCGGGCTGGGGGGATGTTTTCAGAGGGTGAAGGCCGCGCGGAAGGCGTCGAGCGCGGCCTCGGACGTGGTGGCGGGCCAGGCTTCGAGGGTGATGGTGCCAGTGTAGCCCATCGCGGCGAGCGCCCGGGCGATGCCGGACCAGTTGACCTCGCCCGTGCCGGGTTCGTGGCGGCCGGGGACATCGGCTATCTGGATCTCTCCGATCCAGGGCAGGGCGCGGCGGCAGACTTCGGTCAGGTTTCCTTCGCCGATCTGGACGTGGTAGAGGTCGAGGTTGAGCGTCAGCCTTGGATGGTTGATGGAGGAGACGAGGGCGATCGTGTCTTCGGCGCGGGAGAAGGGCACGCCGGGGTGATCGACGGCGGTGTTGAGGTTTTCGAGCGCGAAAGTGACGTCGAGTTCTTCGGCCAGATCGACGATGCGCAGGAGCGTGTCGCGGGCGTTCAACCACATGGCGCCGGTGACGGATTCGCGGGGGATCGGCGTGCTGCCGGGGATGCCCAGCGCCATGCCGAGCAGGTTGAGCCGGGCGACGCCGAGGCGTTTGCCGATATGGGCGGTTTCACGGGCGGTGAGGAGGAGTTCCTGCGCCCCGGCGGGATCGGCCAGATTGCCGCGCAGGAAGCCGTTCATGATGGAAAAGCGCGCGCCGCTGGCGGCGAGGGCATCCACGTCATGCGCCGTCCAGTTCCAGAGGCCCACGTCAAAGCCCAGTTCGGTGAGTTTGCGGCAGCGCCAGGCGATGGGCTGATCCTTCCAGAGCATTTCGGCGCAGGCGGCAAGGCGGAAGGGCGTGGGCATGGGGGTGGCGATCCGGGAAAGTGGAGGGTGGCGGGATGATCGGGGCAATCGGGGGCGATGTCCATGCGCCTGTCAGGACGGGGGCGGGGAAAACCGCGCTGGACAAGGGGCGTTCTGATCTGGTCATTTCGCCGGGGGTGAGGGAGGGACGGAAGATGGGTCAGGTCATCGCACGGCGGGGGATTTTCGAATATCACGATCCGCGCTTTTTCCATCTGGTGGTGGGGAGCGCCGAGCTGGACGAGATTGCGACCGGCCTGCGCTGGGCCGAAGGGCCGGTGTGGTTCAACGACATGGGTTGTCTGTTGTTCAGCGACATTCCCAATCAGCGGATCATGCGCTGGTCCGAGGGGGCGGGGGTTTCGGTGTTTCGGCAGCCGTCGAACTTTGCCAACGGGCATAGCCGTGACCGGCAGGGGCGGTTGATCAGTTGCGAGCATGGCACGCGGCGGGTGACGCGGACCGAGATTGACGGGAGCATCACGGTGCTGGCCGACAGTTTCGGGGGCAAGCGGCTGAATTCGCCCAATGATCTGGTCTGTCATTCGGACGGGTCGATCTGGTTCACCGATCCGACCTATGGGATTTTGTCGGATTACGAAGGCTATAGGGCAGAGCCGGAACAGGCGCGGCGGAATGTCTATCGGATCGCGCCGGACGGGAGCATGACGGTTGTGGCGGATGATTTCGGGCAGCCGAACGGGCTGGCCTTTTCACCGGATGAGCGGACGCTTTACATCGCGGACAGCGCGGCAAGCCATGATCCGTCCCGGCCGCGTCATATTCGCGCGTTTGACGTGATGGACGGAAGGCTGTCGGGCGGACGGGTGCATTGCGAGATAGATGCCGGCATTCCGGACGGGATCAGGACCGATATCTTTGGCAATCTGTGGTCGAGTGCGGCAGACGGGGCGCATTGTTTCGGGCCCGAGGGCGCGCTGATCGGCAAGGTTCTGGTGCCGCAGGGTGTATCGAACCTGTGTTTCGGCGGGCCGAAGCGGAACCGGATGTTCATCACGGCGACGACCTCGGTTTATGCTGTCTATGTGGCGACGACGGGCGCACAGCTGCCCTGAGCGGCGGTCTGTTCGTCGCGCAGGGCGGCGGCCGAGGTACGGACGATATCGGCGATGCGATGCAGCTGGCGGGCCAGCGGGCTGGTGCG
>JBGSWJ010000082.1:0-2578 GCA_041752495.1 Rhodobacterales bacterium
CGACCTTGGCCGCAGCCGCTGGGCGTCCGGCGTGCCCGCAGCCCTCCACGGCTATCGCGGCTTCGCCCTTGTCCCCTTCGTCGTCCCCGACGAACCCGCAATGGCCATCGTCTGCCTCTCGCTCTTGCCCGGTGCCTTTGACGCCGCCGACCTGCGCATCCTGCGCAAGGCCGCCGCCGCCGCCGCGCCAGCCCTCAACGCCGCCAAGATGGCCCAGCGCAACGCACTCCTCGCCAATCTGATTGCAGGCGATTCCCTGTCGGAAATCACCGGCTCCGCCGGCCTTGACGCGCCCTTGGAAGCCATCAACCGCGCCTTTGTCCGTCTGACGCAGGCGCAGGGCAGGGTGGTCGATATCGTCAACATGCTCCTGCGTGCCCCCGTCGAAGACACCGACCAGGTCATCAACGAGGCGCTTGCCGAAATGGGCCTCCTGTCCGGGATGGACCATGTCTATATCGGCGGCGTGGCGGATGGCGCCGCCATCTATTTCTCGCACACCTGGACCTCGCCCCATATCGCCAACCAAACCCGCTCGGCCCCGGTCCTCCCGCCCGAGCTTGTCGACAAATGGCGGATCGAGTTCCAGAACGGCAAGGAAATCCACATCCCCGATGTGACAGCTCTCTCCGATCATCTGCCCGAAAAGACCGTCCTGCTCGATTTCGGCATTGGCGCGCTCCTGATCGTTCCCATGACCGACGACCTGCATTTCTACGGCTTCATGGGCTACGATTCCCGCGGCGCCGTCCGCAGCTTCCTCCCCGGCGAAGTCTATCTGGTCCGATCCGTCGCCAACGTCATCGCCACCGTCCTGCAACGCCGCGCCTCGATCGAAGGCATCGCGGCCGCCAACCGGGAACTCACCGAACAGCGCAACCGCCTCCAATCCACTCTCGCCGCGATGCCCGATCTTCTGCTGGAAATCGACCGTGACGGGCGGTTCATGGATTTCCACTCGGGCCTCATCCCGATCCCCGACCAGATCCACTACGCCTTCCAGTATCGCCTCATGGAAGAGGTGCTTCCCCCCGACATCGCCGCCGAAGGCCGCCGCATCCTGCGCGAACTCGACGAAACCGGACAGGCCCGGGGCATCCAGGTCCCTTTCGATTTCGGCAACGGCCCCGTCCTCCTCGATCTCACCGCCACCCGCATGGGCGAAACCGGCTACCTCTTTGTCCTCCGCGACATCACCGAATCCCGCAAACAGCAGGCCGAAATCGAACGCCTCTCGGAAGTCGCCCGCCGCACCACCAACATCGTCGTCGTGACCGATGCCAAGGCCCGTATCGAATGGGTCAACGACGCCTTTGAAAAGACCACCGGCTATACCCTGGCCGAAGTCGTGGGCCGTGTCCCCGGCAGCTTCCTGCAAAACAACCGCACCGACCCCGCCACCGTCCGCAAACTGCGCGAAGCGATCCGCAACGGCGAAAGCGTTCAGGCCGAAATCCTGAACGAAACGAAATCGGGCCGCGAATACTGGCTCAGCATCGACATCCAGCCCCTGCGCGGCCCCGATGGCGAACTCAGGGGCTTCATGGCGGTCGAAGCCGACATCACCGAACGCCGCCTGCAAGAGGAAATCCTCCGTCTCACCAGCCGTGAAGCGATCGAAGCCCGCCAGACCCTCGTCTCTGCGGTCAACACCCTGCAGGATGCCTTTGCCCTCTTCGACGCCGACGACCGTCTCGTCATCTGCAACGAACGCTACCGTGCGATCTATCCCCTCTCCGCTCCCGCCATCGTCCCGGGCGCCAGCTTTGAATCCATCATCCGCTACGGTCTCCTTCACGGCGAATTCGCCGATGCGCTTGGCCGCGAAGAAGAATGGCTGGCCGAACGGCTCGAACAGCACCGCGAGTCCGAAAGCGAACTCGAACAGCAGCTCTCCGATGGCCGCTGGCTCCGCATCATCGAAAAGGCCACGCCCGACGGCGGCCGCGTCGGCCTCCGCGTCGATGTGACCGCCCTCAAGGAAGCACAGCGCCAGGCCGTCACCGAACGGGCCGAGGCGATGGCCGCCTCCCGCGACGGCATCGCCATCCTCGATGCCCAGGGTTGCTTCACCTACATGAACGACGCGCATCTGCGCATGTTCGGCTATGACCGCCAGGATCAGGTCGTGGGCAAGCCCTTGTCCATCCTCTACAGCCCCGACAACCACCGCTGGATCGAACAGAACGCCATTCCCGCCCTCTTTGGCACTGGCAGCTGGCGGGGCGAAGTTGCGGGCATCGACATCAAGGGCAAGCCCGTCGATCAGGAAGTCTCGCTCACCCTCAAGGCCGACAAGGGCATCCTCTGCATCACCCGCGACATCAGCGACCGCCGCCGCGAAAACGAAGAACGCCTGCGCCTGCGCGAAGACCTCAACCTCGCCCAGCGCCGCGAGGCGATCGGCGAAATGGCCGCCGGTCTCGCCCATGACTTCAACAACCTTCTCGCCACGATCTCGGGCACCGCCGCCCTGATCGAGGAACTCTCGGCCCCCGGCAGCCTCCCGCGCACGGGCGCCGCCCGTATCCAGGCCGCCGGCGATCAGGCCGCGACCCTCGTCAAGCGGCTCCTCACC
>JBGSWJ010000083.1:0-58432 GCA_041752495.1 Rhodobacterales bacterium
AAGACTTCGCCACGCAATGGCTCTGGACTTACAACAACGACCGCCCGAACATGGGCATCGGCGGCATCACACCTGCCATGAAACTGAAAATAGCCGCGTGAATTCTACGGATGCACCCCGCTAAGAATGGGGGGATTACCATGGCAATTCAGGCAGTCAAATCAACGGCGCGGCGGCGGGTGACAAGGCAGGCAGTTCCGTTGCCTCTGCGGGTGATGTGAACGGTGATGGATTCGACGACATCATCGTCGGGGCCTATGCAGCAGACCCGAATGGGACTTACTCTGGCACAGCCTATGTCGTTTTCGGGACCGCTGCGGGCTTTGGAACTGAACTGGACCTGTCCACGCTGGACGGAACCAACGGGTTCGCGATCAATGGCGCGTCTGGAAATGATATCGCCGGTGTTTCGGTCGCCTCTGCAGGCGACATCAATGGTGATGGCTTTGATGATGTCATCGTCGGGGCCTCGGGCAACGACTCGGGTGGTGCGGACTCGGGCGCGGCCTATGTGATTTTCGGCAAGGCGAGCGGCTTCTCGGCCAGCATCGAAGTCTCGGACCTTGATGGTACCGACGGTTTCAAGATCAGCGGTGAATCAGAGGGCGACCGGGCAGCCTTCTCGGTCGCTTCGGCTGGAGACTGTGACGGGGATGGCTTCGATGATCTTCTCGTCGGGGCCTACAACGCCGAACAAACCTTTAGCGGATCGGGACCACAGACAGGTTCTGCCTACATCATCTTTGGAAAATCAACAGGGTTTGATGCGGTCCAGAGTCTTTCGGCTTTCGAGTTTTTTGGCGAAACCGGATTCCAGATTTCCGGCGAGTCCATCTATGACAAGGCAGGCATGTCCGTCGCTGCCGCAGGCGACATCAACGGCGATGGTCTTGATGATATCATCATCGGTGCACCGTCAGCCTATGCAAACGGAGCATCCTCTGGTGCCGCATATGTCGTCTTCGGATCGGCCAATGGATATGACAATTATGGCGAAGAAAGTCTTGAACAACTGAATGGGACCAACGGCTTCAAGATCAGCGGGGCCATGGGGTATGACGGAGCAGGTTTTTCGGTTTCGGCGGCTGGCGACGTCAACGGTGACGGGTTTGCCGACATTGTTGTCGGGGCCTACGGGGTTGATGCAAACGGCGATTACTCCGGTGCGGCCTATGTCGTTTTCGGAACGGACAGCGGGTTCAGCGCAAACCTTGATGTCACTGCGCTGGACGGCACCAATGGGTTCCGGATCAGCGGAGAGTCCCAAGGCGATCTTGCGGGCATTTCGGTATCGTCCGCCGGGGATATCAACGGGGACGGTATCGACGACATCCTTGTGGGGGCATCCTATGCCGATGTGAACGGCATCGAAACCGGTCTTGCTTATGTCGTTTATGGTTCGACATCCGGGTTCAGCGCGAACCTTGATCTTTCCACGCTAGATGGCACCAACGGCTTCCAGATCAACGGCGAAGCTCTTGATGACCAGGCGGGTTCGTCTGTCTCTGCCGCAGGCGATGTCAACGGCGACGGGTTCGACGATATTCTGGTCGGCGCAGGCCGGGCGGATGCAAACGGCACTGATTCCGGTGCGGCCTACATCATTTACGGGCGGTCGAGCACGCTTGACGGTGACGACATAATCAACGGGACGCCCGCCGGCGAGTCTCTTTCCGGGGGCGCCGGGAATGACACGATCTATGGCGGCGGCGGCATTGATATCCTCGACGGTGGGACGGATAACGACTTTCTTGACCTGACAGGATCGGCGACCGGGACGATCTTTGGCGGATCGGGCAATGACCGGATACTGACCGAACAGACAAGCGGCACCATTGACGGCGGCGCAGGCAATGACACACTGCGGCTGACTGGCAATACCAATCTGTCTGCAGTCACCATCACAGGCATCGAAGTTCTGGAAACGGCTGGAGCGGGGCTTACCGCGACGGTGGCCCAGTTCGAAAGCTTTGACAAGATCACCTATCTGAATGATCCCGCGTCCGATAATCAGGTGATCCGGCTTGTCGTCGCAGACGGTGGGGCGCTCGACATCAGCGACGAACTTGGTGCCCGGCCCGTCATCATACAGGCCTCGGCTGCCGGTAACACGATCACGACGGGCACGGGCAATGATGGGCTTTATGGCGGGAACGGAAACGACGTTCTGTCGGCTGGGGATGGGAACGACCTCATCATCTCAAGCCTTTCGTCGGATGACGTTCTGTCGGGCGGCAACGGCGACGACTATCTGGAGGATGCCGGCGGCAACGACACCCTCTACGGCGGGGCGGGCAGCGACGTGCTCACCGCCACGGGAGGCAACGATTACCTGGATGGTGGAGAGGATGCCGACCGGCTTGAACTTCTGTCTTCCCTCGTCGGCACATTGATTGGTGGATCTGGCAACGACTCGTTCCTGACCTCCATCAACAAAGGACGCATCGATGGCGGCATCGGTCTGGACGTGTTGCGCGTCGCCGGAACGGGCAACATTTCGGCGCTGACAATCTCAAGTGTCGAAGTCCTTGAAACCGTGGGGGTGACCGTCACCGCGACAGTGTCGCAGCTTGAGGCTTTTGACACGATTACCAACATGAACACGCCAAGCGGCGACTTTGTGCTGGTCAACCTTGTGGCGGCGGATGGCGGCATACTGGATCTGGCCGACGAGCTTGGCCCCCGCATGGTCAGCATCCGCGCATCGGACCTTGGCAACACCATCACAACAGGCAGCGGAAACGACACTCTTGTCGGCGGCGCGGCTGACGACCGGCTGATGGCGGGCGGGGGGAATGATACGATCCGGCTTGATAACGCCGGTGTCTCTGGCGACCTCGACGAAGCCGATGGCGGTGCTGGAACTGACACCGTGGTCCTGAAGGGGGCATTGGCAGATTACACCTTCCCGGGGACGGAAACCGATCTTCTGGCGAGCTACAGCGGACTTGGCGCAGGCGGTGATGCGCGTCTGATCGATGTTGAATTCGTGCAGTTCGACGACCAGATCGTCGAAATCGCCGACCTGCTCCCGGGTCCGAACAGTGCCCCCGTCATCACCTCGAACGGCGGCCGCACGACAGCAGCCATGCCGGTGGTCGAGAACACGACCTTTGTCACGACGGTCACGGCGACTGACCCGGACGCAGGATCAAACCTGTCCTATGCGATCGTCGGCGGGGCCGATGCGGCAGACTTCTTCATCAGCGCAACAACCGGGGACCTGGTCTTTCTGACGCGCCCGAATTTCGAGTGCCGACAGATGCGGATACAGACAATGTCTACGAGGTTATTGTCCGGGTCTCGGACGGGACACTTTCTGATACGCAGACGATCACGGTGACAGTAACAGACGGGACTGTCGGCAACGTAATCCTTGGCACGACCCAGAACGACAACATAGGGCCGGGATTTACCGTCTCCGGTCAGCCCCCCGTCACGGAAGAAGACGATACGATCTTTGGCATGCTTGGCAACGATACGCTGAACGGGGGGTTGGGCAATGACATTCTCATCGGCGATGACGCACTGGTCCAAGTCGGCAACGACACCCTGATCGGTGGTGAAGGTACAAATCTATTGTCCGGCGGTTCTGGCAACGACACGCTGAACTGTCTTTCAGAAAGCAATACGGCCGAAGGCGGAGGCGGCGACGATCTTTTTATCGTCGATGGCGGCGATACCGTTGTCGAAGGCGGTTCCGGCGGGAATGACACGGTACAGTCCTCAGTCACCTTTACCCTCGGCCAGAACCTTGAAAACCTGATCCTGACGGGCGGCGGTTCGATCAACGGCACGGGCAACACCTTGGCCAACCGCATCACAGGAAACAGCGGCAACAACACCCTGTTCGGCGGGGGCGGAGATGACACGTTCCTTGGTGGTGCAGGGAACGACACCTATTTCTCGGACGGCAACGACACGGTCATCGAAAACGCTGGCGAAGGTACGGATACCGTCCAGTCATCGGTCAGCTTCACGCTTGGCGACAACATCGAAAACCTGATCCTGACGAGCACCGGATGGTTCACGGCCATTGGGAACGGCCTTGCGAACAACATCACTGGCAACATTGGCAACAACACACTGAACGGACTGGGTGGCACCGACACCCTGATCGGAAGTACGGGGAACGACACCTACATCATAAATGATAACGACACGATCACTGAATTCGCCGGTGAAGGCACAGATACAGTCGAATCGTCCATCAGCTTCGCTCTGTCCGCTAACATCGAAAACCTGACCCTCACGGGCAGCGCATCCATCAACGGCACCGGCAACAGCAGCGCAAACCGCATCACCGGCAACGCGGGGAACAATACGCTGAACGGGAATGGCGGTGTTGACACGCTGACCGGTCATGCGGGAAACGATACTTATCTGGTCGAAGCCGATGACATCGTCGTCGAATCCTCAGGCGGCGGCACAGACACGGTGATCACGACCTCTCCGGCGGCCTATATCCTGGGAGCCGAGATCGAGAATCTCATTCTCTCCGGCGTCGCCTTGAACGGTACGGGCAACGGTCTTGCGAACCGGATCACCGGAAACACGGCAGCCAACACCCTGAGCGGTGGCGGCGGGACCGATACGATGATCGGCGACACGGGCAATGACACCTACATCACCGACGGATCAGACACGATCATCGAAGACGCCGGCGAAGGCACCGACACGGTTCAGTCATCTGTCAGCTACATTTTGGCCGACAATGTCGAAAACCTGATCCTGACCGGAAGTGCCGCGATCAACGGCACGGGCAACGCCTTTGGCAACAGCATCACCGGCAACACCGGGTCGAACACGCTGAATGGCGCGGGGGGGACCGATACGTTGGCCGGGGGGGTAGGGAACGACACCTACATTCTGGACGCAGCAGATATAGCCGTCGAGCTTGATGGTCAGGGAACGGATACGATCCAGGTGTCGTTCACTTACACGCTGGGTGCGACTGTCGAGAATCTTGTTCTGACGGGTTCCGGGTCGATCAACGGCACAGGGAACGAATATTCGAACGTCAGTACTGGCAATAGTGGCAATAACACACTGGACGGCCGCTGGGGCAATGACACGCTCGACGGCGGCGTCGGTCTTGACACTTTGCGGGGTGATGCCGGTTCTGACACCTACATTATCAATGACCTGGATATGATTCAGGAGGCCGTCTTTGACGCCTTTAACCAAGACACTGTCCTGTCGTCGATCACATACGCCTTGGGTGAGCTACTTGAGAACCTTGAGCTCACAGGAAACGCCTCAATCAACGCGACTGGAAACTGGTCCAATAACAGACTGACCGGCAACAGTGGCAACAACACCCTCGACGGCGCGGGCGGTTTCGATACCATGATCGGCGGCGCCGGCAATGACACCTATGTGACAGACGGCGGCGATACGATCACCGAAAACACTGGCGCGGGAAATGACACGGTCCAGTCGTCGGTGACATTCGTCATGGGCGCGAACCTTGAAAACCTGATCCTGACCGGCAGCGCCGCGATCAACGGCACGGGCAACAGCAGCAACAACCGCATCACCGGAAACACCGCTAGCAATATCCTGAACAGTGGCGGCGGAACTGATACGATGATCGGCGACGCGGGCAATGACACCTATATTACCGACGGATCCGACACGATCACCGAGGCCGCGGGCCAGGGCGATGACACGGTTCAAGCCTCGGTCACATACACACTTGGCAGCAATGTCGAGAACCTGGTCCTGACCGGAACCTCCGCGATCAACGGCACCGGAAACAGCGGCACGAACAGTATTACGGGAAACGCCTCGAACAACACTCTGAATGGCGGCAGCGGGAACGACATACTGAACGGCGGCGGCGGCACAGACAGGCTGATCGGCGGCACAGGCAATGATACATATGTCACCGACGGCTCTGACACGATCACCGAAGATGCCGGGGACTCCAATGACACGGTCCAGTCCTCGGCCACCTACACGATCAGCGACAATATCGAAAACCTGACCCTGACGGGGTCGTTTGCGATCAATGGAACCGGCAACAGCGGCAACAACCGCATCACCGGAAACAGCGCTAACAACAACCTGAATGGGAATGGCGGGATCGACACCCTGATCGGTGGTGACGGGAATGACCTGTATTTCATCAACGGATCAGATTCGATCATCGAGGACGCAGGCGAAGGCAACGATACTGTGAAGTCCTCGGTCAGCTACACGCTTGGTGCAAATGTCGAAAACCTGATTCTGATCGGAAGTTCTGCAATCAACGGCACGGGCAACACGGGCGCAAATCAGATCACCGGCAACACTGCGGCCAATACGATCGACGGGGCAGGTGGCACCGATACGCTGATCGGAGATGCCGGAAACGACACCTATGTCACCAATGGCAGCGACACGATCATCGAAGACGCTGGCGAAGGCACCGATACCGTCCAGTCCTCTGCGACCATCGTTCTTGCGGCCAATCTTGAAGACCTGATCCTGACCGGAACCTCATCCATCAACGGCACGGGAAACACGTCTGCCAACCGCCTGACGGGGAACAAGGGCACCAATATCCTTGATGGCGGCGGCGGGTCCGACACGATGGCCGGAGGCAGCGGCAATGACACCTACGTCACGAATGGGTCGGACACGATCACCGAAGACGCCAATAACGGAACCGATACCGTCCAATCGTCCGTCACGTTGACGCTGGGTTTCAATCTCGAAAACCTTATCATGGGTGGCTCAGCCAGTATCAGCGGAACTGGAAATAGCCTTACGAATATCCTGACGGGCAATTCCGGGGCCAATTCTCTGGATGGCAAAGGTGGCAATGACACCTTGTTAGGCGGCGCCGGGATGGACAATTTCGTCTTCTCTACAGCACCTGGAAGTGGAAACGTCGACACCATCACAGATTTCCGGGTGTCCGACGACACAATCCGGCTGGACAACGCAGTGTTCACTGGTCTTGCCGGTGGAACGCTCAGCAGCTCAGCGTTTTCAAGAGGCACATCCGGGAAGGCGGCCGATGCGACCGACCGGATCATCTATGAAACAGATACTGGCAGACTGTTCTTTGATGCTGATGGGTCTGGCGCCGGGGCAAGCGTCCATTTTGCGACGATAGGTGTGAACCTCGCGCTGACGAATGCAGATTTTTTTGTCTTCTAGACTGCTCGATCGATTTCCGCGAACGTGGGTTCCTTGAGAGACCATCGATTGAGGGGCGGAGAAGGTTCGACGTCAGGCCCTCCCGCTCGGCCAGATGACTTTGCGACAACGTTCTCTCGATCCAGCTGTGGCCGGAATTTTTCGTTGTTTTCGACGGTTATGCGACGCTGGCTTTTGACCGGCCTACGCCCCAAAGGACCCGTGTGCGTTCTCTAAGGGCCGATATTCTCCGGACCTGTTAACCGCCCGGGGGCCGGTTCAGAGCGCCATGCTATTGAAATCATGAGGTTTGCATTTGACGCGCACGAGGCGAGGTTTGACACCCGCGCTCGAATGCGGCCTGGGCGTCAGACCCAGCCAGGCAGACAGGTCGCGGGCCGAGCGGAAGGCCGACACGTCGGGCAGCGTTGCAGAAAGCACGCTGGCCGTGATCGGCCCGATCCTTGGCATGGCCTGCAGTCGCCGCGCGGTCTCGTCCGCCTCGGCGGCGCGCCGCAGATCGGCGGTGATGGAGTCAATCCGCGCGTTAGTGTCGGCGAACTGACCGACCAGCAGGTCCAGCGGCATCCGGGCCTCCGTTGGCAGATCGGCCGCTTCAGCTTCGGCAACAAGACGACCCATGTTGTGGACGCCCTTTAGTACCACTAGGCCGAACTCGCCTAGATGGGCACGGATCGCGTTGGCAAGCTGGGTCAGCTGACGGATCAGGAAGTCCCGCGTCCGATGGCTCCTCAACACCGCCTGCTGCGTCTCAGTCTTGATCGGCTCGAAGCGCATCGTCGGTTGCAGCACCGCGGGCCATCAGGTGCCATAGTTTCAAAATGAACGGCGGCGACTTCTCGGCAGGTAATCCCGGACCCCAAGGCCCGCAACTGGTCTGACTGTCTCCGCCGGGAAGGGCAGGGTGCCCCGCCCCCCTGACCCTTAATCCTCGTTGGCCGCAAGTTGCGACAGGACCTGTCCTTTGCCGCGCGCCCGCAGGATGATGGGCAGCAGCAGCGCCATAAGCGCAAGTCCCAGAAGCCCCGCCGAGATCGGGGTCGAGACAAGTGTTGTCCAGTCGCCCTGCGCAATGGCCAGAGCGCGACGCAGTTGCTGTTCGGCCATCGGCCCCAGGATCAGGCCGACGACGACCGGGGCGATGGGATAGTTGTAGACCCGCATAAGAAACCCGATCAGGCCAAAGATCAGTAGCATCGACAGTTCGATCGGCGAAGGATTGCTGCCAATGGTGCCGAGCGTCGCAAACAGTAGGATCCCGGCATAAAGCCAATGGCGCGGTACGCTCAGCAGTTTGACCCATAGGCCGACCAGAGGCAGGTTCAGTACCAGAAGCATCAGGTTGGCGATCAGCAGGCTTGCGATCAGGCCCCAGACAAGATCGGGGCTGGTGATGAACAGAAGCGGTCCGGGCTGAAGGCCGAACTGCTGAAAGCCGGCAAGCAGGATGGCCGCCGTCGCCGATGTTGGCAGGCCAAGGGTCAAAAGCGGCACCAACGTGCCTGCAGCCGAGGCATTGTTGGCGGCCTCGGGGCCGGCGACACCTTCGATGGCGCCATGGCCGAATTCCTCTGGATTCCGCGCCAGCCGCTTTTCGGTGGCATAGGACAGGAAGGTTCCAATCTCGGCCCCGCCTGCAGGCATGGCGCCGATGGGGAATCCGATGGCCGTGCCGCGCAGCCAGGGTTTCCATGATCGGGCCCAGTCGCTCCGGCTCATCCAGACGGACCCTTTGACGGCCTGGATCATGTCATCGGCGCGTTTCCCCTGGGACGCCACAAACAGTGCCTCACCCAGCGCAAACATGGCCACGGCCAGCGTTGTGACTTCGATCCCGTCCATCAACTGTGGCACACCGAATGTCAGGCGGGCCTGACCGGTCAACTGGTCGATGCCGACCGTGGCCAGCGCAAGCCCGAGAAAAAGCGAAACGAGCCCTTTGCGGGTCGAATCCCCAAAGGCGGCAGAGACGGTGATAAAGGCCAGAACCATCAGCGCGAAGTATTCCCGCGGGCCAAAGATAAGGGCGAGCTTCACGACATAAGGCGCGAGAAAGGCCAGAGCGAGCGTGGCGATCAGCCCGGCGACAAAGGATCCGATGGCGGCCGTGGCAAGCGCCTGGCCGCCGCGCCCGGCGCGGGCCATCTTGTTCCCCTCCAGCGCCGTGACGATCGAGGCGGATTCCCCCGGTGTATTCAGCAGGATCGACGTCGTCGATCCGCCATACATCCCGCCATAGTATATGCCCGCAAACATGATGAGCGACCCGGCAGGATCAAGCCCGTAGGTGACCGGAAGCAACAGGGCGACCGTCAGCGCCGGTCCGATCCCGGGCAGAACGCCCACCGATGTCCCAAGGATCACACCGATAAGCGCATAAAGCAGGATCATCGGATCAAGTGCGACGGACAATCCCTGCATCAGAAAGTCTATTGTTGTCATGATCAGCCGCCAAACAGCAGGGTTTCCAACGGACCGGATGGCAGATTCAGCTTCAATATCCGGTCAAAGATCACATAGACGAACAAGGCAAAGACCAGCCCGACTGGCAGAGTCAGCGCGAGATTGCGTTTGCCGAACGCAAAGGCGGTACAGGCGAACAACAGCCCCGAAGCGATGGAAAACCCCAGCGGCTTGAGCAGACCAATCTGCAACGCAAGCCCCCCGATGATCCAGAGGACCGGTGCAAGCTCGATCCTGTCGCGCGTCTCGCCTTTGGAGCGCAAGCCGTCGATGGCCGTCCAGATGGCCAGCAATACAAGGCCCCATCCGACGATCCAGGGCATCCCGTCGGCCCCGACCCCGGCATAGCCGCCCATATCCGGGATGAGGGTCGAATCCCAGATCAGCACACCGCCAAGGCTGGACAGCCCGACTGCGATGACGAAAGCCGCCCCGTCGGGGCGGCCTCCCTTGACCATGGGGCCTGTGCTCATTGCACGAGGCCGATGTCCTTGAGGACAGCAGTCGTCGCTTCTATCTCGACAGCCAGTTGCGCGTCAAAATCGGCCCCTGCGAGATAGGTATTGGCCCAGCCCTTTGCCTCTAGCGCGGCCTGCCAGCCGGCGGAGTTGACCAGCGCGTCGATGTCGGCCTGAACCGCTGCCTTTTGTTCGTCGGTAAGGCCGGGTGCCGCAGCAACCATGCGCCAGTTCTGAACGTTCACATCAAGGCCCGATTCCATCAGCGTCGGCGCATCGGTGCCCGGCCAGCGGTCCGCCGTGGACACGGCCAGAATCCGCATCGTCCCGGCTTCGACCTGCGGGAGGAATTCGCTCACGCTTGAAATGCCGACGGCGACCTGATTGCCCAGAATGGCCGCCAGCGCCTCGCCACCGCCAGAGAAGGCCACGTAGTTGATGGTGGTGGGATCAATCCCGGCAGCTTTGGCCAGCAGGCCGACCGTGATGTGGTCAACGCCCCCGGCGGAACCGCCCGCCCAGGCCACGGCACCGGGATCGGCTTTCATGGCGTCGACAAGATCCTGAATGGTCATGAAGGACGAAGAGGCCGAAACCGCAATCGCCTCGGCTTCGCCGGTGAGCCGGGCAATGGGCGTCACGTCAGCAAGGCTGACGGGCGAGGCGTTGGTCAGGATCGCGCCGACCATCACATAGCCGCCGACGATCAACTGAGTCGGATCGCCCGCCGCAGTCGACGCGAACTGGGCAAGGCCAACCGTGCCACCCGCGCCGGGAACGTTCTGGACCTGCACATTGGCCGCGATGCCTTCGGCCTGCATGACCTCCTGCATCGTGCGGGCAGTCGAATCCCAGCCGCCTCCGGGGGCCGCCGGGGCCATGATCATGTAATCCTCAGCCGCGACGGGCATGGCCAGCACAGCCACAAGGGCTGCGCCAAGAATGGCGTGCTTCATTGTCTTCTCCTCCCAAGGCACGCGATGCGTGCCGTCAATCCGAAGGCGGCACCTCCTCGTGCCCCTTCCCGGGCCAAGAAAAGCATGAAATCCTGTCAGCAACCTGACAACGCTCAGGGCCCGCCCAGCGCCGCCTGCCAGGTCCGGATCACGCGGGCCCGTTTTGCCTGATCCAGATAGACGAGCAGGCCCGGGCTGACAGGGACCGGGCGCAGCTGATCGCCAAGCGCCTCTTCCATGGCGCGGGCGCTGTTGCCGCCTGCGACTTCGAGGCTGACGGCCGGAAGCCGCAGCTTCTCGGCGATCAAGGTCTGGCCCTCGCCGCTCATCAGGAACGCCAGAAACGCAGTCCCGGTATCAGGCGACCGCGCCCCGCGCGGGATCAGCGCGACGCGGGAAACCACGACCGTAAAATCCCGCAACAGGACCAGCCCAAGGTCAGGCTCTGATCTGGCCTGATCGGCCGCATAGGACCCAAGGATGTTGTAGCCCAGTGCAAGGCGACCGTCCGCCACGCGATCAATGATGTCCTGACTGGTGGGAAAGGTCTGCAGCCCGGTCTTTGCCATCGCGCGGATAAGGGACCAGATGTCCGCAAAATACTCCTCGTCCCGCAGCAGGAACAGATAGCCGACCGCCGAGGCTTCGATGTCATAGGTGCCGATCCGACCCGCAAGCTCGGGCGGGGCATCCTGCATAAGGTCGATCAGTTCGAGCCGGGATTGCGGCGGTCCATCGGGAAAGGACGGCTTGTGATAGACCAGCACACCCGGTTCGAATGTGATGGCAAAGGCCGTATCCCGCCAGTTGGCCCAATCGGGCCAATCCTCTGCCGCAGGGACCTCGACGGGTCTTGCGTAACCGTCATTGGCCAGCTTGATCTGCATATCCATCGCCGAAGAAAAGACGAAATCCGCCGTCGGAAGACCGGCATCCGTCTCGGTGACAACACGACGGGCGATCTCATCGGCCAGAAGGTCTTCGTAACGGACGGCCAGACCCGGATGGCCTTGCTGGAATGTCGTGATCAGGGGTGCGGCAAGGCGCTGATCCAGTGTGGAATAGATCACCATTTCATCGGTCGCCTCGCCCACCAGCGGCTCAAACAGGAACACTTCTGCCACAGCAGGCAAAGGGGCCAGTGCAAAGGAAAGGATGGCTTTGACCAGGGAACGCATGCTCCTTTGTGCCAAAGGCATAACCAGTTCACAACGGCCCGCATCCCCCATAGGCTCGTCCGTGGGGAGACAGTTGATGCGCCTATTGCTTGTCGAGGACGATCTGCCGCTTGCCGAGGCGCTCACGTCGCTCCTCGTTTCGGCCGGATATGCCGTCGATTGCATCCATGACGGTGCCTCAGCCGAGGCGCTTGTGGCCGCCGAACGGTTCGATCTTGTGATCCTTGATCTGAACCTGCCGCAGATGGACGGGCTTGCCGTGCTGAGGGCCATGCGCCAAAGGGCGAACCCCGCCGCTGTCATGATCCTCACGGCGCGCGGCGCAATGGACGACCGGGTGCGGGGCCTTGATCTCGGGGCCGATGACTACATGACCAAACCATTTGATGTGCGCGAATTCGAGGCGCGCGTCAGATCACTTCTGCGGCGTCAGGCAGGTCTTCGTACAGCATCGGTCACACTGAATGGTGTCACCTTCGACCTTGTCACACGGCAGTTTTCGGCCGGTGATATGGTCATGGACCTGCCGCCCCGCGAACTTGCGCTCCTCGAACTCCTGTTCACGCGGGCGGGCAAGGTTGTGACCAAGGAATCCATCGTACAGTCGCTGACGTCACTGGATGATTATCTGTCTGACAATGCCATTGAACAGTACATTTCCCGCCTCCGGCGCAAGCTGGCCCCGTATGGCCTGACCCTGCGAACGGCCCGCGGGATCGGCTATTTCCTTGAGAAGGCGGCCGAGGGCGCATGAAAAGCTACTCGCTGCGCCGTCGCATGCTGCTCTGGCTGCTGCTTGCGACTGTCCTGATCGGCCTTCTTGCGCTGGCGGATACCTGGCGCGAGGCCCTGCGCACCGCGCAAAGCGTCTCGGACCGGGTGCTTGCGGGCTCGGCCCTCGCGATTGCCGAACGCGTAACTGTCGATGAAACGGGCGGGCTTGAGGTCGACATCCCCTATTCCTCGCTCGAAATGCTGGTCTCGACGGCGCAGGACCAAGTGTTCTATCGGGTCGACGGTCCGGTCGGCACATTCTTGACAGGCTATCCGGAACTCGCAAACGTCCAGACCGGACCCGAGGGTACGGGGTTTGGCGACGGGTATTTCGGCAATGTACGGATCCGCACCGCGACCATTTTGCGCCGGGTCTCGACGGGGTCGGAAGCCATACCTTTCACCGTGACCGTCGCGGAATCGACCCGCGCCCGGGATGATCTGGCCCGGTCCATTCTACTGCGGTCAGCCCTGCGCCTCCTTGCCTTGATCCTGAGCGTCGCGGTGATCGTATGGCTGATCGTCACCTTGGCACTCCGCCCTCTCAACCGTCTTGGCGAAGCGATAGCCCAGCGGTCCTCGGATGATCTTCGCCCAGTCACAGTCGATGCCCCCCAAGAGGTCACTCAACTGATTGACGCTATCAACTCTTTCATGCAGCGGCTTGATGCAGCCCTTGCAGCGCTCCGACATTTCACCGGCAATGCCAGTCACCAGCTCCGCACCCCCCTTGCCGTTGTCAGGACCGAGCTTGCCCTGGCAACCCGTACCGCCGACCCGGCCCAGGCCGAGGCGGCAGCCCACAAGGCAGACAAGGCCCTCATTCGCGCTGAACGCGTTCTGGCCCAGTTGCTGGTCCTTGCTCGTGTAGATGTAGCTGCCGGCACACAATCCCTTGTCAGGATGGACATCGCGCGGGCAGCGCGGATGCAATCCGCAGAAATGGTGCCCGAAGCGCTGCGACGGGGCATTGATCTGGGCTATGAAGGCCACGACAGTGCTTTCGCCCGGGCCGAGCCGGTGCTTTTTGCCGAACTCCTGCAGAACCTGATCGACAATGCGATTGCCTATGCCGGGCCGGGCGCGATCGTGACCGTTCGCGTGCTTCAGGCAGCGGACAATACGGTTGTCGAGGTCGAGGACAACGGACCTGGCATCCCTCCCGACAAGATCGGTTTTGTCGCAGGACTGGTGCGCGGAACGCGTCATGAGGTCAGAAAGACCGTAGCCGATTCATCAACCGGCTATGGCTTCGGCCTCGCTATCGTCGCCGAAATCGCAGCACTCTTTGGTGCGCTTCTGGAGACGGGCCCGGGCAAGGACGGATCGGGTTTCAGGGTTTCGCTGACCTTTCCAGTATCGGAATTTGTCCTGATCGACAGTTTGCAAGACTAAGTGCCATCAAGCCAGCGATGGCGGACCGAAAGCGCATTGCCCTTTGAGGGATTGGCAATCTTGGGTGCACTGATGAAATCAGACGTCCTTGGCTGCGGTAAAGTGTAAGGGCCGAACCTCGGCTTATGCCAAAGCCCAGCTAAGCCGTGTCGGCAAACCGGCAGGACAGGGACCTTTGCCCTTCAGGCCGCAAAGGTCCGGTGGGTCGAGGCACGGAAATGCGCCTCGAGTGCCGCAACAGCCCCAGGCAGGTCGCGGTTCTCCAGACAGGCCAGCACCGCCATGTGTTCGTTGATCGTGTCGATCAGCTGCCCGCGATAGACCGAACGCTGATGCGCCCGCCGTGCCATGCCGAGGTTGTCCTGCAGCCGGGTATGCGTCTCAAGA
Source organism: Rhodobacterales bacterium (assembly GCA_041752495.1). Classification (GTDB taxonomy): domain Bacteria; phylum Pseudomonadota; class Alphaproteobacteria; order Rhodobacterales; family Rhodobacteraceae; genus JAPLPE01. The sequence goes on from JBGSWJ010000083.1 coordinate 14,761, forward strand.
ATCGCCCTGTTGTCGAGCGATTCCACGATGTCCCGGTGCATCTTCGTATCCAGCGACTTGAGCCGCCCCTGCAACTCGTCGAACTGCGACAGGTCCTCCAGCGCCACCCGGCATTCTTCGTGCCGCAGCCGCATCGTGGATAACCAGGCGTCCGTCACCTTGTCCCCAAAGGCCCGCAGCGCATGGGTCTCGATCATGATGCGGAACTGGAAATTCTCGCGGATGAACGCCACCTCCGGGAATACGATCCGAATCCCCGTCCGCGGCTTGATCTCGACCAGCCCGTATTCCTCCAGCAGCACCAGCGTCTCTCGCAGCGGCGACATCGACAGCCCCAGGAGATCGCATAGCTCGTTCTGCGTCAGCATCATCCCCGGCTGCAACCGGCCCTGCTGCAACGCCTCGCGGAAACGGCGATAGCCGTCGTGGTTCTCCCGGTCTTCCGTCATGCCCGTCATGGTCTCTCCTTTGACCCGCGGCCTGCTAGCACAGCACGATACCCCTTGAAAATCCCGCCGCTGACCGTCCGTGACAGCCTGTTGCAAAGATCAACAACGTCTTCAGACCTGTCTGAACCGTTGACATGATATTTTCAAGCCTCTACCAGATATATCAACCCGACCGATAGGAGCGCCCGATGAAGATCACTGGTTTCACCTGCTGGCTGGTCGAGGTTGATCCCGGTCCCAAATTCATCTGGCGCAACGGACTGCAGGGCTCGCATGGCGACGTCCGCCCCGGCACTAAACCGCAAAGCGCGATCCTCCGCATGGAAACCGACGAAGGCCTTTTCGGCGCGCTCGAAATGGGCCGCGGCGCGGCGGTGATGGATCTCGTCGCCCGCCGCTACCATTCGTTCATCGGGGAAAACCCGCTGCTGACCGAACGCATGTGGCACCTGATGTGGGAAATCGACCGGATCGAGGAAATCCACATGCGGGCGCTGGGCATGCTCGACGTGCTCTGCTGGGATGTGAAATCGCAAAAGGCCGGGATGCCGATCTACCAGATGCTCGGCGGCAATGACACGGTCGTGCCCGCTTATGCCTCAACCGTCACCTGGCCCACGCTGGGCCAATATGAACGCTACATCAAGATGTGCCGCGACATCGGCTTCACCGCCTTCAAGCTCCACGCCTGGGGCGACGTAAAGCGTGACATCGAACTCTCCCGCGCACTCCGCAAATGGGTCGGCCCTGACGCCGACCTCATGTTCGACGGTTCTGCCGGCTGGGATTATGTCGACGCGCTCGAAGTCGGTCTCGCGCTCCAGGACGAAGGCTTCCTCTGGTATGAGGAACCGATGCGCGAATTCTACCTCGGGCATTACGTCAAGCTCTGTGAAAAGCTCACCATGCCCGTCCTCGCCGCCGAAACCTCGGACGGCGTCCACTGGAACATGGCCACCTGGATCGAAGCCCGCGCACTCGACATGACCCGCGTCTCGACCTTCTACAAAGGCGGCTTCACCGGCGCGATGAAGATAGCCCACATGTCCGACAGCTTTGGCATGCGCGCGCAGGTCCACGGCATGGGCCTTGAAAACGCCCAGCTTTGCGCAGCCATCCGCAATAACGACTACTACGAACAACTCGTGATGAACGAAGATCAGATCAAGGGCCTCAAGGACCTTGGCCCCCTCGCCATCATCGACGGCAACCTGCATGTCAGTTCCGAACCGGGCCTTGGCCACCATTACGACTGGGACGAACTCGACCGGACGGCCAAGGCGAAAATCACCGTCACCGAAAAGTTCAGCTAGGCCAGCGCGTCAGACCGGACAAGGGCCAAAGCCCGCCGGTCAAAGGGGGAGGAAGCACCACTTGGGAACCGTCGAACTGCGCAGCGTCACCAAATCCTATGGTGCCGTCGAGGTCATCAAAAGCCTCGACCTCACCATCGGCAATGGTGAATTCGTGTGCTTCGTCGGTCCCTCCGGCTCGGGCAAATCCACTCTTTTGCGGATGATTGCGGGGCTTGAAACCGTGACCGGCGGCGATGTCCTGATCGACGGGCAGGACGTGACCTTTGCCGAACCCTCGGACCGGGGCATCGCTATGGTGTTCCAGTCCTATGCGCTTTACCCGCATATGAACGTCTACGACAACATCGCCTTCAACCTGCGCCTCTCGCGCTTTTCCAAGGCCGACATCGACACGAGGGTCAAGGAGGCTGCCAAGATCCTCCGCCTTGACGATCTCCTCACCCGTTCCCCCGCCCAACTCTCGGGCGGCCAACGGCAGCGGGTCGCCATCGGGCGCGCCATCGTGCGCCACCCCAAGGTGTTCCTTTTCGACGAACCGCTCTCGAACCTCGACGCGGCCCTTCGCGTTCAGATGCGGCTTGAAATCGAACGCCTGCACCGCGAACTCGGCACCACGATGATCTATGTCACTCATGATCAGGTCGAAGCCATGACCTTGGCCGACCGCATCGTCGCCCTCGACAATGGCAACATCCAGCAGATCGGCGCGCCGCTCGACCTTTACGCAGAACCGAACAATCTTTTCGTCGCGGGCTTCATCGGATCGCCCAAGATGAACTTCCTTCCCGCCACGGTGACCGGCCGGGCAGGGCAGGGCGCCCGCCTCACCCTTGACGCAGCCACCGCGACGGCCATTGACCTCAACCTCCCCGGCGTCGCGCCGGGCGACAAGCTGACCCTCGGCATCCGCCCCGAATCCGTGATCCTCGGTGATGCCATCCCCGGCCAGATCAGCCTGCCCGCGACTGTCGAAACCGTCGAACGGCTCGGAAACATCACCTTCGCCTATCTCGATATCGGCGCGCCCGAGATGATCACCGTCCAGATCATCGGCCTGTCGCGTCTTTCTCAGGGTCATTCCGTGACCCTCTCCATCGACCCCCGGCAGTTGCATGTCTTTGCGGCCTCGGGGGCCGTCCTGCGCGTTGAAACCTGATCAAAAGCCGGGCCTGACCCGGCCCCAAGGGAGGAACCCATGACCATCAAGACACAAGGTTACCTGACACTCACGGCACTACTCTTGGCCTCAAGCGCCATGGCGTAGGATGGTGTGACGCTCAACGTCTGGTCCGATACGCCCCGCCTTGACGGCTTTGCGGCCTATGACGCCGGCCACGACAATGTCACGCTGAACGTCACCACCGTGGCGCCCGCCGACCTCGTGACCAAGATCCAGCTTGCCATGCAGGCGGGCAGCGACATTCCGGACGTGATCTTCATGTCCGATATCAACTACGCCGCCCAGCTTTCCACCCGGCGCTCGAACTACCTGATGGACCTGACCTCACTCGTCCCGCAGGAACTGCAGGACGAATTCTACCCCAACTCGAACGCGCCGTGCTGGGTCAATGGCAAGCTGCTGTGCCTGCGCAACGACATGGCTCACATGATCACCTGGTACAACGCACCGCAGCTGGCCGAACTCGGTGTCACCGTGCCCACCACATGGGACGAATTCGCTGCGCTGGGCGCGCAACTCGGACCGCAGGGCTATGTGCTGGGCAGCGCCGTCGAACCCTTCCCGCTTTTGGCCTTCCTCGTCAGCGACGGCTGCGCCACCGCAATCCCCGTCGAAGGGAAAGAGGACACCGTCCACATCGACCTCACTACCGATGCCTGCCTCAAACCGGCTCGAATGGTTGACGCCATGATCGCCAACGGCAGCCTCGCCAACGTCGGCCCCTTCGATCCGGCCTTTGTCGAACTCGCCAAGGCAGGCAAGGTGCCCCTGATGATCGGGCCCACATGGTTCGGCGAATATGTCATCAAGCCAACCTACGAACTCGCCCCCGGCCTGCTGGCCGCTGCTGTCCCGCCGAAGTGGGACGATCAGGAACAGCCCCTGACCTGGAGCTGGGGCGGCGGCACCTTTGGCGGCTGGAAGGACACTGCCCATCCCGATGAGGTCGTCGATCTGATCAAGTGGATGTCCTCTGACGTCGGCTACCAGACCAACGCCGTCACGCTGCCCGCCCACAAACCCTCTGCCCTCGCATGGGGTGCCAACCTGAACGCCGACGGCTACTATGCCGGGGACGACGTGTTTCAGGTTCAGGTCGACTCGGCCTCCTTCAGCCACCCCGGCTACATGAGCATCCGCATCGACGTCCCGGGCGCCATCGCCAAGACGCTCGTTGCGGCCATTGCCTCGGGGCAGACAGTCGAAAGTGCCTTGCCCGCCCTTCAAGAGGAACTCGTCAACCTTGCCGGGTTGAATGGCTACACAGTCGAATGATCCCCTCCGGAGCCGGGCACATACCGTGCCCGGCCCCGGAAATCTGTGAAAGATACCGACGCGATACAGACGCTTTACCGACGCGATACCGCGCCCTGAAAACCGTCCCCCGGCACCCCGCAGGAGCCCGTCCTTGACCACCGCCGTCACCAATCCAGACGCCCGCCGACGCGCCGAACGCCGCCGGAAATCGCGCGAGGTGCGGACGGCCTACCTCTTCCTGCTACCCTATCTGCTGCTTCTGTTCATGTTCGGGATCTTCCCGATCTTCTACGCTTTCGGTCTCAGCTTCGTGGATACGATCGAATACGTCTTCTACGGGATCGAGAACTATGTCTTTGTTTTCGATGACTTTCGTGTCCCCCGTGCGATCTTCAACGTCCTGACCTTCGTGGCGATCTGGGTCACCCTGACGCTGCTCGCGGTGGCAAGCCTCTCCCTCATGCTTGACAGCCTCGGCCGCCGCACCGCAGGCACGCTCCGCACGATCTTCTTCCTCCCAGGCGCCGTCACTTCTTCGGCCATCGTGGTGCTCTGGCTCTTCCTTCTCGACCCCACAGTTAGCCCATTCGGCCCCGTATTCTCTTTATTTCATTGGGAAAATCGTCAGGACGTCGTCACCGGAATCGGCTTCGCCGGGGTCTTTGCCATCATGGCGCTTTTCTCCACCTCGGGGGGCTGGATCGTCGTTTTCGGCGGTGCCCTGTCCAGCCTGCCGACAGAAGTTCTGGAGGCCGCCCGCATCGACGGCGCCAAAGGATTCTCGCTAGCGACCCGGATCAAGCTCCCGATGATTTGGCGCAGCCTTGTCCTCATGGCGATCCTGACCTTTGCAGGCGGTCTCCAGATGTTCGTCGAACCCCAACTCATGGGCATGGCAGGCGCACAATTCTCGCTTACCGACTGGTCCTTGAACCAGTTGGCCTTCGAATACGCCTTCCGCATGGGCGACTTCGGCGCCTCCGCCGCGCTGTCCACGCTGCTCGTAGGCACCTCCATCATCGTGGCGCTGGTGATGATCTTCGGCACCAAGTTCTACAAGATCGACTAGGGAAAGGGGCAGGCCGGTGACAGCATCCGTCAGCAGGAAACCGGGCCTCTCCGTCGGTCGTTTCAGCGTCTACGCCTTTCTGGCCTTCGCCGTCTGCTTCTACGGCATCCCGCTCCTCTGGCTTTTCATCGCAGGCACACGCAGCGACGCCTCGCTCCTGACTGACGCCCCCTTTGCCCTTGGCACATGGGACAGCCTTGCCCGAAGCTGGACGAATCTGACCACCTACAACAACTTCCAGATCGGTACATGGGCCATTAACTCCGCCATCTATGCCATTGGCGGCGTTGTCCTTTCCCTGATCGCCTCGATCCCCGGGGGTTATGCGCTTGCCCTGTCCGAATTCCCCGGCCGCAGGCTGATCCTCGTTCTCACCCTGATCGCCATGATCACACCAAGCTCGGCTGTCGTCTTGCCCATCTTCATCGAGATGAAGCTTCTGGGCCTGAACAACACCTATGCGGGCCTCATCCTCGCCTCGGGTTTCTTCCCCTTCGGCGTCTATCTCGCCTACATCTACTTTTCGTCCTCTCTCCCCAAGGGCGTGATGGACTCTGCCCGCGTCGACGGCTGCAACCCGTTCCAGCTCTTCACCAAGATCGCCCTGCCGCTCGCCCGCCCGATCATCGCCCTCGTGGCCTTCTTCAGCTTCCTCGCGATCTGGAGCAACTATTTCCTCGCCTTCGTCCTCCTCTCAGACGACAAGCTCTATAACCTGCCCGTGGGTCTCACCGCCCTCATCAGTTCCTCGGGCGCGCTCAGCAACCTTCCCTCCAACGACGTGCCGATCAAGAAGCCCGAGGTCATCCTCGCCGCCATCCTCGTAGTTCTGCCCGTGATTCTCATTTTCCTTGTCGCCCAACGCTTTGTCCGCTCGGGCACGCTCTCTGGTGCGGAAAAGGGTTAGGCATGACCGGCAACGCCACGCTTGGCCGCACCGGCATCCGTGTCGCACGCATCGGCCTCGGCGCGGCCCCCTTGGGCAGCGTCATGGGCCCAGTTTCGGATAGCGAGGCCGAGGCCGTGATGGGCGAAGTCACCAAAACGCCCGACGTCCTCATCGACACCGCCCCCTTCTATGGCATGGGCCTGTCCGAACGCCGCGTCGGCAGGGCGCTGGCCGGCCTCCCGCCCGGCACCGGCGTCCTGTCAACCAAGGTCGGACGCCTGATCCGCGACGGAGCCTATGTCGAGGATTACAGCTACGACGGCGTCATGCGGTCGTTTGAGGACAGCCTAGAACGTCTGGGCGGCAGGGCCATCGACATCGCCCATGTCCACGACCCCGACAATCATTTCGAAACCGCCATGACCGGTGCCTTCCGCGCCCTCCACCACCTCAAGGACACCGGCACCATCCGCGCCGTCTCGGCCGGGATGAACCAGTGGCAGATGCTGGGTCGTTTCATCGACGAAGGCGTCGTCGACTGCGTCCTCCTCGCTGGCCGCATAACCCTTCTTGACCAAAGCGCCGAATCCGGTGGGTTCCTCGCCAAATGCGCCGCTACCGGCACCGGCCTGATCGTGGGCGGCGTGTTCAACAGCGGCATCCTTGCCGATCCCGACAATACCCCCCGCTACGATTACGCCCCCGCCAGCCCAGCCCAGATCACCCGCGCCCGCGCCTTGCGCGATCGTTGTGCCGCGCAAGACATCACCCTCCGCGCCGCGGCCATCCAGTACCCCCTGCGCCACCCTGCCGTCAGCACGCTGATCCTCGGCGTCGAATCCCGGTCTGAATGGCAGGACAACCGCGAAATGGCCAAAGTCCTAATCCCACCGGACCTCTGGGAACAGCTTGTTCCGCACCCCCCGTCATGATCACCCGACAGCCCGCATTCTTGCCCGTCATCATGTCCCCGACGCCATTCCCGCGTCCGCGATCCCCGGATGTCTGGTCCGTCACCGGACGGCTTCGGACCCCGCCCTCCGATTGTCCCAACAGACAGTGCCGCAACGTCAACTTGCCTTTGACAACAACCCGATGGAGGCCGATAGTCGCCCCATTCACGTACTGATCGGCAACGGGTTTCATGTTGCCAGACCGGAACCAAAAGGCCCTGGGGAGGACACCTTTGGCAAACGGACGCTTTCTTGACGACCAGAATGGGGCCGGAATTTGCCCCGCCAAATGAGGAGGAGACAAGTATGCTGAGAAGAACGTTTCTGACGATGACCGTCGCGGCCACGGCGCTTGCTGCGTCCGTGACCGGGGCTCTTGCCGAAGGCAAGACCTTCTACTGGATTTCCCACGGCGGCCCGGCTGACCCGGTCTGGACCTACTTCCTGCAAGGGGCCGAACTTTGGGCCACTGACACCGGCAACACCGTCAACACGTCCTTCTTCTCGGGCGATGTGGCCGCCCAGCAGGAAGCGATCCGTTCGGCCATCGCCGCCGGTGCCGACGGCATCGTCACCACCAGCCCCGATCCCGGTTCGCTTGTCGATGTCGTGAACGAAGTGAACGCCGCAGGCATTCCCATTGTCAACTTCAACACTCCCGACGCCGCCGTGGCCTTTCCGGCCTATGTCGGCAACGACCTGTTCATCGTCGGTCAGCGTTGGGCGCAGTATGTGGTCGACAATGCCGGCTTGAAGGAAGGCGATTTCGTCTGGATGCCGGTCGAAGTGCCGGGCGCCTCCTATGGGGTCGAGGAAGGGCGCGGCATCGCCACCGTCTTTGAACCCCTCGGCATTACGTGGGAAGTGACCGAAGCCACCCTCGATCAGGCCGAAGTCATCACCCGCATGACCGACTACCTGACCGCGAATGGCGACAAGATCGACGCCATCATCGGTCTGGGCGATCTTGTGACCGGTTCCATACAGCGCGTCTTTGACCAGAACGGCATCGCGCCGGGGTCGATCACCGTTGTGGGCTGGGGCAACTCGCTTGATACCACCCAGGCCGTCATGGACGGCTATGTGAATGCCGCCATGTGGCAGGACCCGCAGGCGCAAAGCTATGTGGCCCTCTCGCTCGCATCGATGATCTCCTCGGGCGTGCCCGTGGGCTTCAACGTGATCACCGGCGCTCTCTATGAGAAAGACACTGCGCCCGTCTATCACGCCATCATGGGCGGAAGCTGACCGGTCTTTCCGACCCGACTGCTCTGATCTGAAAGGACTTTCCGGGGGCGACATGCCTCCGGAAAGCAACCCACTCATACCGCAGGATGCCCATGAAGCGCAGTTTCCTCGGACGCATGATCGACCGTCCCGAATTCGGTCCCTTCGTGCTGCTTGTCCTGATGGTCGTGGTCTTTACCTCGATCAATCCGACCTTTCTCTCCCTGCTCAACGTCGGCAACCTTTTGGCCTTCACGGTCGAGCTCGGGATGATCGCCCTCGCCATGACGCTCCTGATGACCAGCGGAGAGTTCGATCTCTCCGTCGGGTCGGTCTTTGGCTTTTCTGCCGTCATCATGTGGACGCTGTTCAATACCGATGTAATGTCGCTCCCGATGGCCTTCCTTGTGGCCCTGGCGCTGGCGATGTTTATCGGGTTCGTCTCGGGCATCTTCGTCACGATGCTCAACATCCCGTCCTTCCTCGTGACCCTCGGGATGCTCCTCGTCGTCCGAGGCTCTGCGCTCTGGCTCACCGATGGCTTCCCACAGCGCGCATGGGACGCAGGTGACCAGTGGATCGCCGAACTTCTGGTGGGCGACTTCTACATTTGCAGCGGCCTGAGATTCGCCCAGGACTGCGGGCTTGACGCGGCAGGAGAGGCTGTAAGCGGACTGCGCATCTACATGTCGCTGATCTGGTTTATCCTTCTTGCCGTGTTCAGCCACTACTTGCTGACCCAGACCCGTTTCGGCAACTGGATCACCGCAACCGGTGGCAATGCCAACGCGGCCCGCAACCGGGGCGTCAACGTGAACCGGGTCAAGATAATGCTCTTCATGTTCTCCTCCTGCATGGCCGCCCTGGCGGGCATCATCTCGTCCATCCGCACCTCTGCCGCGAACCCGAACTCGGGCACCGGCTACGAACTTGAGGTCATCGCCATGGTGGTCATCGGCGGCACCGCCCTGACCGGCGGGCGCGGCACCATCATCGGCACGATCCTCGGCATCCTCATCCTGCGCCTCATGCGCAACGGGATCGTCCTGATCGGCGTGCCGGGTCTGGCCTATAACATCTTCATCGGTGCGATCATCCTCGGGATGATGGCACTCCATGCCTGGCTGGAACGCCGGCACAATGCGGGGACCTGATCCATGTCCGAAACCCTCATTGAAATGCGCAACATCACCAAACACTACGGTCGCATTCAGGCGCTGACCGATGTGAACCTGACGATCAAGCGGAACGAGATTGTCGGGCTTCTGGGTGATAACGGTGCCGGAAAGTCCACCCTGATCAAGGTCTTGTCCGGCGCAGTTCCACTGACAAGCGGCGATATCATCGTCAAGGGCAAGCCCGTCACCATGACCTCGACGACCGATGCCATCGCCAACGGGATCGAGACGATCTATCAGGACTCGGCCCTTGTCCCGCAACTGTCCATCGCCCGGAACCTGTTTCTCGGCCGTGAACTCCGCAAGGGCCCTGCCTTCTTTGACCGCCTCGACCTGGCCGAGATGAACCGTGTCGCGTCCGACCTGCTCCGCAAGGTCGGCATCTCCAAGAACATCCCGCCCACCACCGCCATCGGATCGCTTTCCGGCGGCGAACGTCAAGCCGTGGCCATTGCGCGAGCCATGTATTTCGACAGCGATCTCATCATCCTGGACGAACCCACCAACAACCTTGGCGTGGCCGAAACCATCGGCGTGCTGAAATTCGTCCGCGATGCGCGCGATAGCGGCCATTCCTGCATCTTCATCGCCCACAATATCCACCATGTCTTCAAGGTGGTGACCAGGATCGTCGTTATGCGCCGGGGCAAGATTGTGGCCGATGACATCGACCCGCAGAAATCCTCAATCGCCGAGGTCGAAAGCATCATCACCGGCGAACATATTTCGATCTGAGGCTGCCCATGATCCCGGTTTCCGCCGAAGGTATCTCCTTCAACTTTGTCGCTGACGGCGGTTTCATCCGCGATTTCACCGTGCAGGATCAGGGCAGGGCGGTCTCTGTCCTCCATACCGCGCCTTGGGTCACCTCGGGCGAGGCGATGGCCGCAGACACGCCTGTGCATCTGGCCCAACTGGCAGGCGATTTCTTTTGCGCCCCCTTTGCAGGAACGGCCGAGGGATCACCCATGCACGGCTGGACTGCCAATGGCCTGTGGCAGGTCCAGCCCGGCCCCGCCTTCCGCGCCGTCCTTGACCACACCCTCAACGGCGCGACCGTGGTCAAGGAACTGGGCCTGACGGAGGGCCACCCCTTCCTCTACCAGCGCCACATCTTTATCGGCGGCACAGGCGACGTCCCCGCCGCCAACCACGCCATGCTGACCCTGCCCAATGGCGGCCTGATCCGCTTTTCCCCCAAACGCTGGTTCGAAACCTCGCCCCGCCCGCAGGAAACCGATCCCGCCCGGGGCCGCTCGGTCTTTGCCTATCCCGTCCGCACCACGGACCCCAGCCACCTGCCCCTTGCGGCAGGCGGCTTTGGCGATGTGACCACCTATCCCGTGGCTGACCGTCACGAAGATTTCGTCGTCGCCGTCGAATCCCCCGGCCATAGCCTTGGCTGGACCGCCGTCACCCGGCCGCAGAAGGCGATCTCTACCTCTCCCTCCGCCACGCCCAAAAACTTCCCATGACGATGTTCTGGCACTCGAACGGCGGCCGCGACTATGCCCCGTGGTCGGGCCGCCACTTGTCCTGCCTTGGTGTCGAAGAAGGGGCCGCCGTCCAGATGCTCGGAATCGGCGCACAGGAAACCCCCGACCCCCTGACCTCCGCAGACCAATCCCCCCGCCTGACGCTCGATCCCAACGGCGTCACCGAAATGCGCCACGCCATCGGCAATATCGCCTGGCCTTCGGGCGAACCCGTGGCCGAGGTGACCGTCAGAGACGGCCACGCCACCGTCAGGGGAGAAGGCGGCGCCATCCGCACCATCAAGGTCCGCGACACCTTCTTTGTCTGACCGCCCCAAAGGAACCCAACATGACCAAAAAACTCCGTTCACAGGCCTGGTTCGGCGGGCAGGACAAGGATGGTTTCATCCATCGCTCATGGATGAAAAACGGCGGTCTGCCGGATGATGCCTTTGACGGGCGTCCGATCATCGGCATCTGCAATACCTTCTCGGAATTCACCCCCTGCAACGCCCATTTCCGCGAACTCATCACCCATATCAAGGCAGGCGTGCTCGAGGCGGGCGGCCTCCCCCTTGAATTCCCCGTCTTTTCCTGCGGCGAATCCAACCTCCGCCCCACCGCCATGCTGTTCCGCAACCTCGCTTCGATGGATGTCGAGGAATCGATCCGCGCCAACCCGATGGACGGCGTCGTCCTCATGATGGGTTGTGACAAGACGACCCCTTCGCTCGTCATGGGGGCAGCCACCTGCGATCTGCCCACCATCGGCGTCTCGGGCGGCCCGATGCTGAACGGCCGCTACCGGGGCAAGGCGATCGGCTCTGGCACCGATGTCTGGAAGTTCTCCGAAGCCGTCCGCGCCGGCGAAATGACCATGGCTGAATTTTCCGCCGCCGAAGGCTCCATGTCCCGTTCGCCCGGCCACTGCATGACGATGGGCACCGCCTCCACTATGGCCTCTATGGTCGAGGCGCTTGGAATCACTCTTCCCGGCAATGCCGCATGGCCCGCCGTCGACGCCCGCCGCGCCCGTCTGGCCCGCATGTCAGGGCGGCGGATCGTGGAAATGGTGCGCGAGGATCTGATCCTCTCCAAACTCCTCACCAAACAGGCCTTTGAAAACGCTATCCGGACCTTGGGCGCCATCGGCGGATCCACCAATGCCGTCGTCCACCTTCTTGCCATCGCAGGCCGTGTCGGCGTCGACCTGACCCTTGACGATTTCGACCGCGTGGGCCGCGACGTGCCCACCATTGTCGATCTCATGCCCTCCGGCCAATACCTGATGGAGGAACTGGCCTATGCCGGCGGCATCCCCGCCGTGCAGAAACGCATCTCCCACCTCCTCCACCTCGACGCGCTGACCGCCACGGGCAAACCCCTGTCCGACCGCCTGACGGACGTTGAAATCTTTGACGACGCCATCATCCGCCCGCTCGACAACCCGCTTGTGGCCGACGGGGGCCTTGTCGTCCTGCGCGGCAACCTTGCCCCTGATGGCGCGATCATCAAACCCTCTGCTGCTACGCCTGCCCTGATGCAGCACCGGGGCAGGGCGGTCGTGTTCAATGACATTGACGATTACAAGGCCCGCATCGACTCCCCCGATCTCGACATCGACGCCTCCTCGATCATGGTCCTGCGCAACTGCGGACCGCGCGGCTATCCCGGCATGGCCGAAGTCGGGAACATGGCGCTCCCCCGCAAGCTTCTGGCCCAAGGCGTCCGCGATATGGTCCGCATCTCCGACGCCCGGATGTCCGGCACGGCCTTTGGCACCGTCGTCCTTCATGCCGCACCCGAGGCGGCGGTGGGCGGCCCCCTCGCCCTTGTCCAAACGGGCGACGAGATCACGCTGGACGTCGCCGCCCGCCGTCTGGAATTGCACGTCACCGACGCCGAACTGGCCGCCCGCCGCGACGCTTGGATGCCCGAGGTGCGCGCCTATCGGGGGGGCTATGAAACGCTTTATGTGACGACCGTCCAGCAGGCCAACCTTGGCGCCGACCTTGATTTCCTTGTCGGAAAACGCGGTGCCGCCGTTCCGCGCGAAAGTCACTGATGCAGCGCGGCGTCCACGCAATCCTTTACGCCCTGTTCGACGAAAACGAACACCTGGACCGCGCCGCCATGCGCCGTCAGGTTGACATCTGCCTGAAGGCCCGCGTCGCCGGGATCGCCGCCCTTGGCCTCGCGACCGAGGTGGCGAAACTCACCTGTGCCGAACGCTGCACCCTGATGGACTGGGTGGCGACGGACGTTGGACAGAAAGTTCCCCTTGGTTTCACCATCTACGGCCAATCCGTTGCCGAACAGATCGCAGGCGTCCGCCACGCAGAATCCGTGGGGGCCGACTGGATCATCCTGCAACCCCCGGCCACAGGCAGCTATGCCGCCGCCGAATACCTTGCCTTCTTTGGCCGGGTCATGCAGGCCACCCACCTGCCCACAGCGATCCAGAACGCCCCGCAATACCTTGGCCGGGGCCTGTCTGACGATGATATCCAGACCCTGCGCGCCGCCCACGCCAATTTCACCCTGATCAAGTCAGAATCCACCGCCGCCGATTGCGCCACCCTGATCCAGCGCGCTGGCCCCGGTTTCAAAGTGTTCAACGGTCGTGGCGGGCAGGAAATGCTGGATTGCCTTGATGCGGGCTGCACCGGGTTCCTTCTGGCCCCTGATCTTGTCGATTATGGCGTCCGGGTGATGGACCTCTACGACGCAGGTGACAGGGCAGGGGCGCAGGCCCTGCACGACCAATGCCAGCCCGCCATCGCCCATGTCATGCGATCCATCGAACACCTGATCTGCTATGGCAAACGCCTGTTCACCTTGCGCGCGGACCTTGAAACCTTCGACCGCGCCCCGGCCTTGCGGCCTGACGCCGCCGACATGGCGACGCTCAGGGAACTGGCCCGCGCCGCAGGCCCTTTCCCCGCGCCCTAGTCACCCGCGTAAGTGAACGCCAATATCGCCCCCTGATTTACAACCGCATCCCCCACGCCGCCATCCAGCGCCTGAAACTGCCCGCCAATGTCCGTGGCAACATAGATCGTCCGTCCATCCGGGCTGACGGCCGTATCGCGATAGCGGTTCTCCGTCCGGAAATACCGCTCCATCGGCCCCGCCGCCGCCAACCCATCGGCCGTCAGCGGCACCCGAAACACCGACCCGCCCTTCAGCGTTGTCACCAGCAGCGCATTGCCGAACCCCGGTATCCCCCCGTCCTCGGGCCGATAGGCCTCGATGGAGGACGCCGCCATCGTGGGCCAGCAGATATAGTTCACCCCATCGCAGGCCGGATCGGCAAAGTTCCAATCGCTTGGCACCGTGAACAGGGTCGCCAAGGGGTCCTGCATCGGTTCGGTCCATGCCGTTTCATCCTGACGCGGCACGGACGGATCAATCGCCAGATCGCTGAATGTCAGTGTTTCGCAGGCCGTCGTGGCCTCGGACCACTGCGCATATTGATAGGCCATGTCATCGCGGAACCCCGCCACATGCGGCCAGCCATAGTTGCCTCCCGCCACTAGCACATTGACCTCGTCATCCGTCTTTGGCCCCTGTTCAGAGGCATAAAGCGTCCCGTCCGGACCAAAGGCCAGCCCCTGCATGTTGCGGTGGCCATACGTGAAGACATGGCTCTGCACCCCGTTCAGGACCGGATTGTCTTCCGGGATCGAGCCGTCGAGGTTCAGCCGCAGTGACTTCCCCTGATAGGCGAAATAGTTGCCCCCACCGACTTCCTCTGCCGTCGGCAAGCGCTGCGCCTCAATGGGGATGCACCAGTTCCCCAACTGGTCGTTCCCCATGTCCCCGATGGTGTAGTAGAGCTTTCTGTCCGGCCCGAACTTGAGCCGACCGGAGTTGTGGTCAGATCCTGCAGGCATACCGTCAATGAGCGTCACAGGATCGGACAAGAGACCCGTCACCGGATCATAGGAAAGCCGCACGATCTTGGCATAAAGATGCGCATAAGGATTGCCTGGATCTGCGATGGTGGGGCCTGCAGGGCGGACCATGTCGTCATAGGTATAGGCCGCATAGACAAAGTCGTTCCCCGTTCCATCCAGCAGTCCGGGATCAAGTGCCATTCCCAGAAGCCCGTCCTGCCAGCCGGGTGCCGATACCTCGTCAATCACACCTGCGACCAGACTGCCCCCCGTGGCCGGATCTATCCGCAGGATATGCCCCACCGCCCTTTCCGTGACCCAAAGCATATCGTCCGGCCCATAGGTGATTTCCCACGGTGCGTTCAGGTTCTCGACTAGCACGGTTTGGGTAAAGGGCACATTACCTGGCTGGGCAGAAGAGGGCAGGTCCTGTCCCCATGCTGCAAAGGGCAACAAAACAGGGAAAAGGGCGATTACACGGCGCATGGAGTTCCTCCGGCAATGGCTTGGCGACAGATGCAACACCCGACGGCGGCACGTCTTTCTACCTTAGGCTGCGACCGGCGCCCGGATCAACCGCTGATCGGCCGAGCCTTCTTGAACCGTCACCTTTCATGGGCCAAGGTTGTCTGACAGCAAAGGGAGGGACTCATGGGGATCAGGGTGGCCGTGGGCCAGTTTCACGAACTGACCGATGAAAAACTACGGTTCGCCGCACAAATCGGCGCGACGGGCATTCAGATGAACAACCCTAGCCTGCCGGGCGAGGCGCGATGGGAAATGTCCGACGTCAAGGCGCTGGTCGACAAGATCAAGTCCTATGGGCTGAAGTTCGAAGCCATCGAAAACGTCCCCACCCATTTCTACCACAAGGTGATGATGGGCCTGCCCGGCCGGGACGAGCAGATCGAGAATTATCAGGCCACAATCCGCGCGGTGGGCCGCGCCGGTGTTCCGATCCTTGGCTATCACTTCATGCCCAATTCCGTCTGGAGGACCGAAAAGCTGGCCCCGACCCGCGGTGGGGCCGGAGCAACCCAGTACATTCAGTCGGTTGTCGACGCGACCGAAGACCCCGCTGACCTTCGCCGCTTCATGCCGACTACACTCGGCCATGCCGCGTCCATGCCCGTTTTTGGCAAGAATGAACCGCAGATCACCGAAGAACAGATGTGGGCCAATTACGCATATTTCATCGATGCGGTCTTGCCCGTGGCCGAAGAGGAAGGCGTCCGGCTCGCCCTTCATCCCGACGATCCCCCGGTCCCCATGCTGGGCGGTGTCGCGCGGCTGTTCTACCGACCCTGGGGTTTTACCCATGCCTTCGAACTTTCGAAGGGCAGCCCTGCCTGGGCGCTGGACCTGTGCCTTGGCTGCTGTTCCGAGATGCCGGGTGGAAAGGCGAATGTCACGGAACTGATCGAATTCTTCGCGCCCAAGGGGCGGATCGCTTATATCCATTTCCGTGACGTGAAGGGCTCGGTGCCAGAGTTCACCGAGTGCTTTATCGGGGACGGGAATTTTGATCCGGCCGAGGTCATGGCGCAGCTTGCGCGGACAGGGTTCGACGGGTTCCTGCTCGACGACCATGTGCCGCATATGGACGGTGACACGCCCTGGAACCATCGGGGGCGGGCTCATGCGATCGGCTATATGCAGGGGCTGATCCGGATGGGGGAATACATGGGGGCGGGGCGTTGAGCCTGGGGCCGGCTCCGAGGCTCTGCCCCGGACCCCGAGGTATTTGAGAGACAAAGTAGCCTGCGGTCAGGTAGGGGTCAGGCTGACCTGGCGTTGACCGGAACTTTGTAGACCGAGGTTGTGGCGGTAATGAACAGCGTTTGCCCGTTCTTGCCGCCGAAGGTCAGGTTCGAGGCGCGTTCGGGCAACCGCAGTTTGCCCAGAATCGTGCCGTCGGACGCGTGGCAATGGACGCCTTCCTCGTTCGCGCACCAGAGACGTCCTTCGCTGTCGACGCGCAGGCCGTCGTGCAGTTTGGCGATGGCGATGAACTCCTCCCCGCCAGAAAGGGTGCCGTCGGGGCCGACGGTAAAGCGCCGGATGTGGTTCGGGGCCTCGGGGAAGTTGGTGGCGCCGGTATCGACGATGTAGAGCAGGCTTTCGTCGGGCGAGAAGGCGAGGCCGTTGGGCATGTAGAAGTCGTGGGTCATCTGTCGCACCTCGCCCGTAGCCGGATCGGCGCGGTAGACGTGGCAGCCCTCCATCTCGCGCTCGCCTTCATAGCCCGGGCCGCCGACGCCATAGCTGGGATCGGTGAACCAGATCGTACCATCCGATTTCACAACGACATCGTTGGGAGAATTGAACCGCTTGCCCGCGAACCGGTCGGCGATGACGGTGATCGTGCCGTTTGTCTCGGTCCTGGCTATCCGCCGGGGGTGCTGTTCGCAGGTGACCAGACGCCCTTCGCGGTCAACCGTGTTGCCGTTGGAACTGGCGGCCGGATGACGGAAGACCGATGTCTGGCCCGTGGCCTCATGCCAGCGCAGGAGACGGTTCGAGGGGATGTCTGACCAGACGAGATAACCGTCAACCCAGGCGGGGCCTTCGGTCCAGGTCCCGCCCGTCCATAGGCGTTCTGCCCGCCCGCCCGGCATGGTTAGCGTCGCAAAGTTCGGGTCGGTGACCTCGTACACTGGCCCTTCAAGCGGCCCAAGCGGTTTCTGGTCGGTCATCGGGTCAATCCTTCAGCGCTTGAGCGGGTTTGCCTTGCGCCATTCCTCGTATTCGCCGCGCGCGTCATCGTGGAGCGGATAGTAGCGGCGAAGGTCGCCGCCGCGCAGAAGCATGTATTTCGAAAAGTCTTCCCAGTCGTGGTGGGTGCCAGCATGTTCAATAACTTGTGCCGCAAGTGCCGCAGGGCAGCAGACCGCGCCATCGTCATCGGCCACGATGATATCTCCAGGGATTACAGTGACGCCGCCGCAGGCGATGGGGCAATTGAAATCATAGGGCATGAGGCCCGTCTGCGTATGGAAGTTGGGTGTCAGGCCCCTGATCCACATCGGCATGTCGAGTTCGATCTGGCCCGGGTAATCGCGGACGCAGCCGTCGATCACCATCCCGATCCCACCCTTGCCCTTGAAATAGGTCATCATCATCTCGCCGAAGATACCGGCGGTCAAGTCGCCGCGCGCATCGACCACTACGACGTCGCCCGGCTGGGTGTGGTAGAGGACGTGGCGGTGGAGCTGCTTCTCGGGGTCGTTGTATTCGCCGTCTCCGTACAGGTCTTCGCGCTTGGGCATCATCAGGAGGGTGAGGGCGGGGCCGGCGATGGACTTGCCCTTGTTCCAACTAACGGGCCCCTGGATATGCGGCTGGCGGATGCCAAGCCCGGCCAGCGTCCCGGCTACGGTAGCGGCACCCAGCGCCTGAAGCTTTGCCACAAGCGCGGGGTCGGGGCGGGTGATGTCTTTGGTGATGGTCATGGTGTTTCCTTTTACCAGTTCGTGACCGACCCGTCGGCACGTTTCAGATGCGGCGCTTCCCAGAACTTGAAGCTTTGCTTCCTGATCAGGTCTTCATTCACTTCAACGCCAAGTCCCGGCGCATCGCTGACCACATAGACCGCGTTTTCGATCCGGGGCTGGACGGGAAAGAATTCGGCATTGTCAAAGCCCAGCTTTTCCGCAGGCGAAGACCGCGTTTCCAACCACGAAAAATTCGCCACCGCCGCGCAGAAATGCACCGTCGCCGCAGTGCAGACAGGGCCAAGCGGATTATGCGGCATCAAGTCCACATAATGCGCCTCACTCCAGCCCGCGACCTTCATGCTTTCGGTCAGGCCACCCACGTTACAGACGTCAATCCGGTTGAACTGGTGGATGTCGCGTTCAATATAAGGCAGGAACTGCCATTTCGACGCAAACTCCTCGCCGATGGCAAAAGGCACGTCCGTCATCTTCCGCAGCGCCTCATAGGCTTCTGGCGTCTCGTCCCGGATCGGTTCTTCAAGGAAATCGAGCGTGCCGGACGGCATCTTCTGACAGAAACTGGCCGCCTCGGCCACCGACAGGCGATGGTGATAATCGATGCCCAGCACGACCGCATCACCCAATTCCTCGCGCGCCTTGATGCACCATTTGGCTGTCTCGGGGATGCTTTCGCGCGGCTCATAGCGTCCGTTCGACTGATGATCGGCAGGCGATAGCCTCATCGCTGTCCAGCCATGCTCCATCAGCATCCGTGCCTGTTCAATCATCTCCGGCCCCGGCGGGGCACCTGTTGTGGCAAAGGTCGGGATCACATTCCGCTGCTTGCCGCCCAAGAGGTCATGGACGGGAACCCCCAGCGCCTTGCCCTTGATGTCATATAGCGCAATGTCGATGGCACTGATGGCCGCCTGCAGCACCCGCCCGCCTTCAAAATACTGGCTGCGATACATCTCTTGCCACAGCGCCCCGATGGCAAAGGCATCCCGCCCGATCAGGAACTGGCTGTAATGTTCAATCGCCCCCATCACAGCCTTTTCCCGCCCCGACAGGCCACTTTCGCCCCAGCCAAAGATGCCCTCGTCCGTCTCGATCTTGACGAGTAGCTGGTTACGGATGCCGACCCAGACGGCATAGGGCGTGATGGCGCGGATTTTCATGGGGACAATGTTCCAAGGCCGTTTCTGCGGATTTCATCAAGTTCGGCGGCGTGGAAAAGGCCCGCCCGGTATAAATTCAGATATTCTTGCGAGGCGCTCTGCCCGAACATCAGCACGTCGTCGGTCGCAATGGTGACGGTGACCCCCGCGTCGAATAATCGCCGGATCGGATGCGATTTAAGATCGGCAACGCGGCCCAGCAGAACGTTCGACGTCGGGCAGATGTTTAGAACGATGTGGTTTTCGGCCAGAAAGCGCATGACTTCCGGTGAGGTCGCAGCGGCGATACCATGCTGGACTTCTGCGAGTTCAAGCGTCTCCACTGCCTCTCGCACGTCATCGGCAGTGCCCCATTCGCCGACATGGGCCTTGAGCCGCAATCCGGCATCCTGTGCGCGTCTGTAAACAGGGATGAAGGAAGCAATGGGTTGGGCCAACTCGTCGCTGTACAGGTCGAGGGTCTGATAGAATCCAATATCGAGGAAAGGTTCGATCCAGTCCAGCAGGGCGCTGATTTCGCAATGTCGGGACAGACCGAGCTGCGGAATCCATTCGATTTCGGGCGTGGTCCGGGCGTGAATGGCCTTAAGTTCCGAGGTCAATTCGGCAGCAGACATGCCAAGCGTCACTGCCCAAACGTCCTCACCAATATCTAGCCTTGTGACGCCATCCCTTTGCGCCTGAACGAGTGTCGCCTCGAAAGCGAAGAAACGACCGAGCAGGCCATCGAACACGCCGCCGGTTTGGACGTTCACCCAGCGGTGCATCGCGTCAATCGACGCCAGAGGTTCATCTAGAGGTGCAATATCCCGGCCGGTTCTTTCACGGATAAAGTCCCGATCACCACCCAGAACAAAATGATTGTGCAGGTCTGCTTTGGGGCAGTCACGCAACGCAACAAGATCGCCAGATTCAAGCGCGGCACAAAACGCCGCGCTCTCATCTATCTGCGATTTACGAAGCGTTGCCAACATCTTACCAGTTCGTGACTGAGCCATCGCGGCGTTTCAGATGCGGCGCTTCCCAAAAGCGGAACGCTTCACGGGTCAGTGCCTTTTCGTCGATTTCAATCCCAAGGCCCGGCGCGTCCGACACGCGGTAGACAGCCCCCTCCAGCCGGGGCTGCCGGATGAACACGTCATCCGTCTCACCCCCGGCATACAGGTCGCTCGCATTCACCCGCGTCTCAAGCCAGGCGAAATTGGCCACCGCCGCCGACATGTGGATCGTCGCCGCCGTGCAGACGGGGCCAAGCGGGTTGTGCGGCATCAGGTCCACATAATGCGCCTCGCTCCATCCGGCGACCTTCATCGCCTCGGTAAAGCCGCCCACATTGCACAGGTCGATCCGGTTGAACTGGTGAATGTCCCGCTCGATGAACGGCAGGAACTGCCATTTCGACGAAAACTCCTCGCCGATGGCAAAGGGCACATCCGTCAGCTTGCGCAGCGCCTCATAGGCTTCAGGTGTCTCGTCGCGGATCGGTTCTTCAAGGAAATCAAGTGTCCCCTTCGGCATCTTCTGACAAAACGATGCCGCTTCGGCCACGGAAAGCCGGTGATGCCAGTCGATCCCAAGGACCACCTCATCCCCCAGCGCCTCACGCGCCGCGGCGCAGGCGCGGGCCGTCTTTGCGATATGTTCGCGCGGTTCGAAAATCCCGTCCGTATCGCGGAAATCGGGAAAGAACCGGATCGCCGTCCAGCCCGCGGCCTTCAGGTTCTGCGCCTGTTCGATCATCCCCGCCTGTTCCGGGGCCGAGGTTGAGGCAAAGGTGGGAATGACCTCGCGTTGTTTCCCCCCCAGCAGTTCATAGACGGGAACGCCCAAAGCCTTGCCCTTGATGTCATGCAGCGCAATGTCGATGGCCGACATCGCCGCCTGCAGCACCCGGCCCCCTTCGAAATACTGGCTGCGATACACTTCTTGCCAGATCGCTCCGGTCTGAAACGGATCGCGCCCCCGCAGGAATTCGGCGAAATGCTGGATCGCACCCACAACCGCCAATTCCCGCCCCGACAGCCCGCTTTCACCCCAGCCAAAGATGCCCTCGTCCGTCTCGACCTTGACCACAAACTGGTTACGGCGACCGATCCAGACCGGAAACGGAGTGATGGCGGTGATTCTCATCTACCAGCTCCACAAGGTGCCGTCCTCGGCACGGGCGACGGGAAGATAGGCCTGCACGTAGGGGTGTTTGGCGGCGACCTTTTCGTCAATATCAACGCCGTGGCCGATGGCCTCTCCGGTATGCAGATAGCCGCCGACCTGATGCCAGGAATGGGGGAACATCTCATGCGTGGCCTCGGTATAGCCCGAGAATTCCTGGATGCCGAAGTTGGGCACCCAGCGGTCCACATGCACGTTGGCTCCCATGGCAACGGGCGACACATCCATCGGCCCGTGACAGGCCGACCGGACATGATAGATCGACGCAAAGTCAAAGATGCGCCGCAGGCCCGTGACGCCGCCCGCGTGAACTGACGTCACGCGGATATAGTCGATCATCTGTTCCGAGATCAGCTTTTCACAATCCCAGATCGTGTTGAAAATCTCGCCCAAGGCGATCGGTGTCGTCGTATGCTGACGGATCAGGCGGAAGCCCTCCTGCAACTCGGCAGGGACCGGGTCTTCCAGCCAGAACAGCCGGTAAGGCTCCAGATCCTTGCCCAGCCGCGCCGCCTCGATCGGCGTCAGGCGGTGGTGCGTGTCATGCAGCAGATGCACATCCCAGCCAAGCTGATCCCGCAGTTTCTCAAACAGCTTCGGCACCAGTGGCAGATACTTGTGCGTCGACCACACTTCCTCGACCGGGCGGGCCTGCACCATGCCGCCGGTCGCCTGATCCGTGCTAGGCCCCGTGCCATAGATCGGCGGCAGACCCGGGATCGAAACCTGCGCCCGGATCGCATCCAGCCCCTTTTCCCGCAGCGCGATCACATTCTCGACTGTCTCGTCAATCGTCATGCCACCGGCATGCTGATAGATCATGATCTTGTCGCGCGACGCACCGCCCAGAAGCTGATACAGCGGCATGTTCGCCGCCTTGGCCTTGATATCCCACAGCGCGATATCGATCCCCGAAATCGCCGCCATCGTGATCGGCCCGCGCCGCCAATAGGCGCCCTTGTACAGATACTGCCAGATATCCTCGATCTTGGCCGGGTCCTTCCCGATCAGGATCGGGATCACATGCTCGGTCAGATAGGCTGCCACAGCCAGTTCCCGCCCGTTCACCGTGGCGTCCCCGATGCCGTACAGCCCTTCGTCCGTGATGATCTTAACCGTAACAAAGTTCCGTCCGGGCGAGGCAACGATGACCTTGATGTCCTTGATCTTCATTGTGCTGCCCCTTCGTTCATGCAGGCGTCGTGGTTCCATCCCAAAAGGCGTTCGGCCTTGGACGAGTCAAAGAAACTGCGGGTGCCGCTGAAATCGCCCCGTAGCGGAACTCCGGGCATATGGCGTGCGGCAAGTTCCGCGCTCGGTGTTGGGACGGCGGTGTTGGGTGCGGCGATAAAGAACACCTCATGCCCCTTCAGATCAACCATGACGGACCGCAGGCTGGCGTCGGCAGCGGCGGCAAGGCCGGTATAGGTGTATAGGTGCTTACCAAAGTCCCATTTCGCGTCGGAATAGGCCCGCCGGGTGAATTCGAGATCGTCAGTCACCCAATGGAACCGCAACGAAGCAATCGACATGCCTTCGTAACGCCGGACAAAGCTGTCTGCCTGTATCTCGCAGATCCATTTGGACAGAGAGTAGGGGTCTTCGGCATAGGTCGGATGCGCTTCGTCCAGCGGGAAGTAGTCATAGTGGGGCGCCCGGCTATAGGCATGGCCGATCGCATTGACGCTGCTGGCCTGACAGATCCGCATGATGCCGTGTTCGGCCGCCGCACGCAGCGCGTTGTAGCTGCCCACGACGTTGTTGTTGTGAACGGTATGATTGGGGTCCGCCATCGGATGGGGGATGGCCGCCATGTGTATCACCGCGTCGCATCCGGAAAAACCGGAAACAAGCGCGTGGTATTCCGCCATGTCGGCCTGGATATACTCAACGCCTTGCAAGCGTTCCTTGGGCGCAACGCGGTCGATACTGACGATCTGGTACCCCTGCGCAATGGCGCGGTTTGTGATGCCAACACCGATCCGGCCCGATCCGCCAGTGACTGCTATCTTCATGATTCAGCTCGCATAAACTGCTTCGCGCAGACCGCGGATATAGCCGATGGCATAAAGCCTGCCAAAGGACGAATAGCCGGCGTTCTCATTGCTGTCGCCTTCGACCGTCGGCACATGGTCCGGCCGCAGCACGCCCGAAAACCCGATGTCCTTATAGGCCTTCATACAGGCCAGCATGTCGGTCTTGCCCGCGTCATGCCAGGTTTCCTCGAAATGCGTGGGCACACCCCGCACATCCCGGAAATGGACAAAGCTGATCTTCTTGGCAAACTTCCGGATCACCGACGGCAGGTCATCCGTCATCAGGGTAAAGTTCCCCTGACACAGCGTAATCGTATTCATCGGGCTGTCGGCCAGTTCCACCAACCGCTGATAATTCGGCACCGACCGCATGATCCGCCCGACCCCGCGAATGGGTGACAGCGGCGGATCATCCGGGTGCATCGACAGCTTCACCCCGGCCTTTTCCGCCACCGGCAGAACGCGTTTGAGGAAGTATTCCAGATTGACCCACAGCGCCTCCTCATCAATCGGCGGCTCCTTGGTCAAATCCTCCGGCACATCCTCAAGCCGGAAACTCGTCACGACCGAACCACCCCGCGACGGGGTCGCCATGTTCGTCCGCACCCAGTTGAAATCGGTCATCCATTCATAGCACCAAACCGGGATGTTCAACTTGCCCATGTTGGTGATCAACTCGCAGACCACGTCGATCTCTTCATCCCGCCCCGGCAGGCCACGCTTGGCCTTGTTCAGCGGCGGACGCGCCTCGATCACCTCAAGCGCAAAGCCGCCCTCGGCATAGGTCTTTTTCATCCGCGTCAGCGGGGCCAGATCACAAACCTGCTCGCCCGCCTGCAACGTGTCAAACGGCAGGCCGCCGACCGCCAGATCGACCCCCGCCTGCTTGGCTAGCTTCCACAAAGGTGACGGTTTGGGGGAAATGAATTCAGCGATTTCAAGCATCTTGATGTCCTGTGGGTATCTGCCAGCAGGGCAGGGGCCAAAGGCCCCGCCCTAAACCGGCAGTAGTTCGGAAAGTTTTTCAGCCGCTATCTTGGGATTGGCCTCGTGCAGGTAACAGGCCGCCGCCTGCGTCTTGTGCATCTGGAACAGCGGCGGCTGAACGGCGCATTTGTCCATCGCCACCGGGCAACGTGACCGGAACGGGCAGCCCGTGGCACTCCCCCCCGATTCCCGCGCCTTGATCGTGTCCGTCCCCCAACGCTGGTTCAGGTTGGGCCAGGGGATCGAATCGACCAGCAGCCGCGTATAGGGATGCTGTGGCGACTTGATCACCTCGTCCACATTCCCCGCCTCCATCACACCGCCCCGATACAGGACGATGATCGACTTGGCGATGTGATAGGCCGTGGTCAGGTCATGCGTGATATAGATGATCGACACGCCATGATCGCGCTGTAGGTTGCGCAGCGTCTCAAGGATACTCGCCCGCAGCGACGCATCCACCATCGACACAGGCTCGTCCGCGACCAGCAACCGGGGCTTCAGCAACAGCGCGCGGGCCACGTTGATCCGCTGCCGCTGCCCGCCCGACAACTGGTGCGGAAACCGACCCAACACATCCTCGGACCGCAGCCCAACCGCCGTCAGCGCCTCATCCATCTTGTCGCGCGCCTGCGCCTTGGACTGGGCCAGTTTGAACTTCTTGATCGGCACCGTCAGCAGATGATCGACCGTATAGAACGGATTGAACACAGCAAACGGGTCCTGAAACACCGCCTGCACTTCGCGCCGAAAGGCCAGCTTGTCCTCGCCGGTCAGTTGCGTGATGTCCTTGCCGCGATAGATGATCTGCCCCGTCGTCGGCGTGATGAACCCCAACAACAGCATCGCCAGCGTCGTCTTGCCGCTTCCGCTTTCGCCCGCGACCGTCAGGATCGTCGGTTCCTCTTCCTTCAGCGTCAGCGACACATCCTGCAAAGCCACCGTCGATTTCGGATTGATGATCCCCTGCGTATAAGTCTTGGACACATTGCGCAGTTCAAGAAGATTGGCCATCTCTCATGCCTCCTGATCGAAAAGGTGGCAGGTCACAAGGCGACCGCTTTGCAGGTTGCGCGTCGCGGGCCGTTTCGATTTGCATACATCCATCACCTGCGAACAGCGCGGATGAAACGCACAGCCCGACGGCAGCCGCAACAGCGACGGGGCAAGGCCCGGGATGCCCTGAAACACCCCCTTGTTATCAAGGTTCGGCAGGGACGAGATCAGCGCCTTGGCATAGGGATGCTTGGGATCGGTGAACATCTCGCGCACCGTCGACACCTCAACCAGACGCCCCGAATACATCACCGCCACCCGGTCCACGAACTGCGCCATCAGGCCCATGTCATGCCCGATCAGGATCACGGCGGCGTTGATCTGGTCCTTGACCCGGTCAATCGTCTCCATCACCTGCCGCTGTGTCACCACGTCCAGGGCCGAGGTCGGCTCGTCCGCGATGATCACCTGCGGTTCAAGCAGGATGCCGATGGCGATACAGACCCGCTGCTTCATCCCTCCTGACAATTCATGCGGGAACATGCGGAACACCCGCGCATCAAGATCCACGGACTTGAGTGCATGCACACAGCGCTCTTCGATCTGCGCCTTGCTGTCGCCCGTCCGGTGCGACTTGATCGCATCTACAAGCTGCGCCCCGATCCGCATCACGGGATTGAGCGAGTTCATCGCCCCCTGCGGAATATAGGCGATCCGGCTCAGCCTGGACTTGCGCATCTCCTCGTCGTTCAGGCCCATGAGTTCGAGGTCACCGACGAACACCTTGCCACCTTCGATCCGCCCCGGCGCCTTGATCATCCGCATCATGGCCAGCGCCAGCGTGCTTTTGCCTGACCCGGATTCCCCCACCATGCCCAGCTTCTGCCCGGCCTGCAGCGTGAAACTCACATCATCCAGCGCCTTGGCCCGGCCCGCATCGGTGTAATAGGTCACCTCAAGGTTCTCGACCCGCAGCACAGGCGCAGCGCCCGCACCGCGTGTCGCCTCTGAACCGGCCGTCCGCTCTTGTGTCTGTACCATTGTGCTATTCCGAACTGCGGACACGGGGGTTGGCCAATTCGTCCAGCCCCATGTTGATCAGGGCCAGCGACCCCAAGATCAGGATCATCGCCATTGACGGCGCAATCGGCCACCACCACCACCCGTTAAAGAACGCGCCCTGTGACTGGGCCGACCAGATGATGTTGCCCAACAGCGGCTCGCGCAGCGGCCCAAGACCAAGGACCGCCAGATAGAAGGACGCAAACACCGCCGCAAAGACCTGCACCACAAAGGCCGCTGCAATAAAAGGCAACAGGTTCGGCATGATCTCCTTGAAGATGATGCCAAGGCTGCCCACGCCCGACAGTTTCGCGACCGACACGAATTGTCGTTCCTTCATCGTCAGAACCTGCGCCCGCACGACCAAAGTCGTGCCCATCCAGCCCAGCATCACGATGATCAGCGCCATCATCATGATTGTCACATCCCGCTTGTCGAGCGATCCGGCCACAACGACCTGGATCAGCAGAACCGGGATCGGCGTCAGGATCAGGCAGATGTTCTTGATGATCCCGTCCGTCCAGCCGCCGAAATAGGCCGAAGCAAAGCCAAGGATCACCCCGATGAACGTGCCGATTGCGCCAGCCAGCAGGCCGATGGCCGCCGTCTGCCACATCCCCACAACCATCGCCGCAAACAGGTCACGGCCAAAGAAATCCGTCCCGAACGGGTATTTGAGACTGGGCGGCTTCTTGGTCGGTGCCGACAGCGGATAAGCGTGTTTGGTGTCGATCACCATGAACCCGATGGCCGTGAACAGGATCAGCCCGACTAGGATGATCAGCCCGATGGCGAGCGATTTGTTCCGACGGATATATCTGAAGGCAAGCTGCAGGCGGCTCGGTCTCAGATTGCCGGCAGGCGCCATCGTCGCGGTTGCGTCTGTCATTTCCGTCCTCCTACTGCTGCTTGATGCGCGGATCGAGGAGCGGATAGACAAACTCCATCAGCACCATGATCGTCGCCACCGCGGCCGTGATGAACAGCACGATCCCGTAAATCACCGGAAAGTCGTTCGACCGGATCGCATTGTTCAGCGCCGTCCCGATGCCGGGCAGGCCGAACAGCCCTTCTACGATAATGGCTGAAGTCACGACCGTCCCCAGCGCCAGCGCCAGCCCCGTCGCCTGCGGCAACAGCGTGTTGCGCAGGTAATAGTCGCGGAAAATGCGGCCCGGCGTCAGCCCTTTGTGTTCAGCAAAGTTCACATAGTCCTCACCCTGAATGGTGATCCCCATGCCCCGCATCGACAGCACCCAGCCGCCGACCGACCCCAGCACCAGCGCCAGCGCGGGCAGGATCTGGTGCTTGACCGTATCCATCCAGAACCCGAAATCACCCCAGTCCGGCACGATCCCAATCGAATAGGCACCGCCCAGCGGCAACAGGGCAAGCTGAAAGCCGATGAAATAGATCAGCAGCACGCCCATGATGACCGGCGGCACGCCCGTCAGCAGGATAAACGGCGTCGCAAAGGTCCGCAGCCAGCGCGGGGCCTTGGGCCAAGCCGAAATGGCGCCCAGTAGGTTTCCAATAATAAAGCTCAGGATGGTCGTCACGACCAGTAGCGCGAGCGTCCATGGCAGGGCCTGCATGATCAGGTCCATCACGGTCGATGGATACTTGTTCAGCGAATATCCGAAATCGAACCGAAGGATCTGCCCCATGTAATCCCAGTATTGCTGGATCAGTGGCTGATCGAGACCGAATTGTTTCGTATAGGATTCAATGATCTTTTCCAGATCGGCGGGCGAAAACCCGCCCGTTCTCGCCAACTCTGCAAAACGTTCCCGGATCGGGTTCGTATCGGACAGGCGTGGGACGAAGAAGACAATCGTGGCCGCCGCCCAGATCACCATGAACAGGAACAGAATGCGACGAACGATAAGCCACAGGATCATGTGATCATCTCCGGTCAGCGGCAGCGCGGTGAGAGCGCAGTATGGATCTGACAAAAAAGGGTACGCGCAGTCAGCGCGCGTACCCTTGTGTTCTGACCTGTCGGATCAGGCCTTCTTGAGGCCCGTCACCACGAGCAGACCCGTATGCGCCCAGAAAGCGCCGTTGGAACCGCCGGCCACGTTCTCTGCCGTCGGCCAGTTGGTCCAGTAGGTCTGGTTGTAGGCGATCCGGTGCAGCCACTGGATGATCGGAACGTCAATCTGATCACGCCAGTAGATTTCCATAGCCTTGACCGCATTCTCCTGGAACACGGGATCGTCCGAGTCGAGCGGGGCCATGATGTCAAGAATGGCATCATATTCTGGGTTACTGTAGCGCGAGAACCGGTTGTTGCCCGCCGACGTCCCGATGGCTTCGCTGAACCGTCCGTGGAACAGTTCAAACGCCGCATACGGGTCCTTAAGGCTGGCGCCATGGCCAAACATGTACAGGCCGGGTACGCCGTCTGCCATGTTCTGATAGGCGTCAGTGCCAAAGTTGACCGAGGCATCGAAACCAGCGGCCAGCAGGAACTCGACCAGCACCGGAACGATGTCGCTGTGGATGCCTTCGAAACCGTTGATCGTGCAGTTGACGGTCTCGCCGTCCTTTTCCCACATCCCATCGCCGTTCATGGTGAACCCGGCTTCGGTCATCAGGGCCGCACTCGCATCCGTGTCATAAAGACCCGGCTGCATCGACTCGACCAGAGCCTGGACTTCCGGCTTGTCGACGAAGGCCTGAAGCCCGGGATACAACGGGAACGGATAGATCGTCGCGATCTGTGCGCCCTCGTACAGGATCTCGTTGATCAGGTCGCGGTTGATGGCAAGGCTGATCGCCCGGCGAACGCGCGCATCGTTGTAGGGCGCGATCTGCGTGTTCATCCAAAGCGAGTTCGGCCACCAGTCCAGATAGCCATAGGGCGAAGCATTGGCCGTATGGGTCGTGATCTTGTCGTTCTGGGCCAGAATGTTGCCGATGACCGACGACCGCATGTCGAGTGCGGAGTCCATCTCGTTGTTCACCAGACGCTGGGCGACGGTGTCCATGTTCTGTCCGACCTGACCGCCAAGCTGGACGATCACGACACGCTTGACATCCGGAACCGGGGTCAGGCCCGCTTCGGCAGCCCACCAACCTTCACGCAGGTTGAAAATCTTCTGGTTCGCGTTCCATGCCACCAGATCATAGGGGCCGGAATGGATAAGCTCGGTGCCACCAGCATAGGCGTTCACATCGGCCTGCGCGCCAAGGACGGCGGGAACGATCGGAATACCCGTGTCGAACTTCAGGCACAGCACTTCGAACTTGAACCGCGGGGCGGGGATCTTGAACTTCACATCCACCGTCAGCGGGTCCGTCGCGGTCGAGCTTTCGACGAACTGCGCAAAGGCCGCGTGGTACGGCAGCTTGTCGTTGTTCAGCTGGCCATCGAACGTGTAAACCACGTCGGCAGACGTCACCGGCGAACCGTCCGACCACTTGGCCATTGGGTTGATCTTGATCTGAAGCGAGGTGAAGTCGTCCGACGTGTATTCCATGCTTTCGGCTAGCCAAGGAATATAGTCGTCCTTGAAAATGCCGAAATACATCAGCGGTTCCCACATCAGGGCGTTGCCTTCCTGGTGGGTATAGCCGGGCACAGCCCAGGGGTTCGTCACGCCGATGGGCGAGGTCATGGACCAGCCAAGGATCAACTGATCTTCGCGTGGCAGGTCGGCCAGAGGTTCCGCCGGGGCGATTTCGGACGGCGCATCCTGACCGAACGCCATGCCGGGCAATGCGCCGGCCGCAATCGCACCTGCCGCTGCCGTCTGCAGCAGTTGCCGACGACGAAGCATCATCATCATCGGCGATTCATCTCTCATTTCTGCCATTCTTAACAGTCCTCCCAGACCTTGTTGGTCGCGCAGCTTCGACAATTGCACCGCGGCCAGAACGTACTGTTCCGCGGCTCTAGACCACGCGGTCGTCTGTTCTTTTGCCTAGCGCGCAGGGGTCATCATAACGGTTGATTGCAACTCGTTCGTGGCTCTTTGCGGTCTGGCGACTCCTCCCGAACAGGCTTTCCTCGTGGCTAACGAGGGCATCTCACCATGCGAATCTCACTCTGTCAATCTGCAACTCCTTGTGATTACGCAAAATTACGGAAGCCGAAAAAATTGCTCTTTGCTCTTGCTTTGGGCGGTCCGATGACAGTTGGAAAACTTGATTCATTCAATGGCTGTTTGTCAGGGGTACTCCAAGACAGCTGGAAATCCGCGCCTCGAAACGGTTCGACGGGTAATCGACGCCGCCGGGCAATTGATCGGCAACGAAAATTTCTGCGATTGCGCAAATTGCAGGCTCTGCAAAGCGGCGCCGTTGACGCCATCGCTCGGCCTGCCTAGGGTTCCCCAACAGGCGCGCCGGGCCTGTGTCCGGCGTTCACCCGCCGCCTGCTTTCACGGGGGAAACCATGAAGATCACCGACCTGAAATGCGCCATCATCGGCAACAACCCCATCGTCCGCATCGTCACTGACCAAGGCATCAGCGGCTATGGCCAGGTCGAACAGTATAAGCCCTACCTCAAGCCCTATATCCTCAACCTGCGCGAGGCGCTCATCGGCCTGGACCCGACCGATGTCGAACGCTGCATGCTCCGCATCCGCCAGCGCGGCGCCTTCAAACCCTACGGCTCGGCGGTCAGCGTCATCGAAATGGCCCTCTGGGACATCGCGGGCAAGGCGGCAGGGGTACCCGTCTACAAACTCCTCGGCGGCAAGGTCCGCGATCAGGTCCGCACCTATAACGGCTCGCTCCGCGTGCCCATGGGTGGGTCGAACCCTGAACACTACGCCGCCGAATGCAAACGGATGATGGCCCTTCCCGAAGGCTTCACCATCATCAAACATGGCGTGGCTTTCCACTCTGCCCAGAAACGCGAATTCCCCGATTTCACCTATGGCGACCCTGTCTCGGGCGTCTTCCATGGCGCGCTCGACTCCGGCCTGATGACGGAACGCGGCATGAACCACGTTATCGACTGCGTCATCGCCATGAAGGAAGTTCTGGGCGACAAGGTCGGCCTCGCGCTCGACTGCGGCCCCGGCTGGACTGTCACCGACGCGATCCGCTTCGCAAAGGCTGTCGAGCCCTACAACCTCATGTGGCTCGAAGACATGCTGACCGGAGACTACATTCCCTACGTCAACGCTGACGTCTACCGCGACCTGACGCAGGCCACCTCAACGCCCATCCACACAGGCGAACAGATCTACCTCCGCCAGAACTTCAAGGACCTGATCGAACGCCGCGCCGTCGATATCGTCGGCCCCGATCCCTGCGACGTGGGCGGGATTGCTGAACTGAAATGGATCGCGGAATACGCCCATCTCCACGGCATCCTCATCGCCCCTCATGGCACCGGCAACGGCCTTCTCGGCCTTGGCGCGCTCGTGCAGGTCTGCGCAACATTACCCAGCAACTTCATCGCCTTCGAATACCCCAGCGGCAGCACGCCGTGGTGGTATGACATCGTCGACGGCCTCTCCGATCTCACCGTCCGCAACGGCATGATCACGGTCCCCGACCGCCCCGGCATGGGTGTGGACCTGAACCCCGAACGGGCCGCCCGCTATCTCCTGCCCGAAGATGTCGGGTTCTTTGCCTGACACCGCAGACCCGACCAAAGGAACCGCCCCAATGCCCCCAGAAATCCCCGACCAAAACCCGCGTACACCCTACCAGCTTCCCTTTCCCCCAGATGCCCTGCCGGAAATCGTCATCCCCAAGGCCATCCCCGATGACGACCGCCTCTGGGTGCCGCAGGCCGAAAACGTCTGGTTCCGCCCACTCTGCCTCAATCGCAGTCAGGGCTACTGGATGAACCTTCTCAAGGTCCGCAAGGCAGGCGTCCTGTCCCGCCACCGCCATCCGCAATCCGTCCACGGCTTTGTGCTCAAAGGCCGCTGGCACTACCTTGAACATGACTGGATGGCCGAAGAAGGCTCCTACGTCTTTGAACCCCCCGGCGAAACCCACACCCTCGTCGTCCCTGACGGGGTCGAGGAAATGATCACCTACTTTCAGGTCAACGGCATCATGTACTATGTTGATCCCTGGGGCAAACCGCTGGGATACGAGGACGTGTTCACCAAGATCGACATGTGCCGCAAGCATTTCGAAGCCGTGGGCCTTGGCGCCGGCTACGCCGACCAATTCATCCGCTGACGCCATGGGATTCTGGCCGACAGACTGCTTCCGGGGCAACGACGTTCTCATCATCGGCGGCACCTCCGGCATCGGCGAGGGCATCGCACGCGGCTTCCACGCAGAAGGGGCCACCGTCACCGTCACGGGCGCGTCAGACGCCGAGGCCGCAGCCTTCCGCACCGCCAATCCCGGCATCGCCGCCGAAGCGCTAGACGTCCGCGACGCTGCTGCCATCACAGCGCTGTTCGCCAGCCTCTTCCGCCTTGACCACCTGATCTACTGCGCCGGCATCATCCGGCGTGGAGCCGAACACGACCCTGAAGTCTTTGCTCAGGTGATCGATATCAACCTCACCGGTGCCATGCGCGCCGCCACCGCAGCCCGCCCGCTCCTCGCCAAGACCCAGGGCAGCATCCTCAACATGGCCTCAATGCTGTCCTTTCAGGGCGGCGGCCTTGTCCCGGGCTATTCGGCTTCGAAAGGCGGCATCGCCCAGCTCACAAAGTCCCTCGCCATCGCCTTCGCCCCCGATGGCATCCGCGTCAACGCCATCGCCCCCGGCTGGATTGCGACGCCCCTGACCCAGGCCCTTCGCGACGACCCGGCCCGCAACGACCCCATCATGGCCCGCACCCCGCTCAAACGCTGGGGAACGCCTGCGGATATCGCCGGTGGTGCAATCTACCTCGCTTCGCCGATCGCCGGCTTTGTCACCGGCTCGGTCCTCGTCATTGACGGCGGCTACCTTATCAGCTGAACGCCAGCGTAACGCCGGCAGCAGTTTCCACAGATTGTGACTACTCTGTCCGGTTTCTGCCTTCTTCAGTCCCCAACCTGACCACAGTCGACCGTTAATCCCGCGTTGATGTTTGTGGCCGGACGAGTCTGTCCGGCATTTGGCAAGGGTGGATCTGGGCGATGGCAACAGTCAACGGGACGTCAGGCAACAACACGCTGAACGGAACAACCGGATCCGACATCATCTTTGGCCTGGCCGGGATCGACACCCTGAACGGTAGTGACGGCGACGATACGCTGAACGGTGGGGCCGGCAACGACAGTCTGAACGGCGGCAACGGGATCGATACGGCCGACTACACCGGCTCAAGCGCGGGCGTCACCGTCAGCCTGACCACCAATACCGGCACCGGCGGCGACGCGCAGGGCGACCGCCTGACCGGCATCGAAAACCTCACCGGTTCTGCCCTGAATGACACGCTCACCGGCAACACGCTGGCCAACGTGCTCGACGGCGCGGCCGGGACTGACACGTTGTCCGGCGGCGACGGCAATGACATCCTGATCGGCGGCGCCGGAAGCGACAGCCTGAATGGCGGAGTTGGTATCGACACGGCCAGCTATGCACTTTCACTTGCCGGCGTGACGGTCAGCCTCACCTCGAATACGGGCACCGGCGGCGACGCGCAGGGCGACACGCTGACCCTGATCGAAAACCTCACCGGCTCGGCCCAGGGCGACAGCCTGACAGGCGATACCAATACCAACGTCCTCGACGGAGGCGCGGGCAATGACACGCTCTTTGGCGGGAGCGGCAACGACACGCTTCTGGGCGGCGACGGCAACGACACGCTGACGGGTGGCGTCGGCAATGACAGTCTGAATGGCGGAGTTGGCACCGCCGATACACTTGATTATACAGGCTCCGCATCGGGGGTGACGGTCAACTTGACGGCCAATACCGCCACTGGGGGGGATGCAACCGGCGACACGATCACAGCTTTCGAAAACGTCACTGGCTCGGCCCAGAATGACAGTCTGACCGGTGACACGGCGGCCAACGTACTTGATGGTGCCGATGGCAATGACGCGCTCTTCGGTGGCGACAGCAGCGACACGCTCCTCGGCGGCAACGGCAACGACACGCTGAACGGGGGCAACGGCGTTGATAGCCTGAACGGTGGGATCGGGACGGACGTCATCGACTTTTCCGCCGGGTCCACCGGTCTTTCCATGAACCTGAATGCCGGAACCGTGACCGGCGGTGGCGCCGATGGAGACACTTTCACGGGCATCGAAGGGGCAGTCGGAACAAGCCTTGACGATTCATTTGTCGGCGACACCAACAACAACCTTTTCATTGGTAACGCAGGCTTCGATTCCGTCGATGGCGGTACCGGCAATGACGCCCTGTACGGCGGCAATGATGATGACTCTCTCGTCGGCGGCGCGGGGGCCGATACGCTCGACGGCGGCGCAGGCATTGACGTGGCGGACTACAGTTGGTCCGCCGGTGCGGCAATTACCGTGAACCTTGGCACCGGCACAGCATCCGGAGGCGATGCCCAGGGTGATGTGTTCACCTCCATCGAATCTGTCATCGGGACCGGGGTTAACGATTCACTCACGGGAAGCACGGCTGACAATACGCTCGACGGCTTCAACGGGAATGACACGCTCTTTGGCGGCGACGGGATCGACACGCTTTTCGGCGGGATGGGTAACGACACCTTCTTTGGCGGGGTCGGTGCCGACTATATCGACGGCGGCGAAGGTGTTGATACAATTACCTTTGCATCATCGTCAGTTGCCGTGACCATCGAATTGATCGGCGGGTCAGCCTATGGCGGGGATGCCGAAGGCGACATGATCATGGGCATCGAATCGGTGACCGGCTCGTCCTTCAATGACTCGCTGTCAGGCAGCGACTCGGCCTCGACCATTTCAGGCGGAGCGGGAGACGACCGGGTCTACGGTGGCGTCGATGCCGATGTGATCTATGGTGGCACCAACAACGATACCGTTTCGGGCGGGCAGGGCGCTGACAGTCTTTTCGGCGGCGACGGGACCGATACGCTCGACTACACCAACGCCATTGGTTCGGTCAGCGTGGATATGGGCACCGGCACCGCAACTGACAACGATGCCGAAGGCGATAGCTTCAGCTTGTTCGAAAACCTTGCGGGTTCTGGATACGACGACAGGTTGACCGGCGACGCGACCGCCAACCGGATCGAAGGCAACTCCGGTTTTGACTCGATCTTTGGCGGCGGCGGAAACGACACGCTCCTCGGGGGCGACGACACGGACAAGCTTTTCGGCGGGGCCGGCAACGATACCCTGAATGGCGGATCGGGCCTTGATTACGCCGTCTACACCGGGTCCGCAGCCGTTACTGTGAACCTCGCGACAGGTATCGGGACCGGTGGCGATGCGACAGGTGACGTCTATGTCGATATCGAAGGGGTCACAGGTTCGGCCAACAACGACAGACTGACTGGCTCCACCGCCTTCAACCTGCTGTGGGGAGAAGGCGGCGACGACACGATCGACGGTGGCGACGGGGATGACGATCTGCGCGGCGGCGACGGCAACGATGTGATCCTGGGTGGCGTCGGCAACGATGCGATGCTTGGCGGTGACGGTATTGACACTGTGGACTACTCTGCCTCTGGCGCCGCAGTGACGGCAGGCCTGTCGGGCGGCTTTGGTTCCGGGGGCACGGCACAGGGGGACGAGATCTATGAATTTGAAGCTCTGATCGGCTCGGGGTTTAATGACGTCCTGACTGGCAACAGCATCGCAAACTCGCTTTATGGTGGGGCCGGGAATGACAGCCTCAACGGTGGATCGGGCGCTGACCTCCTCAGTGGTGGCACCGGAAACGACACCTTTACCGTAGACAATACGGGCGATCAGGCCGTGGATGTTGCCAGTGGTGGCACGGACACTGTCCTGGCCTCGCTTGACTGGACACTTTCCGCCGAAATCGAGAACCTGACCTTCACCGGTTCCTCCGCCCTCGACGGCACAGGAAACACCCTTGGCAACACCATCACCGGGACGTCGGCAGCCAACACCCTGTACGGTCTGGAAGGCAATGACACGCTTTATGGCGGGTCGGGCGGCGACGTGCTGGACGGCGGCACTGGCAATGACGTGCTTTCAGGCGGTGCGGATGCCGATACCTACTTTGTCGACTCCGCGACCGACCAGATCATCGAGGCCAGCGGCGGCGGCAACGACACGGTTGTAAGTACTGTCAACTATGTCCTTGGCGCCGAACTTGAACGACTTACTCTGTCGGGAACGTCCTCAGTTTCGGGGACGGGCAACGCCGTGTCCAATGTTCTGACCGGAAACACCGGCAACAATGCACTTTTCGGAGGCGATTCCGCCGATACCCTGTTTGGCGACCTCGGCAATGACACGCTTGACGGCGGCTTGGGTAACGATCGGCTTGATGGCGGGTCGGGCAATGACACTTTCATCATCAACTCGGCTACCGAAACACTGATCGAAAACCTGAACGGCGGCACGGATACGATCATTTCGGCCGTCACCTTCACCCTTGCGTCCAACTTCGAGAATCTGACACTCAGCGGCACGTTGACGATCAACGGGACGGGCAATTCGGGCAATAATGTCCTGACTGGCAACACGGCGGCCAACACCCTTCTGGGCCTGTCCGGGAATGACACCATCTTCGGCGGTGACGGAGATGACCGGATCGATGGCAGTAATGGTTCGGATGCCATGACCGGCGGAAACGGCAACGACACTTTCCTAGTGGATGCGACGGGCGATACGGTCGCCGACTCGGGAGCCGGGACTGATACCGTCATGTCCACGGTATCATTTGTGCTTGGTGCGAATATCGAAAACCTGATCCTGACCGATCTTCTGGCCAGCACCGGCACCGGCAATGAACTGAACAACACCATAACCGGAAATGCCTCGGCCAACACACTGTCGGGGGCTGGGGGCAATGATACCCTGACCGGCGGGGGCGGCTCCGACCGCCTTGATGGCGGCACTGGCAATGACCGCCTCGAAGGCGGTACCGGAGATGACACCTTCGTCGTGGATTCCGCAACCGACGTTGTCGTCGAGCTTGCGGGCGGCGGCACCGATCTTGTGTCTTCCTCGGTGACCTACACCCTGGCCGCTGAGCTTGAGAAGCTGTCGCTGGCAGGCACCGCCGCAATCAACGGAACCGGCACGGCCCTTGCCAATTCCCTTACCGGAAACACTGGGTCCAACACCCTTTCCGGCCTCGGCGGGAACGACACGCTTTCGGGGGGAAGCGGCAACGACAGGCTGGACGGTGGCACAGGTGATGACCGGATGGATGGCGGCGCGGGGAACGACACATTCATCGTCGACACATCGCTCGACAAGGTGGCCGAGCTGACCGGAGGTGGCACTGACACCGTGCAGTCCGGTGTTACCTATACCCTTGGCGCCTTTGTCGAAAACCTGACGCTGACCGGCACATCGGCGCTGAACGGGACTGGTAACGAACTGGTCAACACAATCGTTGGCAGCTCTGGTGCAAACACGCTGAACGGCGGCTTGGGCAGCGATACGCTGACAGGCGGTTCGGGTTCTGACCATTTCCTGTTCAACACGGCGCTCGGCGCGTCGAACATCGACCTGATCACTGATTTCAATGTCACTGCCGATACCATCCGGCTGGAGAATGCGGTGTTCACGGCACTTGGAACCGGGGCGCTGGCTGCAACGGCCTTTGTCGCCAACGTGTCCGGGACTGCGGCAGATGCGAGCGACCGGATCATCTACGAAACTGATACCGGAAAGCTCTTCTACGACAAGGACGGAACCGGTGCCGGGGCTTCGGTACAGTTCGCGACCATGACGGCGGGTCTTGCGGTCACAAGCGCCGACTTCTTTGTCATCTGATTGCGGCCGATGGGGCAGGGGGGCGACCTCTCTGTCCTTCGGGCCTGATCGAAACAGACCTGAACTTATCGCTGCCGACCTAGCCCAGCATGACCCTTGCCCAGCGCACTGCATCTGAAATGTCGGCCCGGGACACCGGACGGGTGAGCGTTTGGTCAAACATGGTTGAAGCAGACTGCTCGTCAGTGGCCCTCGAATGCGCTCCGCTCTGCGATCAGGATGTCATAGTCCCCACGGTCCCTGAACCCCAGATCCGCGTAAAAGTGCCGCGCCCCGCCATTGCCTCGCTCGACCAGTAGCGTCAGGTAGGATGCACTCCAGATCTGCCCCGCCTCAAGAGCCGCAGCAAGTAACCTTCGGCCAAGTCCCTGTCCTCGCGCAGCCTCCGCGACGAACAGATCCTGAATCATCACGCCCGGACGCCCTCGCAGCGTCGAATAATCGGGATAGAAAAGTATGATCCCCACCGCAGTGCTGTCGCCAACCGCAAGGATTCCCTGAAACAACGGCCGCTCCCCGAACCCGTCCCTCAGCAAATCACTCTCGGTCGCCTGCAGCACCGTCCCATCGTGCCGCGCAAGCCCGAGTAACATCGTATGGATCGCCGGTACATCTGCCGCCACCGCTGCCCGAAGTGAAAACACGCTCAGAACCCTACCCCGGCCACGCCCTTCAGGCCCAGCATCCCCCGCACCTCGTCCGGTGTGGCCACTTCGCGCCCCAGCCCCTCCACGATCCCCCGGATCAGCCGTACCTGTTCTGCGTTTGACCGCGCCAACTGCCCCTTGGCGATGTACAGGTTATCCTCCAACCCCACCCGCACATGCCCGCCCATCGCCGCCGCCATCGTCGCCATCGGCACCTGCGCCCGCCCGGCTGCCAGCACCGAAAACATGTAGTCCGCCCCGAACAACCGGTCCGCCGTCCGCTTAAGATGCGTCAGCGTGTCCGGCTCCGCCGCCATCCCTCCCAGCACGCCAAAGACGAACTGGATGAAGTAGGGCGGCTTGACCGCCCCCCGGTCCACGAAATGCTTCAGCATCGTCAGATGCCCGATGTCATAGCATTCGAACTCGAACCTGGCCCCCCGGACCTCACCCATTTCCCGAAGGACCGTCGTAATATCGCGAGGGGTATTCTTGAACACAAGATCATCCGTCCCTTCCAGAAACGGCTTTTCCCATGCATGCTTCCATTCCCTGATCCGGGCGATCATCGGATACAGGGCAAAGTTCATCGACCCCATGTTCAGACTGCACATCTCGGGGGCATTGGCCTTGGGCGCGGCCAGCCGCTGCTCCAGCGTCATGATCGCCGAACCGCCCGTTGTCATGTTCACAACCGCATCCGTCCCCGCCTTGACCGATGGCAGAAACCCCGTCCAATGCGCGGGGTCCGATGACGGATGCCCGGTTTCGGGATGGCGCGCATGCAGATGCAGGATACCGGCCCCCGCCTCGGCCGCATCAACCGCCTGCGTTGCGATATCCTCTGCCGTCACCGGCAGGTAAGGCGACATCGACGGCGTATGGATCGACCCGGTGATCGCACAGGAAATGATGATCTTGCTCATAGGTTCACCTCCAGCCCGCACTCTGCTGCAAACGCCTCGAGCGCATCGCCCAGCTTGCCCATGATCTCGTCTACCTGCCCGGGCGTCGTGATCATCGGCGGCGCGATCAGCACATGATCCCCGCTGTATCCCCCGCGCGACCGGCGTGGATAGATAATCAGCCCCCGCGCATAAGCGGCCTCCGTCAGCCGGTCAAAGGCCCGCAGGGCAGGGGGCAAAGGCGCCTTCGTCTCCCGGTCCGCGACCAGTTCCATGGCCAGAAGCAACCCCATCCCCCGCACTTCCCCGATGAACGGAAACCGGTTCATCAGTTTTGCAAGCTCTCCCTTCAGAAGCCCACCAACTGCCGCCGCGTTCTCCATCATCCCTTGCCGCTCGATCTCTTCGATCACGGCAAGCCCTGTCGCACAGGCAAGCGGATTGCCCGCATAAGTGAACCCGTGAAGAAACCCGCCACCTGACAGGACTGTGTCAACGATATGCCCCTGCGCCACCATCGCGCCCAACGGAACGTAACCGGCACCAAACCCCTTCGATACCGCAAGGATATCGGGCGCCGCATCCCAATGCTGCGCGCCAAAGAACCGGCCCGTCCGCCCGCCGCCCGACATCACCTCGTCATGGATCAGCAGAACCCCATGCCGCGTG
Source organism: Rhodobacterales bacterium (assembly GCA_041752495.1). GTDB lineage: Bacteria > Pseudomonadota > Alphaproteobacteria > Rhodobacterales > Rhodobacteraceae > JAPLPE01. Next base: position 55,540 of record JBGSWJ010000083.1, read on the forward strand.
CAAACCTCGCGGACCGCAGCCATATAGCCCGCAGGCGGCACCAACGCCCCCGTCGACGCCCCCCCGATCGGTTCAAGGATAAAGGCCAGCACCGTCTCCGACCCCTCGGCCAGTATCTTGGCCTCAAGTTCCGCCGCATAATGCGCCCCGGTCGCCGGATCGTCCGGGTCGAGACCGTCAAGCCACGCCCGTGGTGCCGCCACCTTGGGCATCACCTGCATCATCGGCGTGAACGGGTCCGTCAGGCTGTCATAGCCCGTGATCGACAGCGCCCCCAAGGTGCAGCCATGATAGGACGGCCAGCGCGAAATCACTTTCCACCGGGCGTCATGGCCAATGGCCACCGCATATTGCCGGGCCAGTTTCATTGCCGATTCAACCGCTTCCGATCCGCCCGAAACAAAGAACACCCGGTCCATCCCCGGCCAGGCCAACGATGCAGTCTTGGCTGCCAAGGCCTCTGACGCCTCGGTCACGAAATGCAGCCGGTAGCCGAAAGTCGATTTCTCCATCTGCCGCCGCATCGCATCAAGAACATGCGGATTGGAATGTCCGATGTTACAGACCATCGCCCCTGACGATCCGTCAATGAACCGGTTCCCCTCAACATCCCACATGTAAATCCCCTCAGCACGATCCAGAACGGGCCGCTTGTGATCTGATTGGTAGAACAGAAAGGATCTTTCATTGCGCAAGCCTTGGTTTTTCATCGCTTTTCCAGATTTCCGGCGATCAGGATACTTTTCCGATCCACGCGATGCTAATCTCAGGCTGCGAGCTCCGCCACCCTCGGACGCAGAATGTACACAAATCCGGTATTCGCTATCTTCATCACTAACGCCTGCCTGACAAAATTTGGCAGACCAGATAAGCGGAAAGTCGGGATAAATGGCGGAGAGACAGGGATTCGAACCCTGGGAAGGCTTGCACCCTCAACGGTTTTCGAGACCGCCCCGTTCGACCGCTCCGGCACCTCTCCGCGGTCATCGCGTCGCATAATGAAGCCGCGAACCGCGTGCAAGCCCCAATCGCGTGGTTGGTCACATGACATTGAACCGATGCGGCGTCTGCCGCTCTTGGAATGACGGGGGGTAGGACATAGACACTGACAAGAAATGATGAAGTGAGAGGTCCAACATGATGCGCTCTGCCTTTCCTGCTCTTGTCCTTGGGGTCGCTGTTTCACCGGCTGTCGCACAGAGCCCGGAAGCCGCAGTCCTCTTCGATGTCCTCTCTCTTCCCGAGATGGTCGAAATCATGCGGCTTGAAGGGCTGGCCTATGGTGCCGAAATTGGAAAGGGCATGTTCGGAGAGAACGTTCCGGCGGATTGGGTTGCCGCTGTTGATGCTATCTATGACGAAGAACGGATGCAGGCCCAAGCGCGCGAAGCCCTTATCGCAGCGACGGCCGGGCAAGATATTGAGCCGATGATAGATTTCTTCTCGCAGGCACCCGGTGACAGCTTCATCAGACTTGAAACGACAGCCCGGCGGGCACTTCTTGATGACGATGTCGACGCCGCAGCAAAAGAGGCTGCAGCAGTCGCCATGGCGGATCAGACGGCGCGATATCTGCAAATCAAGGAATTTGTAGAAGCCAATGATCTGATCGAAACGAATGTAACGGGGGCGATGAACTCCACCTATGCGTTTTACCTCGGGATGCTCGATGGGGGCGCCTTTGCGGACGAAACCACGCCGGACCAACTCCTCCAGGACGTCTGGACCCGAGAGCCAGAGATCCGCGCATCAACGACTGAATGGGTCTATTCCTTCCTTATCATGGCTTATGACCCGGTCAGCGATGCCGATCTCGATGCATATATCGCCTTTTCGGAAACAGAGTCGGGCCGGACGTTGAACCGGGCGATCTTTGGCGCCTTTGACGACATGTTCGACGACATCTCACATTCACTTGGCCTGGCCGCGGCCAGATTTGCGACGGGCGAGTCTCTCTGACATGATATTGGCTATCCCCCATAGACCATGATGGCCGAAACCAGAGCAGCCGGATTGGCTTCATAAAGCGCGATGTCGGACTGGAGCTGGAAGATCCGTGTCGGCCTGTCCTGCACGGGCACTCTGGCCTCATCCATTGCTTGCGTCAGGATCGGCCCGCCGCCTGCCGCGATCTCGGTCAGGATCGCGGGATAGCCTGATTTAACCGTGATCTCTACCGCACCGCGCCGCTGTACATAGCCTGGATCTGACGTTCCGGTCCCGAAGGGGTTAGGGAAAAGCGTACCATAACCAACTGGTCCAGATGTGCAGGCCGTCAGCGCGAGTAATGCCAGAATTGCCGGTCTGTTCACGCAATGCCTCTTCATTTCAAGGTTGACTTGGGGCGCAGTTGCGCAGATAAGCCCGCATCCCGGCAAGGACCTTGTCGGGGTCCACGCAGGATTCCGCCAGCCGGTGCCTGCAAATGTCAATGAATGTCCCTGACGGGACGCGCTGTCCGTAGGTGGCCATCAGGCCCAGAACGCCCCGCACGGGGGACCGCAGGACGCGGGATACGAAGGAAAGACGAAGATGTTCGCGGTTCTGAAAACCGGCGGCAAGCAATATAAAGTGGCTTCGGGCGACGTGCTCCGGGTCGAAAAGCTTGCGGCCAATGCTGGCGATACTGTCCAGTTTAACGAGATCCTGATGGTCGGAGATGTGATCGGCGCTCCGCTGGTGGCTGGCGCCGCCGTGCAGGCGACGGTCATCGACCAGATCAAGGGCGAAAAGACGATCAACTTCGTCCGCCGCCGCCGGAAGCATTCGTCCAAGCGGACGAAGGGCCACCGTCAGAAACTCACGCTTGTCCGCGTGACCGAGATCCTGTCGTCGGGCGCTGAATCGACCGGCGTGATGGCCGCCGTGGGCAAGGCCCCCGCCGCCCCCGCCG
>JBGSWJ010000084.1:0-1907 GCA_041752495.1 Rhodobacterales bacterium
CGCACCAGCCCGACCTGGTTCTCGACCTGACCCTTCTCCCAGCCCGAGGCCGGGGTGCAGGCAACAGGATCGACCAGGAAGTGGCTGCACATCTGGAGGAAGCGACGGTTGTAGTGCCGTTCCTTGCCGCTGAAGACGGCCTCAACTGCGGTCTTCATGTTGTCATAGATGCCCCGCGTGCAGGTGCCCTTGAAGAAGGCAAATGCCCGGTCGTGCGCGTCGAACACCATCTCCTGGCTCTCGCGCATGTAGGCCCGGGCGAACATCATCCGGCTGTGACAAAGCCGGACATGGGCCACCTTCACGGTGATCGTGACACCCGCGATCACCACGATCTCGTGGCTCCAGTCGAACTGGTAGGCCTCACCCGGATCGTAGGAAAGCGGGACATAGGCTTCGGCCGTCACCGCCCCCCGGGTCTTCGACCATGACCTGGCATAGCGACGGACGGCATCGTAACCGCCCTCGTAACCAACCGCCCGAAGCTCCTCGAAGATACGGATCAGGGTCAGCCGTTCGCGCGGCGGCTTGTTCGAGTTGCCCTGCAGAAACTCGTCAAGCTTCTGCTGCCACGGGCCGATCCGCGGCATTGGCTGATGGTCGCGTTCGTAAGTGAAGTCGGTCTCGTCCGACCGAAGGATCTTCCGCACGGTGTTCCGCGACACATGCAGCTCCCGCACGATCTTCTTCAGGGACCAGCCCTGCACATGAAAGGCCCGCCGGACCCGCGCGATCGTATCCACCCGCTTCAACTCCCCCTCCGTCCGCGGCCCTGCAACGGACGGTCTGCCAGATCAGCAGGGGTGTCAAAATTGGACGCCGATCACCCCGCCTCAGGGGTCAAAATTGCACGCCGAAACACATGCAGGCGATCGCCCGGGGGAACCGGGTATTTCGGGACAAGCCGGCCGGGTTGATTGTCGACTACATTGGAATTGCCCAGAACCTGAAGTCGGCGCTGGGCCAATACTCGGCGGCCGATCAGGGCCAAGCCGGTATCGACGAAGCTGAGGCGGTGGCTGCGCTGCTTGAACGTCTCGATGTTGTGCGCGCGATGTTCCACGGTTTCGACTACCAGCTGGGTCTAACTGGCACACCGCACCAGCGACTCGTGGCTTTGGCCGAGGCGCTGAACTGGATCCTGGCCCAGCAGGACGAGGCCGCCCGCAGAGAGAGAGACACGGAGGCGAAGAAGGCCGCACATCGAAGGTTTCAAGACTGTGTGCTGGCCCTGACCAAAGCGTTTGCCCTGTGCTCTGCAAGTGACGCGGCGCGCAAGGTGCGCGATGAGGTCGGCTTCTTCCAGACTGTTCGCGCCGCAATGGTAAAGGCCTCAGACACTTCCGGCAGATCGGTCGCCGATCGGGACCTCGCCATTCGTCAGATTGTCGATGCGGCGGTGGCCTCCACAGAGATAGTTGACATCCTCTCGGCTGCCGGCCTCTCGTCGCCTGACATTTCAATCTTGTCCGATGAGTTCCTCGCGGAGATCGGGCAGATGGAAAAGAAGAACCTCGCCCTGGAGGCTCTAAGGAAGCTTCTGAACGACGAGATCAGGTCGCGCAGCCGGTCGAACGTCGTCGAAACGCGCAAGTTCTCGGAGCGCCTTGAAGAAGCCATTGCCCGTTACCACAGCAATGGCCTGCTGCCGGTTTCGTGGACACGAAGATAAGATCGTGACCATGGAACTGGAGAGATCCGATGAAGAGACGAACGTTCAGCCGCGATTTCAAGGTGGAGGCGGTGAGGCTTGTAACGGAGCGAGGAGTTGCGGTTGCTCAAGCCTGCCGGGATCTGGAGGTGGCTGAGAGCGTGCTGCGGCGCTGGATGCGGGAGCTGACGGCAGCGCCTGTGGCGGCGTTTCCCGGGAACGGACAGATGCGGGCTGATCTGGCCGAGATCGCGGC
>JBGSWJ010000085.1:0-3942 GCA_041752495.1 Rhodobacterales bacterium
AAGACTTCGCCACGCAATGGCTCTGGACTTACAACAACGACCGCCCGAACATGGGCATCGGCGGCATCACACCTGCCATGAAACTGAAAATAGCCGCGTGAATTCTACGGATGCACCCCGCTAAGAATGGGGGGATTACCAATTCAGCAAAGCAATTGCCGCACCGTAAATGACCAAACACCTGTGTGTGCCGCAGCGTATCTGGACACCCGCCGCGGCCGCTGTGATGGGAACCTAACTGATGCTGATCATGAGGCGGGCGCTCAACCTATCCTGAAGTCCGCGTCGCGATAGAACCCGAAGTCATTCAGCCAGGTGACTCCGCAGACGTTGCATACATCTGGCACCTTCCGGTTTGCGCGTTGTTTCGAAGGCCTTGAGATCTCCTTCGTTACAATCGTTCGGTCCGTCTTGCCTACGGCATAGGCGACTAGAAAAGGGTCCTTCCCGATTTTCTGCATTTCCGTCGCGTCCAGATCGGGAGCGTATCCGCTAGATACCACATACCGGAGAGACGTGACGTCAACCCGCTCATCCAGACGGAGGGCGGTCTTTGCATCGCTCTCCTTCAACCAGTCGGCAACGGCATCGGTTCCGCTTGTCACCTCGTCAGCAATTTCACGAGGAATCTTCACACGCCCGGCTCGGCCGCACTCGATAAGCCAATCCCAGAACTGTGGGATGCGCTCAATCGGGTAATAGTCGCCATTCGCTCGGATCAAAGTATTCGCGTCAAGGAGGTAGAGCACTACGTCGCCTTCCTCCTCGAAGCGCCGTTACCGAGTCCCATCACGGTGGATAGCAGTGGCTCAACTGAACCTGGCCGCACACCCAGAACTTTTGCGGCCGTGGTATGGGTGACGGTATCGGCGAGGAGCCCGTGCCCCACGAAGCGCAAAAGGGCTTCCCCCAAGCGATGGCGACGGACGACGTAGTAATTCGGCCCGCCCTCAGCGTTGCGATTTTGGTCTCGTTCATTGGCGCGTTGGCGCTGCCATTGATCGGCAAGAATGCTGACAACCTCGCCATAGGTCTCCGAATCCGTCTTCCGCTCGCGCCAAAGTCGATAGGCGGCCATCGATTTGCTGACGTGCCATTCCCGACACAAAATCTCGGCCTCCTGCATAACGGCCTCGGCCGTCACCAGTCGGGAAATCCGTGCCAACGCTTGATCCGGCAGAAGCAGTTCGCCCGCCACGTCATTACAAAAGCGTTCAATTCGAGCATTAGGCGTATGCGGTTCCTCTTTCGAGGGAAGGCCGCTAACACCTGTATTGCCGACGAAGATATGCACCAATTCATGAATCATTGTGAAAGACCAGGCTGCTTTGGCGTCCTGATCATTTATCACGATCATGGGCGCGAGCCTGTCGGCAACGGCAAAGCCCCGGAAGACCTTCGGAGAAATCGCAGTATGATGGCTTCCGAGATCGCCCAAGAGGATGACGAAGACACGGAGGGCTTCGGTTCTACGCCGCAGTTCCGTGAAGAGGTCTTCGGGTTGGCGCATCCCTCGTCTGAAGCTGCGATCATCTTGAATTCCGAGTGCCTTTTTGATCCGATTGGAAGCCTGCGCGACTGGCGTGCTGATAGCGAGTGTGCCCACGAAGCCGACCGGCTCAGCGTCCTCCTCGTCCTCCATCATGTCGCGCAAAATGCTCTGCCGTGTCCGCACATCCCGCACAAGGGCATCCAGCCATGCCGCTTCCTGCCGTGCGACCGGCGCACGCATCGTGCGAAAATCCTCACCCCGGTCTGCCGGGCGCGGCGGTTCCGCCATGTAGAGGGAAAGAAGCGGGCGGTGGTATGCGGCTGCCATCTTGGCTAGCTGCGCCTCGGACGGCACGCGCTCGCCGCCCTCCATCGCTTCCAGTTTTTCGGTCGCCGTGGCGCGCGTGCCAGAGGTCAAGCCGATCTTGTGCGCGGCTTCCTCTATAGAGAGCCCCGCCGTCTCGCGTGCCCAAACCAGGACCGCAGGATTGATAGCTTCCTCAACGCTCATGTGCTTGCCTTGGCGGCTGGCGCCTTCTGTTTCGATTCATTCTCCTTAGATGGGGATGAATTTCCAGTGAAAGAGTTCAGGCGCTGAGAATTGATTGAGTGCTCGCGTCCATGTGAGTCCCCTGCGCAACGACTTTCTGAACGCGGCTTTGCGCCTGAGAGCCTGAAGATAGGTGGGGGAAATCTCGTCCGCTCGGTCACTAAGCCCGCGCATGACCGTCCACATCGACCCGCGCTCAGACATTCGGTGCTCGATTCTTCTGTGCCAGGCGCTGTTCGTCTGCTTCGGAGAAGTCGCACTGTCGCCTCAACCCTTGCTCGACCGGCGGATTGGGGCCGATACTGTTCGAAGATCGAGTGCCTCAGCACGAGCCGATCAAATTTGATGTCACATCCAATTGGATTCATTACCTGACGAGACAACGAAGTCTGTTCCAGTTTCTAAGGTCATGGCCAATCTAGAGTCACCAATCACACTGAGCCTTTCAAAGGCGCGACCGAATGGTGCTAAACCCTCAGGGCCGCTGCAGGGCGGTCTGGGCGGCAGGAAGCGCCGTAGATTGATCTACTGTGCTTACCGACCACCAGCCATCAACGGCCCTCCCTTGGCCGCTGGTGACCCAAACTTTCTTTAGCCGACTAATGCTCCCAGCCCGCCAGCAACACGGAGTAAGAACAAAAATAGAACACAGACGAAACAGCTGATCTCTGGGATGACTGTGCGACCGAGAAGGCAGGCCATGAACAGACGATCCACGCCACAGGCGAAGATTGACGACACCGCCTTCCAGGTCCGCTTGCTCGCGCTCGTGCCGCAGGACGGCTTCGACAATGAGATCAACAGGATCATGGCCTGGCTGCGTAGCAACATCGGCGACGGCGAGTTCGCCCATCACGCCGGCCATGCCCTCCTCGGTGACTCAGCCGCCTTCTACTTCCGCTGCGTCGAGGATGCCTCTCGGTTCATCGCCGCCCAAGGGTCACGCCAATCCCTTCGCTGCAAACCGCTCCAGCAAATCAGGTCTAACGATGCGGACGCGGCGATAGCGCCACTCAATCCAGCCTTGCCCCTCCGCAAACGTGACGAACCGAGCGACTGTATGGCTGGAAGTATTCGCCATTTCCGCGAGGAGCGCCTGCGCCAGCGGCACGCCTCGCGGATCTCGGTCGAGTGTCGCATCAAGGGCACCGGTGACGCGCAACAAGACTGCGGCCAACCGCCGATCAGTGTCGCGAACAAGAAGGTCCGAGACGGTGTTGAGCAGGGCCGCCTCGCCATGCGCGCTCAACTGCCCGAAGGCGCGCGACGCGTCGGGTAGCCTCGCGCGAAGAGTTTCTATAGCCATCAGGGGAAGTTGCACCACGACCGACGCTTCGTTCGCCTGTGCCATCAGGATACGGTTCTGGCGCAGGGCCACCGACCCATAGCCGAACCATCCACCGCTACGCATGATGTGGCCCGGGACCGGCAATCCGTCTAGCCCGACGACAGACAAGAGGATACCTCCCGCTGCCACTCCATAGATGCCGCCTGGCTCGTCTTTGGGATGGAACAACGCCTGCCCCTCTGACAGTAACACGATCCGCACGGCAGCCATCACAGCTATGCTGACCCGCGGTTCGACCTGCGCCAGCCATCCCCTTTGCAAGAGACTGTGCTGCGCGTCAGACAATTTCATCCGGGCACTCCTTCCACATACGGTGGCCCCACGAACACCCGCACTTCAATTATCGCAAATGGCAGTATCTGGCGATGGCGACAATGCTAGACATCCGCAAGATCCAGCGCGACGAAGCAGCGTTTTCCGACCGCTGGCCGACAGGAGGAGACCACGACATGCGACAGCGGCAAATTGGACGGAGGACCTTCTTGCAAATGACCGCGGCAGCCGGGGCGATCTCGGCTGGGCTTGGGCCGCTGGGCGCCGGTGCGCAGGGCAC
>JBGSWJ010000086.1:0-2753 GCA_041752495.1 Rhodobacterales bacterium
CCGCCGCGTGCTGGCCCTGGGCCTCGGCGGCTCCTCCTCGGCGCTGGCCGAAGAAACGCAAAACCGCCTCTTCCGCTACGGCGTCCCCGTCACCGCCTGCAAAGACCCCTACCTCGCCCGCATGACCGTTTCGACCTTCCGCCCCGATGACGTCGTCATCGCGATCTCCGCCACAGGCCGCACACGCGAAGTCATCGACTGCCTCGACCTCGCCCGCACCTACCGCGCCCGCACCATCGCCATCACCACCCCTGGCTCCGCCCTCGCCCGGACCGCCGAGATCGCGCTGACCACCCGTATCGCCGAATACCCCGACGCGCTGACGCCCTCCGCCTCGCGCTTCGCCTTCCTCACGATCATCGACCTCGTCGCCGCCGCGACCGGCTACCAGATGGGCCCGCTCGCCCGCGAAAACCTCCGCCGGATCAAGTTCAACCTTGTCGACAAGGGCGCAGGCCGCTCCATCGAACCTTTGGGAGACTGAATTGACCACCCCGCAAGACTGGCTCTCGGCCTTCGCCACCGCCCTCACCGCCCGCGACATCCCCGCCGCCGCCGCCTTGTTCCACGACAACGGCTACTGGCGCGACCTCCTCACCTTCACCTGGAATATCAAGACGATGGAAGGCCGCCCCGCCATCGCCGCCATGCTCGCCGAAACATTGGGCCACACCGCACCCACCAACTGGCGCATCACCGAACCCCCCGAAACCGACGGCCCCGATACCCACATCTGGCTCGCCTTCGACACCGCCACGGCCCACGGACATGGCCGCCTCACCCTCCGCGACGACCGAGCCTTCATCCTTTTCACCTGCATGTCAGACCTGAAAGGGCACGAGGAACCCCGTGGCGCGACACGGCCCAAGGGCGTCACCCACAAGGCCAGCCGCACCCGCCGAACATGGTCCGAAAACCGCGCCTCCGAAACCATGCGCATCGGCCTGCAGGATCAGCCCTTCACCCTCATCATCGGCGGCGGCCAGGGCGGCCTCGCCCTCGGCGCGCGGCTCAAGCAACTCGGCGTTCCGGCCCTGATCGTGGAAAAGAACGCCCGCGCAGGCGACTCATGGCGCAACCGCTACCGCTCCCTGGTCCTCCACGATCCCGTCTGGTACGACCACCTCCCCTACCTCCCCTTCCCGGAAAACTGGCCGGTCTTCACGCCAAAGGACAAGATGGGCGACTGGCTCGAAGCCTATGCTTCCATCTTCGAACTCGACCTCTGGACCTCGACCACCTGCGACGCGGCCCACTGGAACGACAAGACGCAGGACTGGACCGTCACCGTCACCCGCGACGGCCAGCCCCTCACCCTCCGCCCCAAACAGCTTGTCTTCGCCACAGGCGCCTACGGCCCCCCGAAACAACCCGACTGGCCCGGCATCGACAGCTTTCAGGGCACGCTCATCCACTCCAGCGCCTATCGCGGCGCGGCCCCCTATCGCGGCAAACGCGCCGTGGTCATAGGCTCGGCCAGTTCCGCCCATGATGTGGCTGTTGACCTGTGGGAGGCCGGGGCGCAGGTCACCATGATCCAGCGCAGCCCCACCATCGTCGTCCGCTCCGAAACCCTGATGGACGCGGGCTTTGCCAACTACTCAGAGGAGGCGCTGGCCAAGGGCATCACCCCCGAAAAGGCTGACCTCATCGGCGCGGCAACCCCGATGGCCGTCTTCACCGACCAGCAGAAAGACCTCTACAAAACCATCCGCGCCCGCGACGCCGCCTTCTACGACCGCCTCGCGTTGTCCGGCTTCGCCCTCACCTTCGGCCCCGACGACTCCGGCCTGATGATGCAGGCCATGCGCACCGCCTCAGGCTACTACATCGACGTGGGCGCCTCCGACCTGATCGCCGACCAAGAGATCCGCGTCCTCTCCGGCGCAGGCGTGGACCATGTCACGCCCGAGGGCCTGACCCTCACCGATGGCCGTCAGGTGCAGGCTGATGTCATCATCGCCTGTACCGGCTACCAGTCGATGAACGAATCCGTGGCTGCCATCGTCTCGCGCAACGCCGCCGATGCCACCGGCCCCTGCTGGGGCTTGGGCTCCGGCATCACCGGCGACCCCGGCCCGTGGCAGGGCGAACCCCGCAACATGTGGAAACCCACCGCCGTGCCCAATCTCTGGTATCACGGCGGCAACCTTGCCTTGTCACGATTCTATTCCCGCATCGTCGCCCTGCAACTCAAGGCCCGGATGGAGGGCATCCCCACCCCCGTCTACGCCGCCCCCAAACCTCAAAAGGGCCTATAGGCAATGGCCTCGATCTCCACCGCGATATCGATCATCAACCGCGATTCCGCCGTGGACCGCGCCGGCGGATTGACCGGAAAGAACTCCGCATATGCCGCATTGAACGCCGGGAAGTCATCCCTGTCCCGCAACCAGACCGTGGTCTTCACCACATCCTCCATCCCCGCCCCGGCCATGGCAAGGCACCGCCTCACATTCTCCAGAACCGCCCGCGTCTCGGCCGCAATCCCGCCCGGCACGATCTGCCCGTCCACTACAGGCACCTGCCCCGAGACAAAGACAAAATCCCCCGCCCGCACCGCAGGCGACAGCGGCACATGCGACGTTCCGAAATGTTCCTTGACCATCCGACCTCTCCTCCACCATTCCGCCCCATCCTGCCCCGGCAGGGGCAAAACACAAGGTCTCTCCCCATGATCTCGCTCGACGGCGCGCGCATCCTCCTCACCGGCGCAGGCGGCGGCATCGGCACCGCCCTGATGGCCCGCCTCT